>CAJQQK010000103.1 GCA_905480435.1 uncultured Hyphomicrobiaceae bacterium | reverse complement strand
TCGAGGGCATCAATTCTCTCGTCCAGGCCGCAAAAGCCAAGGCGCGCGGCTACCGAAACAGCAAGACCTTGAAGGCCGTCACCTACCTTATAGCTGGCAAACTCGATCTCAGGCTACCCACTTGAAACGTCGGGGAGCCGTTCATCAACATAAAATGCAATCGCTGCGGCAACATCAGAGGCATAAAGACTAATCGTCAGTGCTGATCGTTCCATAATACAACTCCAATATTGAAGTTTCTTCGCTTAAAACATGTTTTTAATAGCTTCAATATGACGTTCATCAAACCGACTTGAACAAATTCAAACCTCACCACGAACTTCGGCGGCCGCGCGCAGTCCGCCAATACGTCCAAGCCCCAACGCCGTCAGCAGCCCGTTGCCGGACGCATATCCGCCGGCGCCACTTCGACCACTGATACCGACCGCTGCGCCGCCACCTGCGAACAGATTTGCAATCGGCTGTCCGTCAGCACGCAACACGCGCGCGTGCTGATCGACCATCAAGCCGCCCTGCGTATGAAACAAACCCGGCTTGACCGTGACCACCCCGAAGGGAGGCATTAGCGGCGCCAGTTCGAAGTGCTGACGGTCAAACGGGTCGGTGCTATGGCCCTGGGCTGCTGCATTGTATTGGTCAATCGTGGCCTTTAATCCGGCTCCATCAATCCCGACCATTGCGGCTAACTCCGCCGGCGTATCAGCCCATCGAATGCCATCCATGTCTGACATCTCGGCATACTCTTCTTCGGCCATCGCGACGGCATGAATGCGTTGATCGTAGATCGCCCAGGCAAACTCACCTTGTGCCATCACGTTTGGCGCGAACCCGGAATACCCAGCGCCTTCATTGCCGAATCGGCGCCCGTCGCGACCGACCAGGATGCCGCCCTTCTCGATGGTCGTCCACGACAACAACGCACCTTGCGGATAAGCGACCGCCGCATAGCCTTGATAGGCTGCTGTGTTGCCAAGCGCCGCGCCAAGCTTCTCACCCCACTCAATGGCCTCGCCTGTGCTCCCCGGTGCGCCGAAGTATTCAGCCTCTGCAATCTCCGGACAGAAACGCGCGACCAGTGCTCGATTTGCGGCAAAGCCGTTGGTTGCGAGCAATACTTTGCGGCAAGCGATCACATCGTCACCGATGCGGGCATCGACAACGGCACCGTCGCGCTCAATCAGTTCGGTCACGGCATTGCCAACCGCGAGTGGAATGCCGCGATCGCTGACAAAGCCCAGCAGATCATCGACGAGATCCTGACCGCGACGCGAACGTGGCGCATGCAGCCGCTCAACCGTATGCCCGACGTGCTTGTAGGCCGTGATCAACTCCATGCGGGCGCCAAGATCATCGATCAGCCATTCGCACAATGGCGCGGACTGGTGTGCCATCAGGTTCGTCAACGCGTCCGCATCATGGTGGCCGCTGACGGTAAGCAAGTCAGCGATCATTTGCTCAGCCGAATCCTGAATGCCAGCTGCGTTTTGATACTTGCTGCCGGCACCCGGAATAGAACCGGTACTCAGTGATGAATTTCCGCCCGGACGGTCGCGCTTTTCTGCGATGGCAACGCTGATGCCGGCATCGTGTGCGGCGATCGCAGCTGCCAGGCCACAGGCGCCAGCACCGATGACGAGTAGATCCGTCGCAAAATCACTGGACGCCGTCATGCCTTAGCCGACAACGCTTGCAGCATCCCGATTGCATCCGCCGTCGGCATCACATCGGCATACTTGGCGTTCATGTCCCACAGGTTGACGGCGTGCGATGTCGGCGAGCGGTCATAGACGCACTCTTCGGGTACGATCACCTTGAAATTATACGCAAACGCATCGCTAACCGACGAGCGTACACAGCCGCTCGTCGTGCATCCCGTTACAAACAACGTGTCTGCACCGAGATCAATCAGATGGCTGACAAGCGGCGTACCAAAGAACGCGCTCGGATGCTTCTTTGGCAGCACCACATCGCCTGATACAGGTGCCACTTCCTCGACGAATTCGTAGCCGGCTTCGTCGATCGTCATGATCGATGGCACTTTCTCCGCCAAGCGCCCCCCGTCTGTGTCGACGTTCTTACGGGCAACATGCGGATAGAGCACCGGCAATCCCAATCGGCGAAACTCGGCCAGCAGCGGTGCGATATGATCAACTGCGCGCCAGCCATCTTCTCCGCACGCTGTTGGGTACTGTTTGATCGCCTCCCAATAGGGCGCGCGCTGTTTTCCGACAGTGCGATACTGCACATCGATGATCAACAACGCGGGGCGCTTGCCGATACTACCCAGCCGGCCGAACCCAGCTGCGTCATAGCGCTTGTCTTCGTCTTCGGTGATGATGCCTGACCACGGACGCATATAGACCTCCCGGCGCGACGTGCGGCGCCCCAAAAACCTCGAGATAGTTCGCGTATCTGCTCGCATTGAAAGTGACACGATCCATGTTCCATGACAAACATTAGACAGGGCATCATCCCTTGCCACTCCCTTGGCCCGTTTCCAATGAGAACGCCGCATCATGGCCATTGATCCCGTAACGCTTGCGATCCTGAAAGGTCGGCTCGAACAAATCGCCGACGAGATGGATGCCGTGCTGTTTCGCTCCGCGTTCAATCCGATCATCGCTGAAGCCCATGACGCGTCGCACGGCATCTACGATGCCAAGTCCGGCAAGACGTTGGTGCAGGGCAAGTCCGGCCTGCCGATTTTCGTTGGTGTCATGGCGTTTGGCGTTAAGGCCGTGATCGACAAGGCGGCAACGCAAGATGGCGTCCACGAAGGCGACGTCTGGATCTTTAACGATCCTTATGACGGCGGCACGCATCTGTCCGATTTTCGCCTAGTCAAACCGGTGTTCAGCAAAGGTGAGGTGTTTTGCTGGCTCGCCTCCGTCGGCCACTGGCATGATGTCGGCGGCAACGTGCCGGGCAACTACAATCCGGCGGCAACTGAATGCTTTCAGGAAGGCATGCTGATCCCGCCGGTGAAACTCTATGACAAAGGTGTATATCGCCAGGACATTATCGACATACTGTCAGCAAACTCACGGCAGCCGATGTCGCTGTTTGGAGATCTCAACGGTCAAATCAATGCGCTTGAACTTGGCGTCAAACGGATGACATCACTGCTTGAAGCTTATGGCGATGACATGATCTCGGAGTGCTTTGAGGAGCTGCAAGCACGTGCCGCCACCATGATGCGCGCGCAGATCGAAAGCCTGCCGTCCGGCACGGTCTCAGCTGAAGATTACCTAGACAATGACGGCATCCATGATGAGCCGCTGAAGATTGCACTCGACATGACGATCGAAGGCGATCGTATGGTGCTCGATTTCACACGCTCGTCGCCAGCCTGCATGGGGCCCGTCAACATATCTCGATCAACATGCATTGCAGCGTGTTACGTCGCGCTGAAACACGTCTTCGATGATGTGCCAGCCAACGCCGGCGTTCTGGAGCCAGTTGAGTTCCAAATTGACGATGACTCGTTGCTGGCTGTTACCGCGCCGAAACCCGTTGGCGGCTATACCGAAACCATACTGCGCCTGATCGATGTTGTGTTCCAGGCGATCGCTCAGCTGAGGCCGGAGTCGGCGATGGCATGCGCGTATGGCACCATCAATGCACTCTCGCTCGCCGGACATCGCTCGGATGGCAGGCGATGGGTGATGTTCTCGTTCTTTGGCGGCGGACACGGTGCCCACAGCAGCGGCGATGGCCTCAACCATGGCAACGCGCCGATCTCAACTGCCACGATCCCGCCACTCGAAATCCTTGAAGCCGCATATCCGGTCCGCTTCACGCAATGGGCGCTACGGCCTGATTCAGGCGGCCCGGGCGAATACCGCGGTGGCCTTGGTGCGATCTACGAAATCGAGTTACTCGAAGAACAGGCCGATGTATTTTTGTTTGGCGAGCGTGGCCGATTCCCACCGCGCGGCGTCGTCGATGGCATGCCGGCTGCTCTCAACCAATTTGCGTTTGAACAGGACGACGGTTGGCATGCGCCACCTATGGCATCCAAGATGGTCGATATCGACATCCGGCGCGGCCAGAAAGTACGCCTCGAAACGCCAGGAGGTGGCGGTTACGGGCTGCCATCGAAGCGCTCACCAGCGACCGTCGCGCACGACGTCGCGCTTGGTTACATTGGCCGTGAGGCAGCTGCGCGAGACTATGGCGTCGTGATTGCAGCTGATGGCACTGTCGATGTCACGGCCAACAAAGAGCGCAGCACTTCCGAGGCATCCAACACATGACCGCTGGTCCATTCGTTGTTGGCGTCGATGTTGGCGGCACTTATACGGACGTCTTCGTCCTCAACGCCGTAACCGGCGCGGTTTCCGTTACGAAGGTACCATCCACCCGGGATGATCAGTCGCGCGGTTTCGTTGAGGGGATTGCGCAGCGCATCGCCGACTTCGCAGGCATCAGCACGGTTATCCACGGCACAACGGTTGGCACCAATGCCCTGCTTGAGCGCAAAGGTGCGCGCACCGGCATCATCACCACCGAGGGCTTTCGCGATGTGCTGGAAATGCGCCGCCGCGACCGGCCAACCACGTGGGGGCTGAAAGGTTCTTTTGAGCCTGTCGTGGAGCGCACCAACCGGCTGGAAGTTCGCGAACGTGTTCTCGCCGACGGGTCCGTTCTACAGCCGGTCGACACGGATGAGGTTAAACAGCGCGCGACAGAATTAGTGGCTGCAGGCTGCGAAGCGGTCTGCGTGTTTTTCGTCAACGGTTATGCCAACCGGTCTAATGAGATGCTTGCCGTCGAGGCGGTGCGCTCTGTCTGGCCAAATCCATATGTCACCGCTGCGACCGAGATATTACCTGAAATCCGCGAGTTTGAGCGGCTTTCGACGGCGACGCTCAACGCCTATCTGCAGCCCGTTGTTTCATCATATCTTGACCGGCTGACCAGCGGACTCAATGATCGCTCATTCAACGGCGACGTCCTGATCGTGCAATCGAACGGCGGCGTAATGTCCGTTGATAGCGCCAAGCATTATCCGGTGCGGACCGCACTATCAGGCCCAGCAGCTGGCGTCATATCTGCCGCTGCAATCGCCGAAGCGGCTGGCTTCGAGAATATCATTACCTGCGATATGGGCGGCACCTCGTTTGACGTGTCGCTATTAAGCGACGGCAAGGCGGCGCTTGCGGCGCAGACCTCAATCGACTTCGGCATGGTTGTGCGCACCCCGATGATCGAGATCACAACGATTGGCGCTGGCGGCGGCTCGATTGCCTCGATCGACAAGAGCGGGTTGCTGCAAGTTGGACCGGAATCTGCTGGCTCCGATCCAGGGCCAGTGTGCTACGGGCTTGGCAATGATCGGCCCACGGTGACCGATGCCAACCTTGTACTTGGCCGCATCAATCCCGACCGGCCAATCGGTGGCAAACTGGCTCACCTTGATATCGATGCCGTGCGCTTGGCCGTTGCAAGTCAAATCGGAGAGCCGCTCGGCATCGATATTGAGGCGGCAGCCGAAGCCATATTGAGAGTTGCCAATGCCAAAATGGCAGGCGCCATTCGTCTTGTTTCGATTGAGCGCGGCCATGACCCGGCTACATTCGCCGCAATGCCGTTCGGCGGCGGCGGCGCATTGCACACCGGTGCGCTGATCAAGGAGGTTGGGCTTGGCTCTGCGATTGTGCCGCGCTATCCGGGTGTCACGTCCGCGCTTGGCTGCGTTGTCGCGGATATGCGCCATGATCGCGTTCAGACGGTCAACCGGATGCTTGACGACGTTGATGCCGGCGAGATCGGCCGCGAAATGGAAGCCATCGCTGGCGAAACCGAAACACTGCTGCACGCCGCTGCAATCACATTCATTGCTGTTGACCGGCTCTATGAATTCGACATGCACTACCTCGGACAAACGCATACAGTCAGCGTACCAGTTGAAATTCCAGCCGACGGACTGACGCGAGACATCATCCAAACCGCATTTGAAGCCGCCTACTTGGAAGCATTCGGGCGCCTGCTGGCCGGCATCCCGATGCGTATCGTGAGTTACCGCATCGCTGTCATCGGGCGGCGGCCCAAGTTTGACATGTCGGTTTTCGCGCCGATAGACGGCAAGTCGTCTGAAGCCTGCATTACCGCCAAACGCCAAGTCTATGCAGATGGCGCTTTCCACGATGCTCCGGTTTATGAACGCCTCCAGCTTGCCATCGGAAGCCGCATCACCGGACCGGCACTGCTCGAACAACCGGACACAACCATCTTCGTCGATCCCGGCCTCGAAGCACGCGTCGATGGTTATGGCAATCTGATCATTAAACCGCTTGCGGAGTAACTATGGACGTCAATCAAATCGATCCGACCTCAACGGCGCTTCTGATCGCCGATCTGCAGAATGATTTCATCCATGCCCAGGGCGCCTATGCGCGCGGCGGCCAGGCCAATGCTGATATCGCAGCAGTGACGGCCCGTGTCGTGCCGGTCGCTAATGCATTGCGCGCAAAAGGGGGTTGGATCGTCTCAACGCATTTCACATTGGTGCCGGGCAAAGGCGGCGAACCGCTTATTTCACCTCACTTGAAGAACATGCGACCGTTTCTTGGCAAAGGTGATTTTGCGCCGGGCAGTTGGGGGCATGCATTGGTTGATGAGCTGCAGCCAGCAGATATGTCCGTCGAGAAAGTTGCCTACTCGGCATTCTATATGTCCCGACTCGAATGGATCTTGAAGAAATCCGGCATCACGACGCTGTTTGTTTGTGGTATTGTCACCAACGGCGGCGTTGCCTCGACGGTGCGGGATGCGCATGTGCGAGACTTTTCCGTGACCGTGCTGAGCGACGGCTGCGCGGCCTTTTCGCCGGAAACACATCAGCGTACGATCGGTGATCTGGCGACCATTGCTGGCGTTGCGACCTGCGCCAAGGCAGCCAATTTGATCGAGGCATCATAGATCGCCGATGCGGACCGGATGACTATTTCTGAATAAGGAAAACCACCATGGCAAGCGCGGACAAACCCTCACCGGGGCCGATCATCGTCATCAATCCCAACTCAAATGAAGTCGTGACCCAGGGGCTCGACGTGTCCCTCGAACCACTTCGCTTTGAAGGTGGACCACCGATTGAATGTCTGACACTGAAGGAAGGGCCGTTCGGTCTCGAAACTCAGATGCATTCTGATCAGGTCGTGATGCCACTGGCTCGCCTCGTCACGGAACGCGATGACGCCTCGGCGTTTGTCATTGCGTGCTATTCAGATCCTGGCATTGACGTCTGCCGGTCCGTCGCCAAGGTGCCGGTTTTTGGAATTCAAGAGAGCGGTATTCTAACGGCGATGACGCGCGGCGATCAGTTTGGCGTGATTGCGATCACCGATGTATCTGTGCTGCGCCACTGCAAATACATGCGACGGATGGGCATTCTCGATCGGCTCGCAGCAGAGCGACCGCTTGATATGTCAGTTGATGAAACAGCGCGCGGCGAGAACACATTTGCCAAGTTGCAAGAGGTCGGCCAGCAGCTGCTGGGGGATGGTGCCAATTGCATTGTGCTTGGTTGCGCCGGCATGGCCCGCCACCGACGGCCGCTCGAAGCGGCATTGGGCGTACCGGTTATAGAGCCGACGCAGGCCGCTGTCGCCATGGCGCTCGGTGCGATTCAAACGGCATAAAAAACAGTGCGTGCCGTTGCTAAGAACAAACGGCACGCACCAAACATTCGCTCATGTTAGTTTTTGTCTGGTGCCGGCAGACGCGGGCTATCGATGGCTTCCAGTTTCTGCGGAGCTGCCCCGCCCATGATCTCGGCCATGATGCTGTCAGCTGACGTCACGCTGCCGCCAATGCCAGCTGCCGCCAACTGACGATCGAGATCGCTGCCGGATTCGATCGCAGCTAGTTCGTCGCCAGCCTCAAGCTGTGCTGCGGTCTTTTCCTGGCGCTCCTTGATTCGCTCAAGCGAACCCATCGCACTGCCAAGCCGGGAATTCACACCGGACTGTGTTGCCGCGATAGCCGACTGTGCCTTTTGCAAGGACTCGGTTGCGCGAACACTTTCGATTTCGCGTTTCATGGTCGCGATGCGTGATTCCGTTTGGCGGATGGTCTGCATCATCGACTGCTGCTGGGCGCGTAGCCGTTGTAGATCAGCGGTGTCGCGCTCAAGTTCCGCACGTGTCGTAGAAACGCGGGCCGCAAGCCCCTCGGCAAGATCCTGACGCCCTGCCTGAACGGCGGATCTAGCGCTGGCCATGTCGCGCTCAGACTTGTCGGTCAGTTCTGCAACACGCTTTTCCATGCGCTTGCCGTTCGCCATCAGACCGGCAAGATCGCCGCGCGCCTTACGCAACGCGTTGTCTGCATCGCGGATTTCCTGATCGAGGATCCGCATCGCCTGGTTGTCGGCAACCGCTTCAGCTGCCTCATTGGCACCACCGCGCACGGCTGTGACAAGTTTCATCCAAATACTCATGACTTGTCTCCCGCACCGATTGCGCCGCCGTTTTCATTCCACTCTGTAATCATTTCGGCTGCATCCAGCGCATTACTGGCGAGTATGGCAGCTTCCTCAACCACAACCTCTGCACGCGATTGCGATGACAACGAGCCGAACAGCTCATACCACTCGGCGCCGTCGATGGTCGTTAGGCCGAAAGTGGATAGCGGCACCAGCTTGTGTGTCTGCAAGATCAAGCGGTCGAACGCTTCGCGGTTGGGCACATCGTTTGCCTGAACAAGCGCCACGCTCATCAGGATCTGCTCACCACTGGCTGCGATCAGAACGTTCAGGTCGCCACGCTCTTTCAGCGTCACCCGAAGTACATCAGATCCTTCAGCGATCACGACATCGACGTCACCGAGAGCATCGGGATCGCTGGCAAACAGTTCGGTCAGGCTCGACAGAGTCCAGCCGCCTTTGGGTGTCATCATTGATTTCCTCATTTTAGCGCGAAATACATCAGGCCGAATTACTACAAATCAGGTCACGAACTCATTAATCTTGGAACATTTGCGCAACATTAACCCAGACTTACCGAAGCTGTGATGATGATGCGCTGGTTCACCGTTGTCTTTCAACAGGATTTCGGATGCGATTGGCCGCCATTCAAGACCAATAATCTCTTTTTTTGGTATATGGCGCTTTGAAAGAATAACCAGGAGAGAGCGTGCCTCTGTTCAGCGCTATCGTGCGACGTGTCTATGTGGCGATCGCGACGCTTTCGTGGTCGGCTGTGTTCGCCGTTGCCTGCCTGCACGGCCTGGTCTCCTATATCCTTTTGGCGATTGCTGGCGAAAATGGACTAACCGGCGACCTGATTACCTACATTTATTTTTACGTTGTAACAGCGACAACGGTTGGCTACGGCGACTTGTCACCGACGACTTCAGCCGGGCGTATCATCGGCATTTTCCTGGTTATTCCAGGCTCTATTGCAATATTCACGGCCATTCTGGGCAAAGCGATCGGCGATGTCGGCATCATCTGGAGAAGGCGCATGAACGGTTTTGGTGACTATAGCGAGCGCGACAGCCATACAGTCATCCTCGGCTGGCAAGGCATTCGAACGCGGCGCCTGATTGAGCTCTTGATAGCTGATCACGACGATGGCGAACGCATTGTACTGGTCGACAAGTCGCTTGAGCAAAATCCAATGCCTGCCGTGATCGACTATATCCGATCTGACGCACTTTCAACGCGGGGCGACCTGCAGCGCGCCGGCATCAGCAAAGCTGCGCGTGTGATCATTCGCGGTGCAGACGACGACGAAACGCTGGCGGCGACGTTGGCTGCCTCGTCTTCACAATCCGAAGCCCACATCGTTGCTCATTTCGAAGACGAGCGCGCGGTTGATCTGATCTCGCGGCAATGCCCGGACGTTGAGGCGATCGGCTCCCTCTCGGCCGAGTTGCTGGTGCGCGCGTCACGAGACCCGGGCGCATCGCGCGTTGCCGACCGCTTGTTATCGGCTGAAAGCGACGACACCGCCTACTCGATGATCGTACCCACCGGGATCACGCCGATTTCATATCTTGATGCCATGATCGGCCTAAAACGCCACTACGGCCTGACTTTGGTCGGATTGAGCGGGCCCAATGATCGCAATGTCGACCTGAACTGCCCGACCGATCAAAGCATTCGCGGCGGTGACCAACTATTCTATATCGCTGACAACAGGATGTCGCCGCAGGACGTGCTTTGGGCCTCCATTACGGATGACGAATTACCGGTCAACAGCGACGATGATGACGACGGCAAAGCAACCACCCGCAAGGGATAAAGGAACAATCAGCCGATGATCATGGGATTGTTTGGTAGCAGCAAGAAAGATGAGCTGCCGGAGGAACGCGGGCCTCTCGCGGTCGCACTCGGTGGCGCCGTTGAACTTGATACGCTTGGTTTACAGGCCAGCCTTGCTGCTGGTGATCCAGCATTACCGCCTCCCACTGGCGGCCCGATGGTCATCTCAGCGATCGGCACAGCACAGCTCGACGCGACGACGACACTGACGCGCTACTACGACGACGATGACCAGATCCTGCAAGTCATGGCGTCACCTGGCGGCGGCCGCGAAACGATCACCGGCGTCAGCCTCTATCGGCCCTGGGACTCGGTAACACCGATGACACGGAGCGAATGGGAGCGCTGGACAGGTCCGAACGGGTTTGTCGGTCAGCCGGAATACGATGCTGATGGCATCATGTTTGCCCGGTACTGGGGTGAAGGCGCCGGCCGCGTCGATCTCGTCGAATTCAGCGAAGACATTAATGACGGTGATACAGCTCGCTCGATTCACCAGCAGTGTATGCTCTATGCTCGGCCCATCGGATCGGTCGAAGAGATGCTATTGATTAACATTGAGCGTGATATCGGTGAGAACGTCAGCCAGCAAGGTGGATCGGTCGAATTCCTGATCGGCTATGGTCTCGCCTCCGCGGATGTGCAACGCGTATAACTGCTCGAATGTATGTGGCCCGAATAGAAGCCGCACTTGGAAGGATATGAAATGTTTGGTTATGTCGCGGGATTGCCCGCATTTCTTGCCTACTTTGTCACCGGCCTCGTCATGCTGGTCGCGTTCTCGCAGATCTATGCTTACGCCACGCCGCACAAAGAGCTCAACCTGATCCGGCAGGGCAACAACGCCGCTGTCATTGCATATCTCGGTGCTTTACTTGGTTTCTCGATGCCACTGGCCTCGGCTGCCGCGCACTCCGTTTCGATCATTGATTTCATCATCTGGGCCATCATCGGCGGTCTCGTTCAAATCATAGCGTTCTTTGCTGCTTCTTACACGATGGATGATCTCGCCAAGAAAATCACCGATGGCAATGTTTCAGCAGGCGCTTGGGCGGGTGGCATTGCCCTCGCGGTTGGCCTGTTGAACGCTGCCTGCATGACATATTGAGGTGGCTGGCATGAAAGATTCAAACGACGAAATGGACGCCAAACGCCAGGTCGGCGTAGCCGCTCCAACCAAGCCCGCCGTCAGACGGCGCAAATCTTCAGTCATGCGCAAATCGCTGGCGCTCGGCACGATAGCTGCAGCTGGCTTGACAGTTGCCGCTTGTGACGACGCGCCGTCGGACCAAGTCTTCAAGAGTATCTCGGATTGCAAGACCTCAGGCTTCAGCGCCTTTGTGTGCGAGAAGGAATTCACCGAAGCCCGTGCCCGGCACGCGAAAACCGCGCCTAAATTCAAAACCAGCGACGAGTGCGAACAGAAATTCGGCAACAGCAAATGCATGGTGCACTCAGTCTCGACGACCAACGGGACCACACAAGGCACGTCGAACTTCTACACGCCACTGCTCACGGGCTTCCTCGTATCGCAGGCGTTGCACCGCATCCGCACGCCGTATGCCTACTACAGTTACCGCTCCAATTATCCGGGTTACTATTCGACGCCCATCTATCGCGATCGCGGCGGCCGGACGGTGACCAGTGTGCGATCCGGTACAGGCACCAAGGCTCGAACTGTCACACGACCAGTTAACGTCAACACGCGGACTGTCGCCCGGCGCGGCTTTGGCGGTCGGTCGTACTCATCGCGCGGCTGGGGCGGTTAAAAAGGGCAATATCCGATGAAGCGCATAACGCTGGCTGAGCGAGACGGTTGGCGCAATACCGCTCGCGAAGTCGGCTTCGGCTTCCACGAGATGTATGGCGAGCCCTATTGGACCGACGATGCTGCCTACGCTTTCACGCTTGAGCAGATTGAGCGCGACATCGAAGACCCGACCCAGGCGTTGCACGAGATGTGCCTCGATCTCGTTGCTGACGTCGTTAAATCCGACGAGACGCTGGCGCGACTCAATATACCCGAAGCCCATCGCGACCTGGTTCGCGGCAGCTGGACCGCGGGTGATCGTCATATCTATGGCCGGTTTGATTTCGCCTATGATGGTGTGTCGTCTGCCAAGCTGCTTGAGTACAACGCCGATACGCCAACTTCGATTTTCGAATCCGCGTTCTTCCAGCACAACTGGCTGATTGATCAGATTGAGGCCGGCCAACTGCCGGGAGTCACCGATCAATTCAACTTTCTGCAGGAAAGCCTGGTTGAAGTTTTCTCGCAGTTCCCAAAGGACGCGATCTTTCATTTTGCCTGTTGGACGAAAAGCTCCGAGGACAAAGGCACCGCAGCCTACCTGATGGATTGTGCAGTACAGGCTGGCCATCGAGTTCAGCTGATCGATATCCAGAAGATCGGTGTCGATGCACAAGGACGTTTTACGGATACGGACAACCGCACGATTGACCAGTGCTTCAAGCTCTATCCTTGGGAAGACATGCTGCGCGAGCCGTTTGCAAAGCATCTAAAACCCGGCTGTTTCGTCGAACCGGCCTGGAAGGCGATCCTTTCCAACAAGGCGTTTCTGCCTCTGCTATGGGACCGGCACCAAGGTCACCCGAACATACTGCCGGCTTACTTTGAAGATGATCCGCGAGCCGGCGATCTGGATCAAGTGGTCCTGAAACCGTTCTTTTCGCGGGAAGGCGATAACGTCACGATTCGTCAGGACGGTGCGATCGTGGAAGAGACCGACGGCTCCTACGGCGGCACACCGCGTATCGCTCAGGCTTTCGCACCGCTGTTTCATGACGACGGTAAACATGCGGTGCTCGGGTCATGGGTGGTTGGCGACCGCGCGTGCGGGCTTGGCATGCGCGAGGACAGCTCGCTGATCACGCGTGACTTGTCTCGGTTCGTGCCGCACATCATTGTCGAATAGACTCAACTGCCGATCATTTTGACTACTGCGGCGCACAGGCCCGGATCGCATTTTCAAACACCGCCTTGGCGTTCGGCCCACGCGCGAATGGGCTGATGATTGGCAGATCGATGCCGGATTGCCGGTAAGCTTCGAGTTTCTCGCGGCAGTATTCCGGCGGCCCGGCTATGCTGGTTGCGTCAATCATATCATCGCTGACCGCTGCAATGGCTGCACGTTGATCGCCTGATCGCCACGCAGACGCGATCGCTTCAGCCTCACCACCAAAGCCATGGTCGGCGACCAGCTGATTGTAACGCGGAAAGAAGCCTGCATAGAGCGCTAGTCCAGGCCTAATCTGATCGCGGGCTTCCGCCAACGTATCCGCGACAGCCGTCGGCAGCAGTGTCGTCACTTCGATATCCTGCAGCTGACGCCCGCTTCGCGCCGCGCCTTCAGCGATGTGCACGCGCGCCTTCGCTGCCGTCTCGAGCGTGCTGCGCGTCAGAATAATGCCGTCCGCCATCTCACCGCAGAGCGCCGTCATCTTTGGGAACACAGCTGCGATATAGATCGGGATGTGCCGGCGATGCGGTTCGAACCAAAGCTCAAACTGCTCGATCTGAAACGTCTCGCCCTGATAGTTGAGATTACCCGTTGCAACCAGTTGCCGGACAGCGTCAACGGTTTCGCGCACCCGCGTCAGTGGCTTGGTATACGTGACGCCATGCTCGGGGCCGACCTGGACCTTGTGGCTCGATCCAACACCCAGCATGAAGCGGCCACCGGATAACTGGTCGACGGTCATTGCTGCCATTGCCAGCGTCGGCACAGTTCTGACGAATACGCTGGTGATGTCGGTCCCTAGCTTTATGCGTGTCGTCTGCGTCGCGCAGGCTGAGAGCACTGCAAACTGATCACCGCCGTGCCCCTCCGCCATCCAGGCTGATTCATAGCCGAGTTGTTAGGCCAATTGCACACATCCAACGATTTCCGAGGCGTTGGGGCCGCCTGAGAATCCAACTGCTATTCTACTCATTGGAGCAACCCGCCTCTCACTTAGATGGCAACACTATCTGCTCGAAAGCATAGCATGATCATCGCCGCGATATCGCAAGCATTGCGGACCGCCGCGGATCGGATCATCATATGGGTTCGAGATCGATACCAATCGGAGCACCTCAAGCATGCGAAACGTTCGTGTAGGCGCAGCCCAACTGGGCGCTATCCAGAAAGCCGACAGCCGTGAAGATGTTGTCGCGCGGATGATCGGGTTGCTCGATCAGGCAGCTGCCGAGAAGTGCAACCTGGTGGTCTATCCGGAACTCGCGCTGACAACATTCTTTCCGCGTTGGTATCATGAGAACAACGTGGAAGCCGATCAGTGGTTCGAAAGTGAGATGCCTGGCCCCGCCACGCAGCCGCTGTTCGACCGCGCCAATGAGCATGGCATTGCGCTCTCGTTTGGTTTTGCCGAGCTGACGCCTGAAGGTGAGCATTACAATACGTCGATCCTGGTTGATCCAGATTCCAATATTGTCGGCACCTACCGCAAGGTACACCTGCCCGGGCACGTCGAATACGATACGGAACGAACCCACCAGCACCTCGAAAAGCGCTATTTCCTGCCCGGCAACCTGGGTTTGCCCGTGTTCCGTATGCTGGATGGCGTGTTTGGCATGTGCATTTGCAATGACCGGCGTTGGCCTGAAACCTATCGCGTCATGGGCCTACAAGGCGTCGAAATGATCACGCTTGGTTTCAACACGCCGGCAACCAACTCGCTCAGCCGCAACGAGAAACCGGAGCAGCGCATCTTCCACCACAAACTGTCACTGCAGGCCGGCGCCTATCAGAACTCGACGTGGGTCGTGGCCGTTGCGAAAGCCGGCGTCGAGGATGGCTTCCCATTGTTCGGTGCCAGCTGCATTGTCGATCCGAGCGGCGAGATTGTTGCCGAGACCAAGACGGAGGAAGACGAGTTGATCGTTGCTGACTGCGACCTCGATGCGACCAAATTTGGCAAGGAAACGATTTTCAATTTCGCCCAACACCGGCGCACCGAGCATTACGGCCTGATCACATCACAAACTGGCGTGGTTGTTCCCGACTAAAGCGTGTCGCATTATATGCGTCTCGCTTTAAATTGTTTGCGCTCACGGTGTTATCCCTCGCTCCGCTCGGACACTTCCGCGGGGCGGCGCAATGCGCCGGGTCGCATGCGCTCCCTGTGTGCTGAATCCGTTAGAACGCGACATGCTGTAACAGCGCTTTATTGGACGCCAATATCGCGCGCGATGTCATCGTAGGGCATATCACGCTGAATGAAGCCGCCAGAGAGCAACGCTGCCTTCAGTCGCACAACTGCGGTTGGCGGCAGTGACGTTTCGCGTGCCCAAAGCCCGGCCATGCGATACCCGTCGATCGCCGCTGCAAGCACTTTGACATCAAGATCGGGAAAATACGGTGAGACCTTCGCTGCGAGATCAGCAATTGGCATCGCATACATCCGGTCCAGTGCCTGGCCGATACCCTTCACGAGTGTCTGGCAAACATCCGGATTGGCATCCATGAATGCCCGGGTTGTATAGAACGTCGTGAACGCCACGTCACCGCGCACGGCGAAGCGATGCAAGATATGGCCGTAGCCATCCGCGACCGCCTGACTGGCGTAGGGCTCAAACACCTGCATGACATCGATCTCTCCCGCCTTCAGCCGCGCTGCGTTCTCGGCCATTGACCGGTCATCAGCACGATCAAGGCTTGCCGGATCAATCCCTTCGCGCTGCAGATCATCCTGAAAGGTCAACCACGGCGTTGGCACATCGCTCGCGACGCCGATGCGTTTGCCCTCGAGATCGTCGAAACGGAACGACTGCATTGGCTCACGGCCAACCAGCATGAACGGGTCACGCGATACCACCTGGCCGAAACACATCAGTGAACATGATGGATCTTCATTGTGATGCATCATCACGCGCATCGGGCCACCCCAGGCAACATCGACACGCCCCGCCATCAAGCCGATTGCCGTTTCGGATGTGGCCGGTGATTTGATCACGTCGACGTCAAGGCCGAGTTTCTGCCAGTCGCCATCGACGCTTGCCAGATAAAACGGCGTATAGACCACGCCGCGAAGATTTTCATAAACTCTGATACGCTGTGTCATGCGTTGATCTGAGCCTTTCAACCAATGCTCTGTCAATATGCGGCGAGGCTGAGTTACACTCACGCGCCGACACCACCAATCGAAATCACGGAGACGACTGGTTCCATGGACGCTATTGCCAGAATTGCCGAGCATGTTGCAACCACGCGCTTTGAGGATATGCCGGAAAGCGCCATCAAGGCTGCTGAAGTGCTGATCCTTGACACAATCGGTGTCGGCATTGGCGGCAGCTCGGGGCCGATGGCAGTTGAGCTTGCCGACGCGCAAGAGCTATCTGGAACCGGCACCGATGCGCATGTCTGGTCACTCGGCAAGCGCCTGCCTGCCTCGGCTGCTGCGCAATGCAATTCCTATCAGGTGCACAACAGCGAGTTTGATTGTGTGCATGAAGCAGCCGTCGCCCACGTGCTATCTGCGATTGTACCTGCCGCCATGGCACATGCAGAACGCACCGGCGGGATCGATGGTCGTCGTTTTATTGAAGCCGTCATCCTTGGCGTGGATGTCGCGAGCAATCTCGGCGTTGCGGCAACTTCCGGACTGCGTTTCTTTCGACCAGCAACGGTTGGGGCGTTCGGCGCAGCTGCTGCACTTTCCAAGCTGATGGGTTTCGATACTGAGCGCACGATACATGCGTGTTCACTGGCTTACGGACAGCTCGGCGGCACCATGCAGGCCCATGAAGAAGGCTCGATGCTGCTCGCCATGCAAATGGGCTTCAATACGCGCAACGCCGTCATTGCTGCCGATCTGGCTGGCCTTGGCTTCACCGGTCCGCAGAACATCCTTGAAGGCACTTTTGGTTATTTTGGCCTCATCGAAGAAAGCGGTGACATTCAGGCGGAACTCGGTTCGCTTGGAAACAACTGGCGCATCGAAGAAGTCGCGCACAAGCCATTTCCCTCGGGCCGCGCCACGCATGGCGTGCTTGATGGATGCCTTGTTCTGCAGCAGAAACATGGCTTCGAGCCGCAGAGTATCGCGCGCATCAGCGCTATCGTCCCGCCGCTGGTTCATCAGCTCGTCGGACGACCTTACCGGCCAGACATGGAGCTCAACTACGCCCGCCTTTGCGTGCCCTACGTTGCCGCACGCGCCTTGATCCGCGGCACCATCGACCTCGGCGACTTCACCCCCGCAGCCTATCAGGATAGCGCCACTCGACGACTGGCCGAGAACATCTCAGTCGACATCCGCGATGGCGATCCACCCAACGCGTTGACGCCTATCGACGTCACGATCACACTCGCCGATGGCACAAGCCACAGCCACCGCGTCGAGTACGTCTATGGCAGCCCGCAAAATCCGTTCGCCCGAGATGGCCAATTGGAGAAATTCCGAGCGAACTGCGCCGCCGCTGCGAGGCCGATCAGTGAGGATCAGACGACACAACTCATCGGTCGCCTTTCGGACCTGCGCAATGTTCCGGACGTTTCTGAGTTGGTTCCTTTGATGATTGCGCCTGGCAGTTAGCACACATGAAATGGACGAACGCCGTGCCGTCCGACCTGTTCAATTGGCGCTATAGTCGCCTACAGTTTTGCTCAGCGACGCCGTCAGCGTGATTAGAGATTGGAGACGACATTGACCTTGGAACAAGCCAGCAAGCCATGGCAGGCGTATTCAGCCGACGAGCTTGAATACAACTACAATCCACGCGCCTCCAACCCGGATTCGGAGCGCTATGGCGAAGCGCGAACCGAGATCAACAAGGCGGGCCTCGCCTGGTCCGGGCGCACAGCTGGCATTGCCTATGGTGACGGCCCGCTGCGCAACCTCGACATTTATCGGCCTGCTTCAAGTGCCGGTTCGCTACCCGTTCATATCTTCATTCACGGCGGCTACTGGCGCTCACGCGAAAAGGAAGATTTCGGGTTCATCGGTAAGGCGCTCGCCGACCAGGGCCTGCTCGGCATCGTGATTAACTATCCGCTCTGCCCCGTCGTCACGCTTGACGAGGTTGTTACTGCCAACCAACAAGCCTTCGAATGGATCTTTCGCAATATTGCTGATCACGGCGGCGATCCTGCCCGTATCTCGATATCCGGGCACTCCGCTGGAGCGCATCTCGGCGCCGCGATCATCGCGTCCGATTGGAGCGGGCTTGACGCCGCGAAGCCATTGCGCGGCGCTGTGCTCGTTAGCGGCATTTACGATCCGGCGCCAACGCAACACATCTCAGTGAACGCGGAAATCGGCATCACACCTGAGATCGCCGCCCGCCAGAACTATATCGCCCATCCGCCGCGGCTCGATTGCCCGGTTCACGTCATCGTTGGCGGCGGCGAGCCAGAAGGCTGGATCGCACAGTCGGCCGACTATGCCCGTCATATCAAGTCGTCCGGCGTGCCGACAGAATACACCGTGACCGGCACTGAGAACCATTTCAGCATCCAGGACCAGTTCTGCGACCCAAACGCCGATGTTCTTGCCGCCATTCTGAAACTCGCCTGAGGGCCTATATCGCCTGCGGTCACTGCGATTATTGACTGTCGGGACTTGTGCGGACGCGGAGCAACCAGTAAGCCATTTACTCAAATTCCCGCGCATGCCTGTCGTCCATCCAATCGACCCGGCCGCGGCACTAAAAACAGTAGGAAACCATCATGCAGCCGTTAAAAAACGTCCGTGTCGTCGAGTTCACCAACATCCTGTCCGGCCCGTTCTGTGGCATGCTGCTGTCCGACATGGGCGCCGACGTAATCAAGGTCGAGAAACCGACCGGCGATGACATGCGCTTCTGGCCTCCGATCACCGAGGGTTACAGCGAGAATTTTGCCTCCGTTAACCGCAACAAGCGCTCGATCGCTCTTGACCTTAAATCCGAGACAGATCTGCAACTCGCGCGTGACCTGTGCGCCCGCGCCGATGTTGTCATTGAGAACAACCGGCCGGGTGCCATGGACCGGCTCGGCCTCGGTTACGAGGACATCAAAAAGCTCAACCCGGCCATTCTCTATTGCTCAATCAGTGCCTTCGGCACGGACGGCCCTTATTCCAAACGCGGCGGTTTTGATCTCGTCGTTCAAGCCGAAAGCGGCATCATGAGCGTTACCGGTGAAGATGATCCGGTAAAATGCGGCGTCCCGATCAGTGATGTTGCCACCGGCCTCTATGGTGCCTTTGCCATTGCCGCTGCCCTGCGCGAAGTTAAAGAAACCGGCAAAGGCGCGCACATTGATGCGTCGATGCTCGGCGCTTCGATCGGCATTGCCGCGCTGCAAACTAGTGAGTTCTTCGGCACCGGCGGCAGCTCACCACGGATGGGCTCGCGCCATCCGCGCAACGCGCCCTATCAGGCGTTCAAAGCGTCTGACGGATACTTCGCGCTGGCTGCTGGCAACGACAAGCTCTACGCCGATGTCTGTCGCATCATCGGGCGTATGGAACTCCTCGATCGAGAGGAATTCAAGTCCACGACATTGCGCGCCAAAAACCAAACTGAGCTGGCGGTCATCGTCGAGGAAGAATTCGCCAAGAAGACCTCCGCTGAATGGCTCGATATTTTCGGCGAAGCCGGCGTGCCATGCGGCAAGATTAATTCCTACAAGGAAGCCCTGAGCCACCCGCAAGTCGAGCACTGCGAATGGGTGGCGGACATGACGTTGCCGAACGGTGTCGAGACCAAAACGTTCCTCAGCCCAATCCGTTTCAATCACACAACAACGCCGATGCGCACCAATCCGCCAGGCCTCAACGCCCACGGCGAAGAAATCCGCGCGGAAGTTGCGGCGAAGAGCTGAATCGCCATCCGGTGACCATTCCGCCTTATTCAATTTCAATAAAGGATCTCCGTTCATGGAAAAGATGCACATCCAGTTCACGCTGTTTTCGGCATTCTATTCGCCGCTGATCTCGACCATGTCGGGCGGCTTCCTCAAGGAGGAAGGCATTGACGCCAGCTACTCTGTCGCGCCGGCCGGCGTATCTGCGATCAAAGCACTCGAAGACGGTACGGCCCAGGTCATCCAGTCAGCACCGAGCCAGGGTTTCTCATCACTTGGTAACGGTGAGACGCCAACAGCAATCCACTTTGCGCAGATCAACGAGATGGACGGCTTTTTCCTGACGGCCCGCAATGCCGATGCGGCCTTTGATTGGAAGAAGCTCGAAGGTGCCGATGTCGTTATGTTTGGTGGTGGCCAACCGCTCGCAATGTTCAAATATGCCTGCCACAAGGCCGGCATAGACTTCGACAAAATTAATGCAATTACGCCGGGTGGTGCTGCTGATATCGACAAGGCCTTCCGCGACGGCCAAGGCGCCTACGTCCAGCAGCAAGGCCCATTCCCGCAGCAACTCGAAGCTGATGGCGTCGGCAGCGTCGTTGCGCAGGTTGGCCCGAAGATCGGCTCCAATGCGTTTTCAAGCCTCGCATCAACGCGCGAGTGGCTCGCCACCGATCAAGCCAAAGCGTTTATGCGCGGCTACAAGAAAACCCGGCAATACATGATCAATACGCCCGCAGCTGAGATTGCCAAGGCTGAAAAATCGTACTTCCCGAATATCGACGAGGCTGTGCTTGCAACCTGCATCGCAAGTTATCAGCAACTTGGCTGCTGGACTCCACACGTCGAGATCACCAAGCCAGCGTTCGAAGTCGCGCTTGATGTGTTTGAGCATTTCGGAACACTCAAAGAACGCTATGCCTACGAACAGGTTTGCGCACTGCCGCCGACGACATAGCAGCACTTGTTGGCCAAGAGCCTTTCACGGGTTTGACAGTTAGATACTGCCAAGCCCGCGCCCCTCAAGTCCGGAAATGGAGATCTTCATGCGCGCGTGGGAAATTGTATCAGGCGACGGTGTCGACGCTCTCAATCTGGCTGACCGGCCGATGCCTGAGCCAGGCCCCGGCCAGGTTGCGATCAAAGTGCACGCCTCATCGATCAACTACCGCGACCTGACCACGATCGAGGATCCAATTTCGCGCGGCCTGCCGTTTCCAACCGTGCCGAACTCAGATGCCGCTGGCGAAGTGACCGCCATTGGTGCCGGCGTCACAAAATTTCAAATCGGCGACAAGGTCATGAGCTGCTTCTTTGAAGACTGGGCTGGTGGACCGATCAGCAAGGCTGCGATGGATTCTGCACTCGGCGGCGCGCGCCAGGGTGTTCTGGCCGAACAGGTCGTGCTCGATGCTGGTGGCGTTATTTCGATGCCCGGGCATCTCAGCTTCACAGAAGCCGCGACGCTGCCGTGCGCCGGCCTGACCGCCTGGCATGCGCTGACCCGTCCTGCTCCGATCAAGCCTGGCGAAACCGTTCTGCTGCTTGGCACTGGTGGCGTCTCGGTTTTCGCCCAGCAGTTCTGCAACATCATGGGTGCCCGCACCATCGTGACATCATCGAGTGACGAAAAGCTGGAACGCATGCGCGACCTTGGTGCATCCGATCTCGTCAACTACCGCACAACACCAGATTGGGATGCGCGTGTACTGGAGCTCACCGATGGCGTCGGCGTTGATCGGGTTGTCGAAGTAGGTGGACCTGGTACGCTGCAGCGCTCAATCAATGCCGTCCGTGTCGGCGGTGCCATTTCGCTGATCGGCGTACTGACCGATGCTGGTGGCGAGATTGTTCCGACCAACCTGATGCGCAAATCGATATCACTCCGAGGCATTTATGTCGGCTCGTACGATATGTTCGAAGAAATGAACCGCGCGATTGCTGTCCACGGACTCCAGCCCGTCGTCTCGGAAACGTTTGCATTCGATGATGCGAAATCGGCTTATCACCGCATGCGTGGCGCCGGTCATTTCGGCAAAATGGTCATCAACGTCAATTAGAGCGGCGCACTTCTGTCCTACTCAGTCGGCGGCACGCATTACTCTTTGCCAGATGGCGCGTCAAAGATTGAGAGATTGAGCGGCCGCACGGCACCCATCCAGATCGCGTGATCGCGATGATCTGCGAGTGCGTTGCCGGTATTGGGGTGGATAAACACAACCAGTCCGTTGCGGTTGAGCGCCAGCCAAGTCGTCACGTCGGCGAACTTGTCCGGGCCGAAACTCAGCTGACAGCTGCCATCAGGATGCGGTCCGACCGGGCGCGCATGCATGCGGCCCATCTCGACGCCGAACTTATCCCGACACGTCTCGCAGATTCGTTGCGCTGCCTCTGCCTGTTCCACGTCAAAATAGACGTGCGCATGGAAATCAATTACGTCGACCACTGATACGTCCTCCTATCCAGATTTGAGGTGTCATTCCTTGGGGACCTTGACCATCAGACACGCTAGAGGGACCGCAAGAACAGATGCAATTGTGAATAGATAGAACGCATTGATATAGCCGATCATAGCGGCCTGACGCTGTATTTCACCAGAAATCGCGACCAGCCCGTCGGTTGATTGCGCACTCCAGCGGCCGGCGACACCCGGCAAATCGAGCGTCTTGTTAAACGGCGAAATCAACTCCGTCATATTTGCATAATTCTCGGCGGTTGAACGGATCAACAGCACAATCGACGCCGATATGAAAAGGCTGGAACCGAAGTTACGCATCAAATGGAAGAGTGGCATCGCCTCCGTCATGCGATGCGTTGGCAACGTCGCAAACGCCAATACGGACATCGGCGTAAAGGCCAACCCGAAGCCAAACCCTTGCATCACGTTGGACCAGAAAACATCACCACTGCTCATATTAAGATCGAGTTGAGCCATCCACCACCCGGATGCGGCCTGAATCAACATGCCAGCAGCTAATCCCAGGCGAGGACAGCGGTTCGTCACTTGCACCACGATCATAAACGACAGCAGGTTGCCAATCCCGCGGCCTGCCAGCAGCATACCGATAAGCCCTTCGGGATAGCCTTTGAGGTCATTGAGTAACCCCGGAAACAAAACAATTGGCGTGTAACTCAGCATGCCCATCACAAAGACGAGGAACAGACCGACCGCAAAATTTCGATCTTGCAACAGCCGTGGATCGACGATCGGCTCGCGCGCCGTCAGGCAGTGCGCAATGAAAATCCAAAACCCGATCGCGCATGCGATCGCCTCCAGGATGATCTCGGTGGATTCGAACCAATCCAGCCGCTGTCCACGATCCATGATCAATTGCGCCGCTCCGATCGCGATCGCAAGAGCCAGGAACCCCGTCCAGTCAAATTTCGTGATGCGCTTTTCCGTGAAAGGCGCAAGTGCAAACCAAACCAGACCAATTGCCAGAATGCCTGGCGGCACGACCATCAGGAAAGCGCCGCGCCAGTTGAATGCCTCAGAAATCACAGCGCCCAGAACTGGGCCTGATATCGGACCGAATACCGCGCCAACGCCCCACATCATCATCACCAGCGGGTGCATCGCCTTCGGGAAGGTGGCGAGTAAAATGCCCTGCCCCATCGGCATGATCGGCGCGCCAAACAAGCCCTGGCCAACCCGATAGAGGACGAGCGACTCCAGATTATGCGCGAGACCACACAGCAGTGAAAACAGCGTAAAACCGCACATCGACGTCACGAGCATCTGACGCCAACCCAAACGGTTCGACAACCAACCAACCATTGGCGTCGCGATCGCTGTGGCGACCAGATTGAACGTCACGACCCAGGCGATCTGATCCTGAGTTGCCGACATGGCGCCTTTGATCTGGGGTAGAACGACATTTGCAGATGTGATTGTCATACCGAATATCAGCGTGGTCAGCTGGACCATGCCAAGGATCAACCACTGACGGGCAGTGATTGATGACAGGCCAGTCGTCGGGCCAATGGGCGGACTCTGTGCGGACATGCAGGTTCGGATCAATCGGTCGGGAATGCGTTATCGCATAGCTATTCAGAGGATAGCGGCACACACTACCCCAAGCGGCACTGCTCAACCATCCTTGCATTGTCAGTCGGGGCACGATTGGGTTGTTTGAGCCAGTTTGGCTGCCATGTTGAGCGCGCCTGCCCGAGTGAGCCGCCAAAGCCCATGAGGTGAGTCAATTCTTAGACGGGACGGTATTACTTGCCGACGATATTGATACCACCATGACGTGTTGCAAGATCGAACGTCGCGGTGCTCCGGGCCAAGCGATCCCCAGCTGCGAAATGCAGATGCACTTCGTTCGCACCGAGACGTGCGCCATGCTGACGGATCTCGGCAAGATTGAGCGAAGGCGCTCTTTCTCAACGCGCATCACTTTCAGAACAGCGCGTGGACCACCGTATTCTGGTCGATGCACCAGGAGAACGCAGGCCGGCGGAATTTCAGGACAACCGGCCAAGGTATAGATTGAGTGGACGTAAGCATGGCCCGACGTGCCCTGCCAAAACATGATCGCACAATCAATTGGACTGCCACGGCGCAACGCGATGCGTGCCTTCTCATCTGGCAATGTCGACCTAGTGCGGCGATTTACTGGTAACTCCATCACGGATACCCACTTTTGCCATAAGCAATCCCTCACGACTGCCTGCCCCCTTCGACAAGGTGGCTCATCGCCATCCCATCACCTCAGCAAGCGCCACGGAGAACTGCCGAAATCAGATGCAACCATAGGTCGCATAAAGTGGATAAATAGTTTCCGCCGTCGCTGACCAGCTGCAAAAGGTCATGTCAGCGTTTCCGCCTTGCATCACAACAAAGCGTTAACAGTCGAGATGTTCGACGACCATGGAGACCTGAGAACTGCCGGCTCTCCGCGTTCAGCCGCAGCGCGAGTAACCGCAATCGGGACAGCTCCAACATCCTTCCAGCCGCTGCAACCGATCGTTGCCGCATCGCGGACAGTGCCGTCCCATCGGTATGGCAGTGCCTTGTTGCGCCGTGCCCGACAACCGTGCCGTGCTGCCGCCACTCTCTCCCGCGCCGCTCGATGGGACATCATGTGCCATGCTGGCAGTTGATTGCATCCGCGGACGGTTCGTCTGCTTGGTGTCGCCGCCTAGAAAACCGATTTGGGTCATGTGCTGCTCGATAATATCGCCGATGGCTGCGATCAAGCTTGGCACGTAGTGCCCGTTCATCCACTGCCCGCCCTGTGGGTCAAAGATCGCTTTCAGCTCATCGACCACGAACGAGACATCGCCGCCACGCCGAAAAACAGCGCTGATCATGCGGGTCAGGGCCACTGTCCAGGCCTGATGCTCGAGGTTTTTCGTATTGATGAATATTTCGAATGGTCGCTGGCGACCGTCCTGCTCGATGTCGTTGATGGTGACGTATATCGCGTGTGCGTTGGCGGGCCATTTGAGCTTGTAGGTTTGGCCTGTCAGCACTTCGGCGCGCTCCAGCGGCTCAGTCATAAAGATCACATCTGATGTTTCCCCGGCTGAGGGCACGGGAGCCAGAGCACGCCGCTCGCTAACGACTTGACCTGCATCAACCGGTGCTTGCTCACTTACCTGGAACTCTGTCTGCGCTTCGCTGAAGCCGGTCAGGACAGCGCCAGTCACATTGTTCGGCCGGAACGTCGTGCAGCCTTTGAGACCGAGGTCGTAAGCCTTCAGATAAACATCCTGAAAATCGTCAAACGGCATTTCGACTGGACAGTTGATCGTCTTCGAAATTGAGCTATCGACATGAGGCTGCACTGCGGCCTGCATCTTCAAGTGTGCATCAACGCTCAATTTATCCGACGTAACGAACGTATCCGGCAATGGCGCTCCCGGTTCGAGTTGCCGGAACACGGCCGCCGCATAGTCCGTCACGGCCTCCTGCCGGCTCGTGCCGTCCGGCTGCAGCACGCGACGTTCATATTCGACGGCAAACAGCGGCTCGATGCCACTCGATACATTGCCAGCAATCAACGAAATCGTACCGGTTGGCGCTACCGAGGTCAGACAACCATTGCGGATGCCATGCTTTGAAATCGCCTCTTTGACATCTTTGCTCAGCCGATCAACGTTTGCGCTGGCCATAAACGCATCTCGATCATAAAGCGGGAACGCGCCGCGCTCGGCTGCCAACTCAGCGCTGGCGTGATACGCCGCGTTTTGGATGGCCGCCATCCAGTCACCCGCAAGTGTTCGGCCAGTGTCGCTGTCGTAGCTTGCTCCGCAAAAGATCAACGCATCAGCAAGCCCGGTAACACCGAGCCCGATGCGCCGCTTAGCGGCTGCTTCTTTCTTTTGCTCAGCTAGCGGATAATGCGACACATCGATAACGTTATCGAGGAAACGTACCGCCGTACGGACATGTTCTTCAAGGGCTGCTGTGTCGAGAGCTGCGCCGCTGGCGAAAGGCTTTTCAACGAGACGCGCCAGATTGATTGATCCGAGCAGGCACGCACCATAGGCCGGCAATGGCTGCTCGCCGCACGGATTGGTTGCGGTGATTGTCTCGCAGTAGTTCAGATTATTTCGCGCATTGATGCGGTCGATGAAGATCACGCCGGGCTCGGCGTAGTCGTATGTTGCGCGCATCAACTTTTGCCACAGAGTACGGGCCTTTACGGTTCGAAAGACCTCGCCGCCGAAGACCAGATCCCAATCCTGATCGCGGCGCACGGCTTCGATAAATGCGTCTGGCACCAAAACGGAGACATTGAAGTTTCGGAGCATCGCTGGATCGGCCTTCGCATCGATGAAGGTCTCGATATCCGGATGATCACAGCGCAGTGTCCCCATCATTGCGCCACGCCTGGCACCGGCCGACATGATCGTCTGACACATCGCGTCCCAGACATGCATGAAGCTGACCGGCCCTGACGCATCCGCACCGATACTTTTGACAGGTGCCCCGTTCGGGCGCAGCGTCGAGAAATCATGGCCGATGCCGCCGCCTTTCTGCATCGTGATCGCGGCTTCCCGGACATGCTCAAAGATGCTGCTCAGATCGTCTTCAATCGCCCCCATCACGAAGCAGTTGAACAACGTCACGTCGCGGCCGCTGCGAGCGCCTGCGAGGATCCGCCCAGCTGGCAGAAACACAAAGTCGGCCATCGCATCATAGAACACTTGAGCATATCGCGTTTTGACCGCCTTGCGGCCTCGCTCCGCGGCAGCTGCCGCCTGGGCCACCCGCTGCCAGCTGTCCTCGATCGTTTCATCGACAGATGCACCATCAACGCCGCGCAGTTGGTATTTCTCCCGCCAGATGCGCTGAGAAATTGCTGATATTTCAAACGGGTGACTGTGCACACCAATACTCACTAAAAACTGTCACTAAAGCACGTCGCGTTTAATCGGATCCTTAAATCGCCCGAAGATTGGGCGTCTTAAGGCGCATTCTGAATCCGTTAAAACGCGACATGCTGTAGACATGAATTTAGGGTTGCGGAGCCCGCACGTCAAGAAAATGTTCTCAATTTGTTCTAATTTTTCAAACTGTGTCAGATCACGGTTACCGCCTGGGTTCGACAGTTGTCGCCTCGCCCAGGAGATGCACCGTCGGCTCTTCAATAGCGTCGATCAGCTGACTTCGAAACTCTTTGCGTGGCAGCCCAGCCGGCAATGCTGGCTGTATCTCTACGACGATCTTACCGGGCCGACGTTGCATGCTATTACGAGGCCAGAAGTGCCCCGAATTCAGTGCAACCGGCACACAAGGCAACTTGAGCGCATCATAGAGCAGCAGAATACCGGGTTTGTAGTCCGGTTCAGCGCCTGGCAATCGGCGCGTTCCTTCGGGGAACACGAGTATTTGTCGGCCGTCCTCAGCACGACCGCGTGCCGCCTTGAGCATCTGCCGCAACGCACTCGGTCCTGTTTCACGCTGGATCGGAATCATACCGAATTTAGCGCAGAACCAACCATAGACGGGAATCTTCAGCAGCTCAGCCTTCATGACCAGAGCCGGATCCGGAAACAGCAGGATCAGCGCAACCGTATCCCAGGCGGATTGGTGCTTGGCCGCAACCAAATACGCACCCTCAGGTAGATGCTCGCGGCCACGCACTTCCATCTCCGTGCCGACGATCCAACGCATCAGCCACAACGTCGTGTGGGCATGCGCGCGAAGCCCTGCAACCGCCCATCGGCGCGGCGCCAGGAGTAAAGGACTGCAAAAAATCAGAAACAGTGCAGTTGTAACGTAGAAAGCGACGTTAAACGCAATCGATCGGATCATTGTATCGCGACTGCCTTTTGCACGTCTGCCGGCTGGCTCTGGCGCGGCGTTTCCATCATCCGGCCAAGCGCATACTGTGCTGCCGAGGGCAGGTATTTCAGGTACTCTGCACCCAGCAAAAGAACATTCTCCCGGTGGAGCCACCAGGGCTTTCCCTGAAAACGGTCAGGCACAACTGGATATGCCACAAGATCGACGGCTGGTAGCAGATGGCTGAGCTCCGTCAGGCTGCGTGGCATATGATAGCTTGAGGTGACCACAATCAGACTGTCAAACTCGTGTTTCGTCGCCCATTTGCGCGTTTCAACCGCATTACCCCGCGTGTTTTGCGCCGCATAATCAATATCAACACAGCAATCAAACAGTTCGCTATCTATCGCCAGCATCCGGCGCAATTTGGCGCGGCTGACAACCCGGTTCACACCACTGATCAACAACCGGCCGGCCTGTCTGTTCTGCAACAACCGGCCGGCAGCTCGAATGCGTTGAGCGCCGCCTGTCAATGCAACAATCGCCGAAGCACGGGGCGCAGCGACTGTGACGGGCCGCGTCGTAGCATTGGCAAACATCAAGAAACCAAGCATCACAGCTGCCACAAACAGCGCCGCCACCCTTACGATGATGTGCTTCCAGGTAACCATGGTTCGTTTACTTGCTCAGCGGTGGCACAATTGAGACCTGAAGCGATCAGAGCATCCAAGACCCATTCAAAGACAACCCATGAACTATATTCACTAGATCAAGCTACAGCCAACCTTTTGCGTGCCACCAACCGCTCAATTCTGATGATGTAGTATACGGTAAACGCCAAATCGTGACGTCAGCATGCACAGCGCTGCAATGACAATGACAACGGCGGCCAGCAATACGTAGCCCAACGAGTCCAATGAGCCGATTCCAATCAGACGATTGAGCTCACTCATGGTAACCGCTCCGCCGCCGAGCAACTCCATAACCATTGGCATCAACCAGAATACCAGCATGGCACTGCCGGCCCCGACTAAGCCTGCTCGGATGCCCAACGTCAGAAAATGCTTTTCAAACTCGTGCGCGATGAACCGGTCGGTGGCGCCAACGAAATTCAACACCTCAACGATGTCACGATTAGCTGCCATCGCACTGCCGGTCGCGGAGACAATAATCGCAACTGTTGCCGCAGCAACCAGCATCAAAATCGCCAAACCACCCAGCGCAAACGACCGCGTTACGGTGTTGATCTGCTGGCGCCACTTGCGGTGATCATCGAGTGTGGCATTGGGGAATTGCTCTTTCAACTGCGCGCCGAGCCGGACAAGATCCGGCGGTGACGAACCATCAATCTCAATCGCGATCAATCTTAGGATCGGCAGATCAGCCAAAGCCTCGGCGTTGCCCAACCAGGGCTCCAGCAACTTCGCGGTATCGGCTGTGTTGAGTGCATTGACCGTTGAAATTCCTCGTCGCAGGCGCAGGAATGACGTCACTTTACGGACTGTTTGCTCGACGTCAGCATTCGGGAGCGGCTCAATCTGCACTGTAATCTCGTTCGACATATTGCGCAGCCACGCCGTTGCCGACTGGTTCATCATATAAACCGCCCCCGCCGTCAGGCAGGCGAGGAAACACATAATCGAAATCACCAGCGTCAATGACCGTCCCGTAACAGACCCAGCTTCAACAATCGGTGCCGATGCAAGATTGCCGGAATGATCAGGTTCGCGTGGCGGTGCCAGCAATTCGGGGGGGGGCTCTGTTGGTCTGACCGATGCTGGGCCGTGATCTTGCGGCACTTCATAGGGCGGCGGTCCGTAATCGGCCGGTGGCGCAGTGACAGGCCCATCGAGCGTCACGCCCGTATGCTGCGGTGGATATTCATTGCCATAAGAGAGCGTCGGCTGCCCACGCGCATCGTTCGGCCCGCCTTGCCCCCGGTTGCCTGATGGGCGTCCACTTTGGGGCCGTCCACCTGGGCCTCTGCCCCGATTGTCATACGATCCGGACATGGCCCTCATGCAATTCTAAGCGTTTCGCATTCGTCTGACGCATGAGCTGATGGTCGTGCGTCGCAATAACGACAGATGTGCCAAGGCGATTGAGTTCGATAAACAATCTCAAGAGCCGGCGCGCCATCTGCGGATCAACGTTACCCGTCGGCTCGTCAGCCAGCAACAATTCGGGTTTGCCAATGACCGCACGTGCAATCGCCGCGCGTTGCTGCTCACCACCTGAAAGCACCGATGGATAATGGTGCATCCGATCGCCAAGGCCGACCCATTGCAGCAGATCCGTGACATCTTCTCGGTAATCCGATTCCTTTTTTCCCAACACACGCAGCGGCAATGCCACATTCTGCCAGGTTGTAAGGTGATCAAGCAGGCGGAAATCCTGCAGCACGATGCCGATCCGGCGGCGGAGACCAGCTCGCTTGCGCCCAGCCAAACGGGTGACGCTCTCACCAAAAAGATCCAAATGTCCGCTATTTGGCTTCAATGACAGAAAAAGCAGCCGCAACAACGAGGTCTTACCGGCACCTGATGGTCCAGTGAGGAAGTGGAATGAGCCGCGCTGCAAATGGAAACTGACATTGCGCAGCACTTCCACCGACTCTGATCCTCGGCCATACCGCAGTCCAACATTGTCGAGTTTGATCACGGTTGAAACTCTTCGCCATTTATCTTCGGTTCTTCGGCGGCGCCGTTATGGGGTAATCACGTATTCTAATCAATCGTCGAAGATTGTGGCACGCCCAAGGGCACGGTCTGTCGAGTATGCCGCCATTTGCATCATCGTGCAAAAAACCCATGGTGCTGATCGACCACAATGCTTGTCGAATGATGTATCAGTATGCCATGCGCCCAGAGCGAAGACACAAGCTAGACTGCCGAAGGAAACCGCAGCATCGATTGATCATATTGATTTCGTTATGTTTTTTTATTTTTCACACACACAAATCAAACGCAGCGGACAGACAGCACACTATAATGCAACGACGCACAGGAAAACGAACGCATGACGGACAACGAAGCCAGCAACATCGAAGTGATATATTCGCCAGAAGTTATCAACAAGCGCGTGCGTGAACTCGCGGCAGAGATTGAAGCTGCCGGCCTGAAGAATTTGCTCGTCATAGCCATACTGAAAGGCAGCTTCATTTTTGCAGCTGACCTGATCCGCGCGCTGCATGAGGTTGGCCTTGCACCGGAAGTGGATTTCATCACGTTATCGAGCTATCGCACCGGCACACAATCAACCGGGCAGGTCGAAATTCTGCGCGATATCGATATGGACGTTTCTGGGCGCAACATATTGTTAGTAGATGACATTCTGGAATCGGGCCGCACCCTTGCATTCGCTAAAGACCTATTGTCAGCCCGAGGTGCACAGCAGATTTCAACCTGCATTCTGCTCAACAAGCCCGGCCACCGCGCGGTTGATGTCGGGGCTGACTTTCAAGCCTTCGACTGCCCGGACGTCTTTGTCGTCGGCTATGGCATGGATGTCGCCTACCGCTACCGCCAATTACCTTTTGTTGGCTGCATCACGCATGAATAACAGGCTGGCGGTTTGCTGCTGACCAGCCTAACAATTGTATTCGATTGAAACTTCAACCTTAAAGATCGGCACGCCACACCTCCAGGTCACAAAGGACATACCAGATGGCACGCATATTGGTTGCAGAGGATGATCGGTTTACTCGCGAGATGGTAGAAAGAGTGCTGGTCGGCGATGGCCATGAGGTTACCGCCGCGGCAGACGGCGGCGAAGCACTTGCCGCGTACGATGCCGGCCCGACTTTCGACCTCGTCGTTACAGATGTTGAAATGCCCAATATGACCGGGATTGCGCTTGCCGAGGCTTTGATTGCCAAAAATGCAGAGCAACGCATCATTGTCATGTCAGGCCTTGCTGACGAACTGACCAGTGCTCGCGATCTCACTCGCCCGACCGTCCGACTAATCACCAAGCCAGTGACGCTTGAGAAGATAAAAAGCGAAGTGTCCACGTTGCTTGGTTAATGCCTATTATCTCTCAAGTGCAGACCAGTTGTTGGCACACGGGGGACCGTCTCGATACGGACCATTAACACATTCGCAGTATGATTTCCTGGAAGCAGGAATCCTACAAATGCGCGAACATGACCTTCAGGCCCACCCACCTCAGACATTAGGTCTGGCTGGATCTGCACAAGACTCGGCATTGCAGGAGGGTGACGATTATCAGCCCCCCATGTTCGACGAGCAATTTGGCATCCGCCTCGGTGGGCGTTCGTATTACATCAATCTGCGCATTGGCACCGAAATGCGGACTAGGCGACGCCGGGCAGCCGAAGGCCAAGTGCGCGTATCCGGGGTGGCATTTCTCTACTGTGTAATCTGCTCGGGTGCGATCATGCTGTTTGGCACCCTGTGCCTGCTTTATCTGCTGAAATCAGGCATGGGCCTCAATATATGGGATGAGGACTCGGTGCTGCATCCCTTTTTCGAGCTGATGATGGGCGACTAAAGCATCATCACCAACGGCAAGTTGCAAGTCATTGATCTACCGAGCCACCCGCTTCAATTGCATTCAGCGAGGTGTGCCAAGACGTGAGATGCTGACATCCCGGCACCGCTCCTCGCTCTAGTCGCGGCTGAGGCCTTTGTCCGCCAATTCGGCCTCGTAGTCCGCCCAGCGCTGTTCTTTTTCGCGGCCCAATTCTTCAAGGTACTCCCAAGAGAACAATCCGGTGTCGTGGCCGTCTGAGAACACGATGCGGACCGCGTAGCTGCCAACCGGGCGCAGATCTCCGATCGTCACATGGCGTTTGCCGCCAACTGTAACGCGTTGTGATGGTGTGTGTCCCTGAACTTCGGCTGACGGGCTCATCACGCGCAGCATCTCGGCTGGAAGCTCAAAAGTGTCGCCGTCATCGAACGCTACGGTCAACATATTGTTTGCTGTGTTGACGTTCAGCGTCGGCTTCTTGAGCGTGCCGGCAGCGGCTGCTACTTCAGCCCACACACGGCTTGCGAGCTCCGTATAGATCTTCGCATGTTCGCTTTCTGGCGCCGTTACCACGATGGGCTGACCGGCGTCCGACGTGACGCGAATATCCATATGCAGTGGAATGCCACCAAGAAACGGAACACCTAGCTTTTCGGCCTCATTGGCAGCCCCGCCATGCCCAAAGATATCTGAGCGCTCACCACAGCTTGGGCAGATAAAGAAGCTCATGTTCTCAATGATACCGAGCACGGGAACTTCGACCCGCTGGAACATGGCCAGCCCCTTGCGTGCGTCAATCAGGGCAAGATCCTGCGGTGTCGAAACAATCACAGCGCCGGATAGTGGCACCTGCTGCGCCATGGTCAGCTGGACGTCACCAGTGCCAGGCGGCATATCAATAATAAGGGCATCTAGCTCACCCCAGTTGACCTCACGCAGCATCTGATTGAGAGCTGATACGACCATCGGGCCACGCCAGATGATCGGTGTGCCCTCTTCGACCAGGAAGCCCATCGACATCGCTTTGAGGCCATAGCCGCTCATCGGCTGCAGCTTGTTGTTGGCACCTTGCTGTGGGCGCCCTGCAAGGCCCAACAAGCGTGGTTGAGATGGACCAAAGATATCAGCGTCGAGCACGCCGACCTTGAGGCCAGTGGCTTGCAGACCCAGCGCAAGGTTAACGGCGGTTGTCGATTTTCCGACGCCGCCTTTGCCGCTTGCCACCGCAATCAGGTGTTTGACACCGGGTATGCCCTCGCCAGCCCGCGCCTTCGGGGCCTGTTCAGGTGGCGCTGCCTGCGGATTGGCTGGCGCGGCGCCGTTCTGCCGCGCGGCAGCAACCCGAGGATGCTCAGCGCGTCCGGCTGCCGATGGCGCGGTTGCAACAGCACCACCAGCCGGCGCATCAGCGGTTAACACTGCTGTTGCACCCACCACACCATCCATATCGGAGACGACTTTGGCTGCTGCCTGACGCAATGGCTCAAGCTCTTCGGCGCGCTTGGGATCAATGGTGATCGAGAAATAAACGCGTCCGTCCTTGATCAGCACTTGGGAAACCAGGCCGAGGTCAACGATATTGTCGTCCAGGTCTGGTCCTTTAACGCGCTCGAGTGCTTCCAGAACCTGTGCCTCGGTTACGGACATGGCATGCTTCTCCGTTGGGGGAATGAGTATTACTGACCGTCTACCGTACTCAGGTGGATATGGGAATAGAGAGACTAAACACCAGCAGCGCCGATGCCGCATGCTCACGCCATAGCTTTTCCAGGCTGAATGACCCGCTTTGCCGCCACCGCTGACGAGCTATCGATCTGCATTCTCTCCGATTGTTGCATTGAGCGTTATCAAATCGTCCACATGACGTCACACGAACAACATATTTCAGCGTTCACCATCGGCTCAAGCAGACAGACGTGATAAGTCCACCCTTTGACAATCTAGGATGGTAATTGAACCATGCGCACTACAAGCATTGCACTTGCAGCAATAATTTTGATGAGCAGTTTCGCGATCGCGTCTGCTGCACCTATTACGGCCCCGGCATCTCCAGCAGAAACAGCAACCGGGACCGGCGGCTTGATCCAAAAAATTCATGGCTGGCATCGCCGGTGTGGATGGGGACCAATTCGCTTCCATCGTCATGAACGGGGATATGGCAACGTTCGCTGCCAGCAACGGCGGCAGCGCTATAGATCTGAACGCTACAGGCGCGACCGGTATAGGTCGTATAGGCCAAGACCGTCAGCACGACACTGCGAGTCCCGATTCTACGTTTGCAAGGACGAATGGGGCAACAGCAAATCGCGGGGCTTCCATCGCTGCATGAACCGCGTCGGCTGCCAGTAAATCTGCAATGTCGGGCCAGTCCGAGTGTAACTTGCTCGGAGCGGCCCGACATTGAATCACGCTACGATGCCAGATTCTTCGGCACGTCCTTGAATGGCCGGTTGGTGTCGGTGCGTGGCTCTTTCGGCATCTTGAGCACGCGTTCGGAGATGATGTTCTTCTGAATTTCATCAGTGCCGCCGGCGAGCGAAATCGCGGGCGTTGAAATCAAAATCTCGGCGATGATACCGCCCATTGGGCTATCTTCGCCAGTCAGCATTGCATCTGCGCCACTGATCATCGTGTGCACATTGTTGGAAGTCTTAGCAACATAGCTTGATGCCAGCTTACCGAGCGAACCTTCCGGCCCCTGCGGGCGCCCCTCCTGCTGTGCGGCACGCGCACGCCTTGCTGTCCACTCGGCACACTTCGACAACGTCATGACCTTGGCGATTTCCTGCCGGATGACCGGATCGGTGTTGGCGCCTGTTTGCTTGGCGCGCTCGATGACAAGATCAGCCCGGCCAGCGCGCTGCGGGTACCAAGTGTAAGGCTCAAGCGCGATTTTGATTTCATCGGCCTGCTCGCGAAAAATGCGTTCCGGACGGCTCGACGGCTTTTGGAATTTCTTCAGCGCATCGGCGCCACGGCGCTCGTGCATCAACGTTGTCGTTGCGATCTCCCAACCGTCGCCATCGTGAGCCACCATGAATTCCGGCGCGACTTCGGCGTCAGTCAGGAACACCTGATTGAACGAAGCGTGGCCGTTCATCTGGCGCAAGGGGACCACTTCGACGCCCGGCTGCTTCATGTCGAGAATGAAGTAGGCAAGCCCCTGGTGCTTGACGAGATCAGGATTGGTCCGCGCAAGCAGCAAGCCGTACTGGGCGCGGTGCGCGCTCGTCGTCCAAACTTTTTGGCCGTTGATGACCCACGTGTTGCCCTTGAGTTCGGCTTTGGTGATCGCGCCTGCGAGATCCGAACCGCTGCCGGGTTCGGAAAACAGCTGACACCATGTGTCCTCACCAGTCAGGATGCGACGCAGGAATTTCTCTTTATGCAGATCTGTGCCGTGCGCCAGGATCGTTGCAGCCGCGAGTGGTCGGATACCGATCATCGCAACGCCAATCGCCCCGGCGGCCTCGAACTCCTCGTCGACGAAGGGCACGAGACCGACAGGCAGGTCACGACCATGCCACTCAGTTGGCCAGTGCGGTGCGCCCCAGCCGCTTTCGACGAGCTTGCCGCGCCACTCCAGCAAGGGCAGGTTGACGTCCCAGTTGTCAGCAAGCCATTGGCGGACTTCAGCGCGGACGCTTTCCTCTGTGTGTTCGCTCATATCAGTTGCCCTCTCAAACGTTCCATTGCTGCATCAGACGCTCGCGGTGATAGGCCGAACCGCCGAGAAACACCTCGGAGCTCTTCGCGCGCTTGAACCAGAGATGCGTGTCGTTGTCCCAGGTGAAACCGATACCGCCATGGATCTGCACTGCGTGTATGGCGGTCTGCATGTATGCATCGGCTGTGGCCGCCTTCGCCAGGGATGCGACGGCTGGTACGTCATCATCGCCGTCATCAACGGCGGCGGCTGCATAGTAGGCAGCCGATTTGGCGAGCTCGACGTCAAGCAGCATGTCGGCTGCTTTGTGTTTTAGTGACTGGAACGACGCGATCGCACGGCCAAACTGGACACGCATCTTTGCATAGTCAATTGCATCTTCGAGGAGGCGATCCGCACCACCCGCCATCTCGTTCGCCAAACAAATCGCTGCAACATCAAGGGTGCTATCGATTGCGGCGGCAGTGGTGCCCTCAGTGCCCAGCAGTTCAGCTTCGGCATCCGAGAATGTGATGCGTGCAATTTTGCGTGTCGGATCAGTGGATTTCAACAACGCCCGCTCCACCCCTGGAGCATCGCCCGAGACGGTGAACAGCGATACGCCATTCCGACCCGCGCTGCCTTCGCTACGCGCTGCAACAACCAGCAATCCCGCTGTATGGCCATCGAGCACAAAGCTCTTCGTTCCGTTCAACCGGTAACGATCGCCTTGTTGTGTCGCCGTCATCGCTATGCCGTCGGTCGTCCACTCACCGCTTGCCTCAGCGAGCGCAAGTGTTGCGATGGTATCGCCAGACGCAATGCCGGGTAGCACCGCTTTCTTCTGAGCCTCGGTGCCAGATTTCAGAATGGCTGTTGCCGCCAATACCGTCGATGCGAAGAACGGCGCACACAATAACGAGCGGCCCATTTCCTCAACGGCAATCGCAAGCTCACTGATGCCAAAACCCTGACCGCCATAGGCTTCCGGAATGTGGATTCCCGTCAGCCCCAGATCCTGGCTCAACTGCCGCCAAACATCCGGGTCGCTGCCGGTATCGGTCTCCATCAAACGCCGCACTTCGGTCGTCGGCGATTTGTCTTCCAGGAAGCGGCGGAGCACGTTGCGGAATTCCGCCTGCTCATCCGTGAAGCTGAATTTCATAAGGTCACACTCCTGTGCGCCAGCCCTTTGTCAGATTGTTCGCATTGGGCTGATTGCTTGGCTGGCAGCATCGCATAGCACTCGCCCGGCGCAAGAGCGCCTCGCCAGTTATCAGGCACAGGAACACGTGCGCTCGGGACCACAACAATGATCAAATGGTCGATTGTTACGCGGTCATCAGCTCGGCAGCAGCGCTCAGGCTGACCGGCGCGCCTGACAGCAGCGCATCGATCATGGCATCTTCGGATTTCGGGATGGCCAGCGGATCACTCGCACTGAGCCGGTGGTCCATAACCATGCGTGCAAGCAACAGCCGGCGTGCATCACCACCTTCACTGCCAAGCCGTGCGCTTTCACACGCCATCAGAGCAGCCGTCGTCGCATGATAGAGCGCATCAGATGCTTTGCGCGCCATCGGCTCATTTCCGGACGCTGCGACATCGCCTGCAAACGCGAACGCACGATCTATTGTTGCCGACAGCTCACCCTTGAACTGCCCTGGCATTTGATCCGCATCGGAAAGTTCATCGTGAAGCGCGCTCACGAGATCTTCATGCGCGCCCACCCGACCGATCGCCCTTGTGGTGATATCAAGCGCGTTGATATTGGAGGTACCTTCCCACAACACACCGAGATGCGCATCACGCACCAGACGCGCATTGATCCAGTCTTCGATGTAGCCATTGCCGCCGCGCACCTCCATGGCGCCGGTCGCAACGTCGACATTGTCACGCGCCGTGCGGAATTTGAGCAGCGGTGTCAGAATACGCACGAGACGTTCCGCTTTGGCGTCGCCCTGCTCGGCCTCATGCAGTTTCACTGCAGTATAGAGCACCATCGACAACGCCTGCTCGGTCGGCACCATCAACTTCATCAGTTGCCGGCGCAGCAACGGTTTGCGCGCGATACGTTCACCAAATGCAATGCGCTGACCTGACACAACCAGCGCCTCGTTCAGGCAGCGACGCATCATGCCGGCCGCCCGCACGCCATGCGACAAGCGGGACATGTTGACCTGATCCATCATCCGCTTGAGCCCGGGATTACGGCCCGGGCCAACCTGTCCCAACGGATAAGCAACAGCGCCGTCGAATTTAATCTCACCCGATGCCATCGAGCGGCTACCAAGCTTTGGTTTTAGGCGCACAATCCGATAGTCATTGCGCGTGCCATCATCGAGATGACGCGGCAACGCAAACAGGCCGAGACCGCCGGTGCCGTCAGCTGCGCCTTCCGGACGCGCGAGCAGCAACGCGACATCACCATCAGCACACGAGCAGAACCACTTCTCGCCGTACAGCCGCCATTCGCCATTTTCGTAACGCGCCTCCAGCTCGATGTTACCGACGTCCGAGCCTCCGGTCTTCTCCGTCATGAACTGCGCGCCCTTCAGGATCGTCGTCATGTCCTGGGTCCGCATGCCAGGCAGAAAACGCGCCTTGGTCGCTTCGTCGCCATAGCGCTCAATCAGCATCGACGATGTATCGGTCGCTGAGATCGGGCACATCAAGCCGAACTCAGACTGCGTGAAAAGATATTGCAGGACGTATTTTGAAATCGGCACGTGCTTTTCCGGCCAGTCGAAGACACCACCACGCCGTGACATGCAATGGATGCCGAACTCGCCATATCCGAGCCGCTCCATCTCGCGATAAGATGGATGAAACTCGATCCAATCCTCATCCTGGCCGCGCGCATTGCGGGCATGCAGTTGCGGCACATGGCGATCAGCGGCGCGTGCCAGATCATCAAGCTGATCACCCGCAATCGCACCAAGACGATCGAAATGCGGTGCCATATGCTTGAGGGCCGCATCGTCCATGTAGAGCGGCAGCAGAGAACGCAAACTATGATCGATCTCAAAGAAGTTGAGGCCATGGCAATCGCCCGCGATCCAGCCATCCAGGTTGGCCGGTTTTTCCGGCTTCGTTTCTGCCGCGGCTTTCGCGATATTTGCCAGCATCATGGTGTGCGCTCCTTAACTTCTGTCTTCGGGCGCACTTTGCCGGAACTGAACTCGAAATCCAAGACGGCTTCCGAATTGCGCAACTTGCTGCTTAAATGATGCAAACGAAGAGACGCCCACATCGCACCGGAGCACATTGAGCATGACCACCGCATCCCCAAGCAAACCGCAAAGGTTCTGTGAGCGTGACATCGTATTTGCCAATGGTGTCACAGGACAGAACGTCGACATCCCGTCAGCGTCGCCGCTCAATTATCATCAGGCCGTTTCAACTCCAGCCGACATGCCCAAGATCGTTGTCGACGGCAAACTCTTCCTACCGCCCGGCAGCGCTAAGCCTGCGCCGCTGGTGATCGTGGCGCCTGGTAGCCTTGGCGTCGCGCCCTCGCACGTCAAACACGCAGAAACGCTCAACGCACTTGGCTACGCGACTTTCGTGTTGGATAGTTTTGGCGCACGCGGCGTTACTTCAACCGTTGCCAATCAAACGCATTTTTCCTTCGCAGCATCAGCTTACGATGTGCTGGCGGCTTGGAAGACTCTACGCGAACTGCCCGAAATCGACGCCAGAAAAATTGGCGCGCAAGGCCACAGTCGCGGCGGATCCGCAGTGCTAACGGCTGCCACGCGACGGTTCGCAGATGCTGTTGTTGGGGCAGGTGACGGCTTACAGGCTGTGCTACCTGGATATCCTTGGAGCGGGCATCAATTCCTCGCGCCATCGGTCGGCGACACTATCGTGCATGTCCTCATGGGGGACGCCGACGAATGGTGTTCCGCGATGCAGGTGCAGGGCCACTGTCAGGCCATTCGGCTCGCCGGCGGCACTGCCACGATGCGCTTATTCCAGGGCGCCCACCACAGCTTCGATCGCGGCAGCGAGCTGATCCACATTCCGGAAGCCTCTGTATCACCGGCAGCGCCAACAACGTATCTCGCTGATGACGGTGCCTTCATCCACCCGCTGGAAGCCACTGCCAATCCGGCTTTGGTCGACCGCGATGTGATGGTCTACTCAGTTAAAGCCGGCTACGGCAACAAAGGCGCTCACCTTGGTAGCCGCGATGGCGACGCCGAAGCGTTTCAAGCGGACATGATCGCCTTCTGGCAGCGCGCGTTACCGCTGAGCTAGAGGCTTGTGCTCAGTGGCAACTGCAATACCGTTGCGTCACGGGTTGTTACTGGCACAACTTTCTGACGGCTGTTCTCATATTGCCGGTGCAGCTGTGGTCAGGGAGGCAATAGAGCCGCTCGACCTTCGACAGCGTGATGATCCCCCAGCCAGGCGAGCAATTGACGATGAATTCGACCATCAATCCTTTGTCGTGTGCCACTTCAACCACGGCATCTCTCTGCACGAAACCTGGGTAATATCGGAAACCGTTGGTTGGCACTGAATCATGGTTTCTGGTTGCAGCCACACCCGAGGCAGCGCTCACTAAAATAAGTCCGACTGTGCCAATACCGGCAGCAAATTGTTTCAACACGGGACACTCCTTGAGAACTTGTTGTAAGTTGTCAAACAAGGAGCAAAATTTGCACCACCCTGTAGTGTGGTCCGGAATTTTATTCAATCTTGAGTTGCCACACCCATGCATTGCCGTACGTCAGCGCATCGAGCTTTAAGTTGGAATCAAATCTGTTTCCCATCGAGGCGCCGAGCCAGCCCCTCAGGCGATGAGACGACGATCAAACGAGTTTGTGCATGTCTTCCAGGCGCGTCGAGCCAACTTCATCGACGATGCGCCCACGTAAGCTGCGCATCGCGCCAAGCCAACGGTCATAGTCCGACGCCTTATACTGGATGAATTTTGCGACTTGCGCGTGCGGCAGGATCAGGAATGCCTCGCGGCCAACGCCATCGACAACGGTTTCCGCGACCTGCTCCGGCGTGATGACCTGCGGCAGCTCTTGCGCGGCACCTGCATCATCATAGCCAAGCATCGGCGTTGCGACGTACTGCGGGCATATTACCGAGACTTTAATGCCATGATCGGCGTGGCTGATCGCAATCGACTCTGCGAACCCAACCGCTGCGTGCTTGGTCGCTGAATAGGCGGCATCGCCGATCTGGCTCAGCAATCCGGCAGCCGATGCCATCTGCAACAGATAACCATCACCGCGCTCGATCATGCCAGGCAGCACAGCGCGCGCTGCATAGACGTGCGCCATGACGTGGACATTCCAACACAATTGCCAATCCGCGTTGCTGGCGGACGCGGCATGATCGCCCTCCCCAACGCACACGCCCGCGTTGGAGCAGAACATGTCAACCAGACCGAAGTGCGCCTCGGTCTTGGCGACCAGCGCCTGAACGTCTGCTTCGACGGTGACATCGCAGGCAACGCCGAGGCCGCCAACAGCTGCGCCCACATCCAGCACGGATTGCTCCGATAAGTCGGCTGCCACGACGCGGGCGCCTTCAGCTGCAAACCGCGTCGCCAGCGCCTTGCCTATGCCGCTTGCGGCCCCGGTGACAATAACCACTTTGTCTTTCAGGTTCATCGATATGGCTCACTTTGCGGTTGAGTCGTCGGACTGCACGGGCCTATTCTACCGTCGACTTCGTGGGGCTGATACAGGCTGATCGGGCGGCACATAGCGCGTGCCTCAAATCTTGTCCAGCATACTACCTCAATGACAATCAACCGACAGGCGTATCAATTATGACGAGCTCGACTTTGGACAGGGTGGCGCTGGCGAACAATCCGGCGATCTGTGATTTGCGCAGCGACACGGTCACCCGCCCGGATCAGGCGATGCGCGATGCCATGTCGAACGCCCCCGTCGGTGACGATGTCTATGGCGATGACCCGACCGTCGCAGCGCTTGAAACGTTTGCCACCGAAATGCTCGGCAAGCAGGAGGCTGCGTTCTTCCCGTCCGGCACGCAAAGCAATCTGGCCGCGATGCTGTCGCATTGTCAGCGTGGCGACGAACTGATCACCGGCACCGAGTATCACGTGAAGTCAAGCGAAGGCGCTGGCGCCTCGGTGCTCGGCGGTGTCGCCATCCACACCATCGCGGCTGAGCCAGACGGCTCTCTCGCGCCGGACGCGATCAGCGCCGCGATCAAACCCGATGACGCGCATCATCCGGTCTCGCGCCTGCTCTGCCTGGAGAACACACATAAAGGTGCTGTCATTTCTCTCGCCGCGATGCAGGCCGCCAGTGCTGCTGCCCGCGATAAAGGCCTTGCCGTGCATCTCGATGGTGCCCGCCTGTTCAACGCGACCCAGGCGCTTGGCATCGAACCAGCTGCCTTAGCCGCCACCGCCGACACGGTGTCACTGTGCCTCTCGAAAGGTCTCGGAACGCCAGCCGGCACATTGCTGCTTGGCCCTAAAGATGTGCTGCATCGCGCCCGACGCTGGCGCAAGATCCTCGGCGGCGGCATGCGCCAATCAGGTATCCTGGCGGCGGCCGCCATGCACGCTCTCCAGCACAACGTCTCGCGGCTGAGCGATGACCATCAACGCGCGGCGACACTCTCCCAGCATCTCATCGACATCGGTGCCGGTGATCCCGCGCACCCAACGCGATCTGAGACCTGTATGGTGTTCTTCACACCTGCCGGCGATCACATGGCTTTTCGTGCCTCGATGGCAGAGCAAGGCGTTCTGCTTGGCGGTAATTCGCCGACCATCCGGCTTGTCCTCCACAAAGACATCGACGACGCTAAACTCGACCGCATCTGCTCAGCCTTTTCGGCGCAGTGTGGGACGTAGCCAGAGTTGGTTATTTCAAGTCGAGAATCAATTTCTTCAAATCTGCCGACGTCAAAGTGCTGTTAGCTGCCAGTGCTTCGGCACATCGCGCTGCCACATAAACCGCCGCATCTGGAGCGTCCTTCGCATGCAGCAGATGCTTCTTCCCCGACGGGTTTGTCATCACAATATCGGCCACGCGTGGCAGCCCATCCTGTTGACCTGTTACGTAGTCGACGGTGATCAAATTAGCGGCTGCGGATCCAGCTTGTGCTGGCATTTTGCCAATGTCATATCGGTCATAGGACGGAATAATAAATAACCGATCGGGGAAGCGGAGAACCGCTTCGGCAAGTATTGGCCAGTCCGGCCGCTTTGGACTAGCGGCCGGCCATACGATAATCTTTGCCGGCGTTTTCAATGCAAACTGGATCAACCGCCCCAGTGCGTTTGGATCACCAGGCGCTTCTTTAACGACCACAGCAACAGCTTTAGGCGCCCAAACGGCTAGCATTTGCACCCAACGCATTCCCGGCCCGCTCTCTGCAAATGGCTTGGTATCATTGTCAGTAAAATCCCAACCGATCAGGTCGCCTTCGCCATCTCGTGCCAGGCGCTTTGCAATTTCCGGCAAACGATAGTCGACGCCCGGACCAAGTAAGGCAACAGCGACGCCGCCTGGATTGAGCCCCGGTGGCACACGCGGTTCCTTGGCTGTCGCTGGTCCAACCAGGGCAATTGTCGCCATCGCGGCAGCCAATAGGCAACCCGCCAGTGTCTTCACTTGATCGGCAACGGACATCCCTAAGCCTCCTTCGGCGCCTCGATCATGAACTGCTCCATGACGAAATCAGCAATGCGTGGAATATCGTCCAGCTCAAAGATCGGCAACGTCGCATCGTCAATCGCATAGTCGGCTGCAATCGCCATCACCTGCGCGTCACGTTCAGCGAGGCCGAAGCCCGGCTGGCTATCGCGACGGCGCGCCTCAATCTTCGGGATCGGCTGCGATTTGTATCCCTCAACGACGATCAGATCGCACGGCTCCAACTGCCCCACAACGTCATCGAAGTCCGGCTCGGCGCCTTCCGTCATCAGCGCCCAGCGTCTTTGCGAAACGACTGCCACCTGCCTCGCGCCAGCCGCTCGGTGCCGCGCGCTGTCGGTACCTTCGTCGTCAAGGCGCAGCGAATGATGGGCATGCTTGATCGTTGCAATCGCCAGTCCGCGCGCTGTTAGCTCCTCGACCAAACGCACAGCCAGCGTTGTCTTGCCAGAATTCTTCCAGCCGACAATACCGACAATCGGTCGCCCCAAATGCCTGACGGGAGGCTCGTTCGAATGTGTGCCTGATGTGCTGCCCAACGTGCGTTAACCTTCGATCAGCCGGCGCGCTTCTTCGAGCTCTTCCGGCGTGTTGGCGTTGAAGAACGGATCAATCGTTTGGCCGCCAATCGCGACATCAGCAAAATCAACGGGGAGCGTACCATGCCGGTCCGTCCAGCGCACAACTTTGCGGATACCGTCCTCGCGCAGCGCCTGTTCGAGATCATCGTAGTGCGCGACAGGCCAAAGCCCGATCACTGGATGCAGATGCCCACCTGAGCGTGCAATCGCAATTCCTCCTGGATGCGCTTCAGCCGTCTCGCGTAATTTTTCAATCAGATCGAGCGGCAGGAACGGCGCATCCGTCGACGCGGTCGCAATGTAACGCGCGCTCGGCGTTGCTTCACGCGCCCATGCCATGCCGGCCAGCACACCGGCCAGTGGACCGACATTACCCTCCACGGTATCCGCCACGACTGCCAAGTCAAAGTCAGCAAAGCGGGAAGGATCACCGTTTGCGTTCAGAACCAGCTTGCCGACCTGCGGTGCGAACCGCCCGATGACATGGCCAAGCATCGTTCCCGACCCGAACGTGAGCAGCCCTTTGTCGCCACCGCCCATGCGCCGCGACTGGCCACCTGCCAACAACACGCCGGTTATGTCATCCTGTCGACTTGTCACCCAATTTTCCTCATCAGTAGGGCTTCCTCAATGTGGCTTCCGCATCAGCGCGACATCCTCAGTCGGGCACTCAAACTGCCAGCCGAAGCCGGCCGCCACGAACTCCAGCGTCTCGCGCTTATAGAACACAACATGGGTCGGGTCCTTGTGGTAATGCCACGCGGCAAACGTGTCGTCATCGGCCTGAAAGCCGGTCATGATGCCAAGCCAGCCGCCGGGGCGCAGCAATTGATCAAATCGCTTGAATTCTCCGGCCGGATCAAACAAATGCTCGACCACTTCGGTACACGTGACAAAGTCATAAGTTGCAGACAAAACCGTTTCATCCTTGGCGAAAAATGGATCATAGAGCGCGACGGCGTGGCCAGCTTCACGCAGCATGTGCGCCAGCGCCGGTCCCGGACCGCAGCCATAGTCGAGGCCGGATGATACAGCTGGCAGTTGCTCAAGCAGTGGCGTTGCCAGCCGCGATAGAAATGCCCGGTAACCCGGGTCATTGATTTCATTCTCGTGACTTAGATAGTGCGCATATTCAGCTTCGGGCGCGAGACGACAGTCCGGATCGAGAAACGTCAGCAGACACGCCGAGCAGCGCCAGTACCGCTTCTCATCAACCTCAACAAAGTCATCGACTTCGTTGCCATGACAGAGCGGACAGCTCGGCGCCACTGCCTCAGCCATCCGCCAGATCGTTCACGCGAGCGCCGTCCTCTGCACTGCCCTTGCGGCCATGGCGCTTGTCCTCTTCCGCCACCGCCTTAGCGTCGGCATCATAAATCAGCCGTTCTGTGCCCGCGAGCGCAATGAAGCGCTTGCCCTTAGCGCGGCCGATCAACGTCAGGTTTGCCTTCCTCGCCAGATCGACGCCCCAGGCCGTGAAGCCCGAACGGGAAATCAGCACTGGAATACCCATATGGACGGTCTTGATCACCATCTCCGATGTCAGGCGCCCGGTCGTATAGAAGATCTTGTCGTCAGCCGGCACCTTGTTCATGAACATGTAGCCTGCAATCTTATCGACGGCGTTATGGCGGCCAACGTCTTCCATATAAACCAGCGGCCGATCGCCCGCGCACAGCACGCAACCATGAATAGCACCGGCCTTCAGGTAGAGGCTCGGTGCCGTATTGATCTTGCGGCTCAACCCATAGATCCAGGACGTGCGGATCTCGGCCTCTTTCGACAAATTGACTTTGTCGAAATTCTCCATCAAGTCGCCAAACACAGTGCCCTGGGCACAACCGGATGTTCGGATCTTCTTTTTCAGTTTCTCTTCGTAATTGGTCTCGCGCGCTGTCCGGACGACGATCGTCTCAATGTCCTCTTCGTATTCAATCGCCGTGATCTCGTCGTCGTCCTTCAGCATGTGCTGGTTGAGCAGATAGCCGACCGCCAATAGATCGGCATGGTCACCAATCGTCATCATCGTCACGATCTCTCTGGAATTGAGAAACAGCGTCAACGGCCGCTCCGTGACCACTGTCGCCTCAATCGGCTTGCCATCCTGATCAAGCCCGCTCACGGTTTCCGACAAACGCGGATCGTCTGGATCGGGCAGGATTTCAAATTCGCGCATATTGTGGCCCAGGTTGGTTGCGACGGTGTGCAAACGCACAATCAAACGCCGATGCTTTAACGCTACCGCCCATGCTACGACATTCGGCGCACGGCTGGTAGCTTGAAACGATCAACATCTAGCGACACTGAGCATCGCGACAGGTTTACGCCTGATGTAGTACACGCTAGGTGACATACCGGCTCTATCCTGGAATTTCACCGCATGCTTTCGCCTCGTTTCGCCTATGGCCTGCTACTGCTCATCACATTCTCGGTTGCCCAGATGGCGCATTCCGGATGGGCCTATGCACAGCCCAGCTTGAAAAAAGCCGACATTGAACGCGTTGAAAAGCTGCGGGCTGAGGCAGCCGAATCCTTGCTCACGCTCTCAGAGCTGCTCGCAGCACGCAAAGAGCAGGCTGGCGGCATCACCAAACTCAAACTCAGCCTACGCAATGCCAAGGAAGACGCCACGAAGAAGGAGCTTGAAACCAAGATCAAGGCCGAGAACGGCAAGCTCGCCCAAATCGACGCCCAGATCTCCGCGCTCTCAACGGGCGTTGCCGAAGATGACATCAAGTATGACCAGTCGACCAAATTTGACCTAAAGAGCGAACTTGAGAGCCTCGTGCAGCCGTTCATCAAGATGATGCGTGATGCAACCGAGAACGCGCGTCAGATCGATCGATTGAAGAGCACGATTGCGGTCGCCGAGCAGCGCCAGCAGGCTGCCACCCGCGCCAACACACGTCTTGGCCTACTGCTCTCGGTGGACAAAGCCAATGTTGATAAGAAGGACGCCGTGACGCGCAAGCACCTCAACACGCTTGTGAAGACATGGGTGAAACGCGAGAAAGAAGCACAGCACCTGGTTGAAACAGCACGCCAGCAGTTGCAGCTGCGCATTGATCAGCAAGCCAACTCACCAAATGGCATTGGCTCTTTCGCGACCCGATATTTCAGCGATCGCGGCCTTAATCTCCTGATCGGGGTCGGAGCACTGTTTGGCGTTTTCCTGGTGATGAATTTGATTGCCCGGCTGGCTGAATACATCCGCCGCCGCCAAGGATATCGGCGCTCGTTCGCCACACGTTTGATCGGGCTGATCTTTCGTACGCTGACAGCTGCTATCGCCTTTCTGGCGATGCTGACCGTGTTTAACATTATGAATGACTGGCTGCTGCTTGGCGTTGCCTCGGTGTTCCTGGTTGCCGGTGCCTGGATCGGCCTCAAAATGCTGCCTCAGCTTATCGAGCAGATGACGCTGCTGCTCGACCTTGGCGCGGTCCAGGAGAACGAGCGCGTCCTCCTCGCCGGTGTGCCTTGGCGTGTTCAACGTCTCGACCTCTACACAGATCTCGTCAACCCCGCGCTCGATGGCGGCACCTTTACAGTTCCCGTTCGCGAACTGGTTGGACTGCACTCGCGCCCGGCCGCCGTTGGTGAAGCCTGGTTCCCGACCCGCAAAGGCGACTGGGTGCAACTGCATGACGGGCAGATCGGTAAAGTGATCAGCCAGACGCCCGAGCTCGTGCAGATTGTCGAGCTTGGTGGATCACGCCGAACGTTTGAGACGACAGCGTTCCTCGCTGAGGCGCCACGCAACCTATCAACCGGCTACCGGATCAAAACTGAATTCGGGCTCGACTACCGCCACCAAGGCATAGCCGTGAGCGAAATCCCGGAGAAATTGAAGCTTCATGTTCGTGCTGGCTTGACCACGCTACTTGGAGAGGACGCCATTAAGAACGTCGATGTCGATCTGCTCCGTGCGGACGACTCAGCAATCATCTTCGAAATCGAAGTTGATATCGATGGCAGCGAGGCCAGTCGATACGAAGATATTGAGCGCGCCGTCGCCCACCTTATGGTAGACGCTGCCAACACCAACGGCTGGTCTATCCCGTTCCCGCAGATGGTCCTGCATCGCGCTTAAACGCCTCAATAAATCGCCAACAAAAACAAACCGGAGCAATGCACATGCAGACCCGTCAACTTGGCAATCTTTGGCCCGTCAGCTCGCTTGCACTTGGTGGCGGCGGTGTCGGCCAGCTATGGGGCGCGACCACGCAGGACGAATGCATCGCGACCGTGCGCGCAGCCGTCGACAAAGGCATCACGCTGCTCGACATGGCGCCGGCCTATGGTGATGGCGAAGCCGAGGTTGTCGTTGGCCATGCATTTGAAGGCAAACTACCGGACGGCATCCGCGTCACAACCAAGCATCGGCTTGGCACGCCGCCAACAGCCGACGTTGAAGGCAACCTGCTGCGCTCGCTTGAACAGAGCCTCAACCGCATGCGGCTCGAACGTGTCGATGTCTTCTTCCTGCACTCCAACATCATTCCTGATGATTACGACGCCAGCGCCTACACCGATCGCCCCGCCACTCGATGGGCAACATACGCTGAGGCGTTTGTCCCCGCTTGCGAGAAGCTCGTCGCGCAGGGCCGTATCGGCGCCTGGGGCGTCACTGGTATTGGCATTCCCAGCTGCATCCTGCAGGCACTTGATCAAACACAGCGGCCGGCCGTCGTACAATGCCTGTCGAACCCGATCGATTCAGCTGGTGAGCTGCATTACTTCGAAGGACCAAGCCGGGCTCGAGAGTTGATTGCTGCAACCAAGGCAGCCGGTGCCGGTGTTATGGGCATCCGTCCCGTGCAGGGCGGCGCCCTTACCGACACCCTGGATCGCGCTTTGCCGGCAGACCATGGAGTCGTTGTCGATTTTAATCGAACCACCGGTTTTCGTGCGCTTGCCAATGAACTCGGCACCACGGCAGCAGCGCTCGCTCACCGCTACGCCCTGACAATGGATGACGTCGACACGGTTGTGCTTGGCTGCAAGAACCAGACGGAACTACTGGAATGCATCACTGCCGCCGAGGCCGGACCATTGGCGCCCGACGTGATGAAACAGATCAATGCTGCGTGTGCCAATCACGCCTCAACATAAGGCCTCACCACTACCGTTTGCGATTACAGTCGCATCCCAGGCGACACCTCGTCCAATTTGACGGATTGCCCCTTGAGGTCCTTTCTATCAAAGCCACATCCTTAGATTGAAACTTATTATATCCAATATGGATATTGCCCTATGTTGTAATGCATGCAATTAGGTTGTTTTGTTTTGTAAATTTTAATTGGTGATCGGATACTCTCCCGACAGACAAACAGCTGAACCCGATAGTTAAACACGCCGATTGCAGAGAGCAGAGCAGATGAGCCGCTTGTTCGGATCCACGTCGCACAGACTGACGCAGGCCATTCTCGACCCCGCCAGCAATCTCGATATATTCGGCATTACGGAAGTTGTATCCGATTGGGTATGGGTTACCGACTGCCATGACCGCTTCACTTACCTCTCCCCCCAGGTTGAGAAACATATCGCCTTACCGCCCGAGCACTTTCTCGGCAGGACACGGGAAGAGTCTGCCGCATTTAGCGCCGCCACTGACCTTTCCAAACTCCAGGTAATTATCGGACGTCGGGACTCTTTCCAGGATCACTTACTGTGCTGGTCCGGCAATGATGACGTTGAACACTTCGTCGAACTCTCCGGCAAACCGTTTTGGGATGAGATCGGCAACTTCATTGGATACCTGGGGTCTGGCAGAGATGTTTCTGATCGCACCCTGAAAGAGCGCGAGATCGCTGAAGCACAGCAACAGCTGCAACAACAGGCCCTGCAAGACCACCTAACCAAGCTGCCGAACAGACGCGCCCTTGAGCAGTACATCGCTCAGATCAGCAACGCCCCTCTAGTCGGCCCAGATTCGATCGCCGCGCTCTGTGCTGACATCGATGGTTTTAAAGAAATCAACGATGCCAAAAGCCATGCCGTGGGAGACCGATGTCTCCGCAAAATCGCGCGATTGCTACAATCACTCATCCCAGAAGATTGCTTTTTTTCGAGAGTTGGCGGCGATGAATTCGTTATTCTATGCCCCGGCATTGACCTTGCGGGCGGGCAAAGACTGGCAAATGAGCTGTCGGCTAAGATCGACGATAAACTCATTGTTGGCGATGCGGATCTGAAGTTGACGCTGTCGCTTGGCGTCGCAGCCCTGCGCCAGACCGGTCGGCAAATTCTGCAATGCATCACAGATGCGGACCTCGCACTCCATCAAGGCAAAGCCCAGCACAAAGCATCGATCACGCCCTTCACAGACAATCTGCGCCGAAAAATCCGCAAACACAGACAGCTCAAAAGCGAACTGGCAGGCGCTATTGAGGCCGACCAGATCCTGCCCGTTTACCAGCCACGCTTCGATGCGCTCACGCTTCAAGTGATTGGAGCTGAAGCCCTTGCTCGCTGGCAACACCCGACTGGTACTTTGTGGGCGCCTGGGTACTTCCTTGACGTCGCTGACGAGATCGGAGCGCTTAACAGAATTGATCAGGAGATTTTCCGCAAAGCGCTTCAAGACCGAGAGCAATGGCCGCGCCACGAGCAAACCCCGCTGCACCTCTCCGTCAATGTGTCACCTGCACGGATCTTAAGTCCAACGCTCTTGGATGATGTTGCATCATGCAAGCATTCCATTGAGCAAGTGTCGTTCGAACTTGTCGAGACGATCTGGTTCGATGCCTTGCCTGCCGATGTGAAAGAGCGACTGGAGATGCTCAAAGCACGTGGGATTGGCATTGAGCTGGACGATTTCGGGGCTGGGCACGCCTCAATCACAGGCTTGCTGGCAAGCGGCGCTGATACCGTGAAGATCGATAGAGGGCTTACTTCTAATATCGAAACCGACTCGCGTGTCCGACGTCTGTTCGAAAGCCTGGTGAAGATGTTGCTTGATCTGGGCTACCGCGTTGTCGCCGAAGGCATCGAGAACGAAAGCCAGTATCAGATCGCCAGAGACGCCGGCTGCGCTGAGATTCAAGGATACTGGCTCGCCCGCCCTATGGAACAAGAGGCGTTTATCACGTTCTGCCAGGAGCACATGCCGATCTCTCCTCAAAAAATTACCGGCAGTGCCGCCCGTAATTTTGGACAATCAGGCAAAACAAAACTCCGGCAGAACCGACAAGCGTCGCTCATCTCCTAAAGCATGTCGCATTTGATGCGCCACGCCTCAAGCTGATTTCTCTCACGGTGCTATCCCTCACTCCGCGAAGGCGGCTGCGCCGGGTCGCATGCGCCCCCCCCTGAATGAAACGTCCTATTGAACGCGACATGCTACAGAGCACGTTGAGGCACGTGCCGATCTCGCTTTTTACATTGCCAAACCATATATTGCCGTCCACATATCTCCATGCCGGGTAACTCGAAGTGCTTGCTCGCCACCGGGCCCTGCGCGCCAAACTTTGCGCAGCCATTGCGCCCGACCAATCAAAGAAGGAGATGGCGGTGACCGGATTAACTGAGCGCCTCGAGAAGCTCTACGTTTCAGCCGTCCACGATGTCATGCGCGGCAAAGGCTTGTCTAATTTCGTCCTGCCACGCGACATCAGGCCGCTTGAAGAGGGCAAAAAACTTGCCGGTCCGATCTTTACGGTTGAAGGCAAGAGCGGCACCGACTTTGATGAGCACGAGACCCTGCTCGGGTGGACCGGCGTGTTATCCAAATCTCCGACAGGTCACGTCGTGATCTGCCAGCCAAACAACGACACTGTCGCTTTGATGGGCGAGCTATCTGCCGAGGCGCTTAAACTGAAAGGTGTCATCGGCTACATCGCGGATGGCGGCATGCGCGATTGCGAATTCATTCTCGATATGAACTTTCCAGTTTGGGGCCGCTTCCGCACGCCCAATGATATCGTCGCGCGTTGGTTACCAACTGCCTTCAATGAAACCATCAAGATTGGTGATGTCGCAATTGCCGGCGGCGACTGGGTGCTGGGCGATCGCGATGGCATCATCATTATCCCGCAAGCCGATATTGAAGATATTATTGCTGAGACTGAACGCGTGGTCAGCCTCGAGAATATGGTGCGCACGTCCATCCTGACCGGCATGGACCCGCAGGAAGCGTACCTCAAGCATCGCAAGTTCTAAGGGCCTTGAACTCCCCCCTCCGGCAGCTGTGCCCTTCAGGAACTAAGCAATGAGTGAAACGCCGATTCTATTGAGTTTGGCTGCGATGGTTGGCGGGTTTATTCGCGGGTTTTCAGGGTTCGGTGGGCCGATGATTATCATCCCCATCCTGAATTTGTTCTATCCACCGTCCCTTTCGATTTGGATCATGGCGCTGGTCGATCTGGCGCCGAATACCTACCTCGTTCCAACCGCCTGGCAGCACGCGAGGGTGCGCATCTATCTGCCTCTCATCATCGGCAGTTTACTCACGCTATCCGTGGGCGTGTATGCGCTAGTTGTGATGGATGCACTGATCATGCAGCGTGTCATCTGCGTTGGGATTATCCTTTCGTGCTGCCTGTTGATGTCGGGATGGTTGTTTCGCGGCCAACTCAAAACAGGATCCTGGATCGCCATTGGAGCTGCGAGCGGTCTCGTGATCGGTGCCACGTTGATCGCTGCCGTAACGTCGGTTTTCCTGAATGCCGCCAGCCGCAAGACGGATCAAAACCGCGCGAACTTCATATTTTGGGCAAGCGTCATCGGTGTCGCCGTGGTTGTCCTGCTCAGTCGTCAGGACATTGCATTGACCGAGCATCTGCCCGTGGTTGCAGTCCTAACGGTGATCTATTTCGCTGGCTGCATTGCCGGCACGCTAGCGCAACGTCGCTTCAAAAACACGCTGTCGCGCCAGCTCACCTTGGCGTTGATTATGATCGTTGCCAGTGCGAGCTTGGCGAGCTCCTACGGTTTACTTGGATGACAGCTCGATCGAAACCCGCGTGTCGTTGATCGTTACCGCACGACCGATATTGGCAGGCTTGTGCGAAACGAGAGCATTGACTGTCGCCCCGCCAACGTGTTTGCGCCAATACCCGTGCGTGATGACAGCCACACCGGGCAGCGTATCGTCGGTAACACGAACGCGGGCCAAGACATCGCCGCGGTCGTTTGAAACGCGCGCCATGTCGCCGTCAGCAAGCTCCAGTCGATCAGCATCATCCGGATGGAGCCAGAGCGGTTGCTGGTCCGATCCAGCGGCAAGATTGGTGTAACCTGAATTGAGGAAGTGATGCGTCTTGGGTGATAGCAAGACGAACGCATGCCGCGGATCAGGTTCAGTTCCGCGATGCTGCGGCAATGGATCGACGGCTCCACCTGGCTCGCTACCGGCATAACCCTGCCGGTAAACCTCAATCATCGCACCACCGGTATCAGCCATAGAACTCGCGAATTCACATTTGCCCGATGGCGTCGGGAACGCACCTTCGGCATGCGGCAATCGCTCAACCGGATCGCCAACCATAAGGCGGGAGAAGCCATTTTCGCGGAGATCATCAAGCGAGCACCCCTCGAGTTGAGCTGCATTCCAGTCCAACGAATCTCGTAACAGCGCTTCATCGCTGCGCTGCAGATCAGCGTCGTCAAAACCCATCCTGGCTGAGAGCCGTCGGAACAATTCCGTATTTGACACGGCCTCACCCAACGGTTCGATCGCCGGTTGGTTGAGCTGCAAATTGAAATGGCCCCAGCTGTACATCAGATCCAGCTGCTCTAGCTGACTGGTTGCCGGCAGAACGATGTCGGCGTAGTCAGTGGCGTCAGTTGGGAAGATCTCACTCACGACAGTAAAGAGATCATCTCGCTTGAGGCCTTCGACGGTTCGCTCCTGATCGGCTGCCGCCGTAATCGGGTTGGCGTTGTAAACGAACAAAGCCTTAATCGGCCGGTCGTTTTTTGCGTCAAGCGCGTCGGCGATGCCAAACAGGTTGATCGCGCGTCGGCCCTCTTCGACGAAATCAGGCCGTGTCAGACGATCTCGCTGGATTGGAAAATGCGCTTGCGGGTGCTGGAAATACCCGCCGCCCTTGTGCCGCCACGCCCCTGTCAAAGCCGGCAGGCACGCAATCGCGCGCACTGCGTCGGGGCCATTGCGTGTTCGCTCCAACGCAACGCCGGTGCGGATCGCACTTTGCTTGGCCTCTCCGTAAACCTTTGCAAGCTCCACGATATCATCAGGTGTCAAGCCAGTGATAGCAGCTGTTCGCTCCAACGGAAACTCGGCGGCGCGCGCCTTCAGCTCATCAAACCCAAGCGTGTGTTGCGCGACGTAGTCGACATCAATCGCACCTGTCTCAATCAGTTGGTGGATGAGCCCCAACGCCAGCGCCGCATCGCTACCCGGTTGCGGTCGGACGTGCCAATCAGCGCGCGCGGCCGTACGGCTGCGTAGCGGATCAATCACAATCAGCTTGGCACCAGCTTTCATCGCCTCCTTGACGAACCGCCAATGGTGCATCGCTGTCGACACAACATTGATGCCCCACAGGATGATCAGCTTTGAATGAATGAAGCTCTCAGGGTCGAGCCCGCCTGTTGGGCCGCACACCATGCGAAAGGCTTTGGATGCGCCGGAATTGCAGAACGTGCGCTCTCCGACTGTGGCGCCGAGCCGGTTAAAGAACGGGTCGCCCGCGTGCATGCCATTAAGAAGGCCTTGAGAGCCGAGATAGTTGAATGGCAGGATCGCCTCAGCGCCATTTTGTTCGATAATCTCATTGTATCGGTCGCGGATTTCATCGAGCGCGTCATCCCAGCTGATTTGCTCGAAGCGGCCTTCGCCCTTGGCACCAATGCGGCGCATCGGATGTAGAATGCGATCTGGTGCATAAACACGTTTTTCGAATGATCTGACCTTGGCGCACAACACACCATGCGTGAACGGGTGATCATGACGGCCTTTGACGGACACGACACGGCCATCGCGGACCAGTGTTTCCATCGCGCAATTGTCCGGACAATCATGCTGACAAGCGCCATAGATTATTTTGTCGCCAGGTTGGTGGTCCTGCATCGGTGCTGCTCTCGGCTGGTTAACATTTCGGACGATCTTAGAGCTGTGCGCGCGATGCGCAAACCAATACACTAATCGCAGTACACATCATTGTTGGAGAGAAACGCTTGACTGAGACAGAACTCAAACATCAAACCGCCGTCGTGAACGGTCTAAACTGGCACTGGGTTGAGGCGGGCGACGGCCCTCCGGTTGTGTTGCTGCATGGCATACCGGAAAGCTGGCGCTGCTGGGAACACCAGATGCCAGCCCTCAGCCAGCAGTTTCGCGTGATTGCACTGGACCTCAAAGGCTACGGCCAATCGGACAAAGCGGAGGGCGATTATTCCGGCAGCAATGTCGCCCGTGACGTTGTCGACCTGCTCGATCATCTCGGCGTCGATACGTTTCACCTCGCAGGCCATGACTGGGGCGTGATGATTGGCGACAACGTCTGCAACCTCGTGCCCGACCGTGTCGAACGCTACGTGCGCTGCTGCCTATCGCTGCACAGCTATGATGCGCGCAACTCGCTGCACCATCAATGGAACGGTAAAAACCCGGAGAAGGCAACCGGCCTGATGCGTAACGCGGACGCGTTCGTGCGCGTCTGGTTCGACACCTCCTGCAAGCCGGAGACGCGGCCGGACGAAACCGAGATCAAGGAGATCATTGAGGAGTTTGCCTATCCAGGCGTCGCTGAAGCCGTACCGCGCTATTTCCGCGATATCCGCAAGAGCGAGCCGGTCGATTATTCAAAATTCACAATGCCGGTGCTCTACATTCACGGCGAACACGATCCACGCCAGCCGATTGAATACGCGCGCGGCATGGAGGAGCACGTGCCGGGGCTGGAAGCAATTCTGGTTCTTGATAGTGGGCATTTTGTTACCCGAGAGCGGCCTCAGGAAGTCACCAACGCGATGATGTGGTTCTTCCATTCGATGCTGGCAAGTGGCTTGCCGATTTTCGACCGAAGCCGCCATCATGGTCTACCGACCAGACCCGCCAAACCTCTTGAGGGATGGGGCGTTAATCCTGGCGCAAAGCGCAGTTAGCCCTCAACTTCGTGGCAGCCCCTGAATGGGAGGCTGCCACGATGTGTTGTGTCTACTTCGCGACCCCGTAGAAGGCATTGGGCAATGTCATCACGATCTCTGGGAACAGCGAGATCATGACGATCACGATCATGTAAGTGAACAGGAACGGGATCACGGCATACGAGATCTTGTCGATCCCTAGGTTCGTCAGCCTTGCCGCCACGAACAAGTTGGCGCCAACAGGCGGCGTCAAGAACCCGATCTCGCAAGCGATCACCATCAGAATGCCAAACACGATCGGGTCGACACCGACCGATACGACGATTGGCAGCATCAGCGGTGTCAGCAGAATGATCTGCGCGATCGACTCCAAGAACATGCCCGTGAATATCAAGATGATTGCAATGATCATCAACAGCACGAACTGACTTGAAGTGAAGCCTACCAGGAAGCCACCGATCATTTCCGGCACGTCCATCAGGCTCATCAATTCACCGAACGCTTTCGCCGGGCCTAGAATGATCACGACCGTGCCTGAGATCATCGCCGTGATCTTCATGCAGTGGACGAGCTTCTCCCAGTTCAATTCACGATGAATAACGCTGCCGACAAATGCCGCATAGAACACCGCGACAGATGCCGCCTCTGTTGGCGTGAAGATGCCCGAATAGATGCCGCCGAGGATAACGACGGGCGCGCCGATCGCCCACTTTCCATGCCACGAAGCCTGCCACACGCGCGACCAGAGGAACGGTGTCGTCTCAGAGCCGTAGCCTTTGTATCTGGCAACGAGCCACGTGCAGACCATCAGCAGGATGCTGGCAAGAATGCCAGGCAGGATGCCCGCCAGGAACAGCCGTGGGATCGAGTTGTCCGACACGATGCCATAGATGATCATGAGATTACTTGGTGGAATGAGACTGCCAAGCGCACCACCGGAGGCAACGATCGCACCACCAAAGGCACCATCGTATTTCTGGCGGATCATTGCTGGCACCATGACGGCGCCGATGGCGGCTGTTGTCGCCGGGCCCGAACCTGATAGGGCTGCAAAGAACGTGCAACCGAGCACAGCAACGATGCCAAGACTACCGGAATAGCTACCAACCAGAGACTGCGCGATCGCAACGATGCGGTCAGCCAGACCGCCGCGCTCCATTAGCGCGCCAGCAAAGACAAACAGCGGTACCGTCATCAACGGAATTGGCTCGATGCCGGTATACATCGCCTGTGCGAGTGCGACGAACGGCGTGTCAATCAACCAGTAACCGAACAGCGTACCAATGCAGACCGCGATTGGAATCGGCACACCGATAGCGAGGGCCCCAATGAGGACCATAAACATCATCAGGACTTCGCTCATGGGTGAAACTCCGCAGACGCTTCAAGATCGGGGAGCAGCGGGTCTCCATGCTTGAAGTGGCGGTAATAGACTTGCATCAGCCTGAATGTCATGAGGCCGAAGCCGACAGCAACGACGAGATACGGCCATTTTTGATCGATGTCGAGCACCGGCGAATGATACGGGCGCTCCCATAGCGACATGTGCAGAATGATGCCTTGCCAGGTGATGAAAGCGGAAACCACAAACCAGACAAAATCACTGAGATACATCAGCCATGTCGATAGCGGCTTTGGGAACATTTGGATCAGATTAAGAACGCGGATATGGGCTCGTTCACGCACAGCCCATGACGCCGATAGATATACGGACCACAGCATGCAGTAGACGGCGATCTCATCCGACCAAGACATCGGCGTCTCGAATGCGTAACGCATAACGACCTGGGCAAACACCATGCTGGACATGACGAGAAGCCCGACGCCTGCGATCACCTCTTCGAAATGCTTATCAATAAATTTGAGCATATTCCCCCCGCACGGGCCGCTGACGGCTCGTGTCTTCACACAGACATCTCAGATATCAAAAAAGGCGGCAGCTGTGCGCTGCCGCCTTAAAGAAACTACGAATTACTTCGCAGCGCCGTTGATTGCGTCGATCAGCTTGGTGTAATCACCACCGCGCTTTTTCGCGAACTCTGCATGAACCTTTGCAGCAGCTGCGATGAACGGTGCCGTATCTGGCGAGGTGAACTTAACGCCGTGATCTTTCTTCAGCTTAGCAATGATGCTGGCTTCTTTTTCAGCAACCTGCTTGCGCGCTGCGATGGCTGCGACGTCAGCAGAAGCATAGACAGCAGCTTTTTCTTCAGCCGAAAGCTTCGACATGAACTTGTCGCTGACGAAGAACGGAGGCGTCAGAGCGAAATGGCCTGTCATTGCGATGTGTTTCGCTACTTCGTGGAACTTTTGGCTATAGATTACGTCGATTGGCAGGTCGCCACCATCAACAGTGCCGGTTTGCACAGCTGTCAGCGTTTCAGACCACGCCAGCGGCACAGGGTCGGAACCGAACGCCTTGTAGGTGTCAACCATCACGACGTTCTTTGGCACGCGATACTTCAAAGGACCAAAGTCTTTGATGCTGTTGATCGCGGTCTTTGAATTGTAGATATGCCGGAACGACACGAACGTGATCTTGACGAGATGCACGCCGGTCTCTTTGGCCATATCTTTCCAGATCATCTGGCCAACCGGACCATCAACAACCTTCTCACCATGCTTCAGGTTCTGGAGCATGTATGGCAACACCAAGAGGTCGATCTTCGGGAAGAACGGACCGGCATTGTTCTGCGCGATGATTGTTGCATCCAGCGTACCGAGCTGAAGCTTCTTGAACATCTCTTGCTCGCCGCCCATCTTAAAGCAGCAGAAATTCTTAACCTTGACGGCACCCTTAGTGCGCGCTTCGAGGTCTTTCTTGAAAACCTCAGCGTAAGTGTCGTATGGCGTGTTTTTCGCGAGCGCGAAGCCGAGCTTCATGATCTTCGCAGCTTGAGCCGTGCCAGCCGCGCCGACAGTCAATGCTGCGGCTGCCGCAAGGGCAATTGCACTGCTGAATAGTTTTTTCGTCATGCTTCCTCCAACGCTTTTTAGGGCCCGCTACTCAAGCGTGAGCAGAAGTACCGTTTGTGCAAGCGCTTATACTCACTCGTGAATTTAAGCGTCACATTGCCGGGAGAAAATCAGCCATGACGGTGGATGGACCTATCAACCGGCGCTTCTAACTTATAGAGCCGGTCGGCAATAGCAAGAATTAATGTAAGCGATTACATTTCTCTGACGATTGCTCACCTAACACAGAATGCAAGCATGCCTTACAGTCCGGCAGCATTGATAACAGAGCCGGTTTCGCGATCTCGTTGACGCTCTTTTAATCGTCGCAACGAGCCTTATCTGACACCGAACAGCAGAAATATCCGAAATGCTGAGCCCAGCCGAGGTCGCGTTTTATGATAAGAACAGCCAGCTCTCTCCAAGCTTCGAACTCGATGACATTGCCATCACAAAAATTACAGACGAGATTATCGCAGGATCAAGCGATCTAGCGTAAACCTTGTTCAAAAATTACTTAGCCGCGTGTTTTACGGAGCATGTCGAGGACGGCTGTCCAATCTTGCGCGCCGCGACCATCCGCTTGCGCCGCGTTGTATGTATTCATAGCAGCGCTCCCGATGGTCAGCGGTGTCTTTTGCTTTGCTGCCAGATCAATCGCGATATCTAAGTCTTTTCGCGCAAGATCGATCATAAACGCAGGAGATAGATCGTCGTTCAGGACCTTGGCTGGATAGGTCGTTAGCATATGACTACGTCCGGCCGGTGTGCCGCTCATCACTTCGATAGCCGTGTCCACGTTCAGCCCGACGCTCTCAGCAAGTGACAGTGTTTCTGCCGTCAGTACATTCAGCGTTGTCGTCATGAAGTTATTGACGATCTTCATGCGCGATCCCATGCCAGGGCCACCGCAATCGACAACAGTATCACCGATACAGTCAAAGATCGGTCCGCATTGCTCAAGATGCTCTGGCAATCCGCCGGCCATGATGAGCGATTTACCAGTTTTGGCTTCGGCCGCTGTCCGCCCGAGCGGCGCATCAACCATCGCAATGCTCAATTCACCCAGCCGCGCGCGAATACGGTCAGTCTCAAGGGGGTGAATTGTCGACATATCGATGACAACGGCGCCAGGTTTTAAGGCTGCTGCTGCGGCACCCAAAAGGGCGTCTTCGACAATGCTCCCGTTCGGCAACATCGTGACAACAATTTCCGCTCCGCGTGCGGTTGCCTCAGCGCTGTCCGCCGCATGTCCGCCATCAGCGACGAGGCTATCAATCGCGCTTTGGCTGACATCGTAGCCAACGACACGGTGCCCGCCCGCAACGAGATTGCGCGCCATCGAAAGCCCCATGGTGCCAAGGCCGATAAATCCGATGTCCATAACGTCCGTCTCCGTTGTTTGTAAGTCGTGATCGTCGCGACTTAATGCGTCTGGTCTTGTGGCAGGCCAACCTGCAAACGCGATGCAAAGTGCGGCTGCATCACCTTTTCGGAGAAATCTCGCGCGGCGCCGGCATGCGGATAGCCTGAAAAACATAACGACGTGCAGCCAGCCTCGATGTATTCCTCAATTGTTTGTGCGACCTCTTTTGGGCCGCCAACAATTGCAATACCAGCGCCAACACGAACCGTTGAGATGCCCGTCCAGATGTGCGGATGGATTTTCATGTCATTGCCGGATTCTTCGAGCAATTTCCAAACTTGCCGGTTGGCCTCGGACGTTCTCGCCACATCGGCGATCGCGTCTTTGTTGCTGCCAAATGCTTCAACCTGCTGGAGACGCGGCGCATTTCGAATGAGGTCGTGGGCGGCTTCCCAGGCTTCATCGTTGCTGTCACGACAAATCACGTGCATGCGCATGCCGAACTGGATGATGTCTTGCCGGCCATGCACCGCTGCCTTCTCGCGCAGCTCGATGATCTTTTCGCCAATCGTGGAGGGCCGCTCACCCCAAAACAGGTGCACTGTGCTGTGTGCTGCCGAAACAGCTGCTGCCTGCTTCGAGCCGCCGCCAAGAAAGAACGGTGGGTGCGGGCTCTGCAATGGTTTCGTGTCGATCACCTGATTGACGTTGTAGTGCTTGCCCTCATAGCCGATCGGCTCATTGCTTGCCCACAACCGCTTCATGATATCGGCTTCCTCGGCCATCTTTTCGTAGCGCGCGGTCTTATCGTCAGGGATGCCGTCGGCAAGCGTATCGGCATCGCTGATGCCGGCAATCAGATTAATCGCAGCGCGTCCACCGGAGATCTGATCAAGCGTCGCAAACATCTTGGCGGACTGGGTCGGGTTCACATAGCCGGAACGGATCGCGATCAGTGGCGCAATGCGTTTTGTGAGCGCCGCGTAGTAGGAGCCTAGAATTGTCGCTTCCCAACAGTTCGGCGCGACGGGCATGAGGAGATATTGAAAACCGCCTTCATCAGCTGCGGCAGCGACATCGTCAAACAATGCATTACCTGGCGGAATCCGCGCTGTCTCATCACCAAAAGCCGTCGTGTCGCCGAACGTCGGCAGGAACCATCCAAATGAGATATTGCGCATGTGGCACGCCCTTTTCGGATCGTTTTGTTTTGCTTTTCTGCCCGGCTACCCAGTCGAACACGCAACCAAGGTAGACTTGGAATGATTGATCCCGCAAGGCTGTTTTCGCCATTCATCCCTCCCTCGCTCATCTACGAACAGCCGGCTATAGTGCGCACAGATTCAATCCCGAGAGGCCTCACATGGCAAAGATGATCCACTCCATGATCCGCGTTCTTGATGACGCGCGGTCGATAGACTTCTACTCAAAGGCCTTCGGTCTTACCGTGGCTGACACTCTCGACTTTGAAAAGTTCCGGCTCGTTTACATGAGCAATCCAGATACCGGCTTCGAATTGGAGCTGACACTCAACAAAGACCACACAGAGCCCTATGAACTGGGCAATGGCTACGGCCATCTCGCTGTCTCTGTCGAGGACCTGCAAGCCGAGCATGATCGGCTCATCAATCTCGGACTAGCACCGCGCAAGATTGTTGATTTCGCACCGGACGGCGAGCGGATTGCGCGCTTTTTCTTCATTGCTGACCCTGATGGCTACGAAATCGAAGTGTTGGAGCGCGGCGGCCGGTTTCTGTGAGATCCGGCCACTCACTCACACGAGCGTACGTCCACCATCAACGTAGATCGTCTGGCCAGTGATATAGTTGCCGCCAGATGTGCAAAGCAGCAGGATCGTTCCGAGCAGATCCTCAGGCTGGCCCAACCGGCCCATCGGGATGACGCTCAGCGCTTGATCACGAAACGAATTCCCAGCGAGATGCGCTGTTGTCAGCGGCGTTTCCGTCATCGCCGGGCCAATTGCGTTCACCCGAATGTTTTGCGGCGCCCATTCCCGCGCAAGAACGCGAACAAGTTGCGACAATGCTGCTTTTGACGTCGCGTAAGCCGCGTAATTCGGGTTGGCAACGATGCTCGATACAGACGCGATGTGGACGATCGAGCCACCGGCGCTCGACATATGCTTGGCCGCCGCCCGCGACAGCAGGAAGGCACCAGTTGTATTCACATCAAACGTGTGTCGGAAGTCCTCAGCGGCGAGTTGATCGGCCGGGCCGGTGACAAACGCGCCCGTCGCATTTATCAGAACATCAATGCCACCATAGGTATCAGAAGCCGACTGCAAAACCGCGATCGTATCAGTCTCGTCGACGACATTGATTTCGAAACACGCTACTTTGCCCGCTATCGTGTCGGACAGCTTTTCCAGTGCCGCATGATCCCTATCAGTCAGCGTGAGGTGCGCTCCACGCTCGCCCAGCATCCGCGCAATCGCACTTCCCAAACCGCCACATGCGCCGGCAATGACGATCGACTTTCCTGAAACGTCGAACAATGGATCGCTCATGCCAGCTCCCTCAAACCACGCCTTTTTTCCGCAACTCTGCCAGCGTTGCCGCGTCCAATCCCAGCAGCGCGTCATAAACTTCTTCGCTGTGTGCACCGAGTTGCGCGCCGCCTTCGAGGGCCGGTAGCTCGCCGCCAGAGAACGTCACAGGAAAGCCGGACATCACACCGCGCTCAACGGGCGCGTCAACGCCTGCGCGATACATCGGGCGCAACGTGCCGCGATCGCGGAAATGATCGTCCGCCATCACTTCTGGGAGCGTGCGCACCGGTGCCGTCGGAATGCTGGCTGCTTCAAGCAATTCCGTCGCGGCCGCACAGTCCAACTTGCCCAGCCGAGATTGGATTTCGTGGCGTAGCTCGCCGACATGCATAGTCCGATCGCTGGCGGTTGCGTAGCGCGGATTGGCAAATACTTCTTCGGCGCCAATCGCGTTGCATAGATTTTTCCAACGCGCCGCCGTACCAACCGTTATGAAGACGTCACCGTCAGTCAGGCGATAAAGGCCGGTCGGATCGCCACGACCATCGTTGCCAGCTCGTAACGTCTTGCCTTCGTGGACCGCGTCTTCGATTGTCTCCATGAACATCAAGCTTGCTAGCGTATCCATCATCGACGCATCAAGATATTGCCCGTTGCCGGTCTTCTCGCGATGCCGCAACGCACCGAGGATCGAATACGCCGCAAACAATGGCGTCACCAGATCGCCGACAAAAAACCCGACGCGGGTTGGCGGACCGTCAGCTGCGCCATTCATATCCATGATGCCCGACATCGCCTGGATCTGGTAATCGTGCGCGGCGAGATCTTTGTACGGTCCCGTCTGGCCATAACCAGAAATCGAGCAATAGATGATGCCAGGGTTGACCTTGGCCACGTCATCATAACCGAGTTGCAGCCGCTTCATCGAGCCCGGCGACAGATTTTCGATCACGACATCGGCCTGCTTGGCGAGATCGAGGAACATCTGCCGGCCTGCCGGATCTTTGAGGTTCAACGTCACGCTCTTAACGCCTTCGGAGCGCTTCAGATAGCGTGTCGACACGTCCTCGTCTGTCTGGCGCTCCGAATGAACACCTTCCGGGCCCGCAAACGGTCCCATGCCGCGGATTGGATCGCCGCCACCCGGCACTTCGATTTTGATGACTTCAGCGCCAAAGCGCGCCAGGGTCATGCCAAGAAACGGCCCTGCGAGGAATACCGTCACCGACAGGACGCGGATATCGCCGAGTGGTTTCATGTCCGGTGTTGTCATGCTGTGTCCTCTATTGAAGGCATACCGTTCGCCAGCCCGGACCGTAACGGTTTGAGCCGCGTCGTCACACAGCTATCCACGCAAATCGACATGCCGATGGTTGCCACTCTTCGACACCCCGCTCAATCGAGCGGCACAATGCGATCCAGCGAAATGCTCTTGATCAACGCAAAGACCGATTTGCCTGGAGCTAATCCCAATTCATCGACAGCTTTGCGGGTCAGACGCGCACGCACTGGTGCGCCGCCGATATCGACGAGCGTTTCGGCATAAGCCGTGTCGAGCTCCGCATTCACTTCGACAATGGTGCCAGCCAACACGTTGCGCGTTGAAAGCCCTACGGGTTCGACAGTGGCGAGCGTCACGTCACGCGCTCGAATGCGCAACCGCACTTCAGTACCAATCGCAGCATCGACCGCTGGCACCCATAGCGTGTGTGCCACGCCGGCATCGCCCCGATGCTCCAGCGCGGTGAGTTGGTAGGCCGTGTCATGCGACTTGACCCGCGCCCGCAGCAGCACACCCGCCTCAAAGCGACCGGTCGCGGGACCAAGATCCAGACGACCGAGGATGTCTTCAACCGGACCGCTGGCAGCAAGCTTGCCGCCGGACAGCACCAGCATGTGATCGGCGAGACGAACAACCTCGTCGAGGGCATGCGTGACATACACCGTCGGAATGCCGAACAGAGCCGGCAACCGCGCAATGTAATTGAGGATCTCATGGCGGCGCCGATTGTCGATCGCAGACAGAGGCTCATCCATAAACATCAATCGCGGGTTCGAGAGCAGCGCTCGGCCAAGCGCCACACGTTGACGTTCACCGCCGGAGAGCGCGTCGGCTGAACGCTCCAACAGGCCATCTAGATCCAGCGCATCAATCACCGCGTCGCGCGTGATTGGCGGTTCCATCCCCGGCGCCACTACGGCCGCGCGCTTTTCAGCAAACGCGAGATTGCCGGCAACGCTTAGGTGCGCGAACAGGCGTGGGTTCTGAAAGACAAAGCCGATGCCACGTTTATGTGCCGGCATCATCGTTTTGGGATCACCCGCCTGCCACACCTCGCCATTGAAACGAATATGTCCGCGCGCCGTTGGCTCCAACCCGGCGATAATGCGCAACAAGGTCGACTTGCCGGACCCGTTCTGGCCGTAGAGCGCGGTGATGCCATCAAGCGCCAACTCATGCGCGACATCGATTGAGAATTCCGGCCGCGCAAGAGCGACATCGAAAGTCAGCTGACTGGACGTGTTGCTCACGAGCTAACCCACCCGTACTGGATAACGGCGGTTGACCGTATAGACGAACAGCAGCACGACAAACGAGAACGCCAGTAGTCCGCCTGAGAGCATATGCGCCTCTGCGTAATTGATGCGCTCAACGTGCTCATAGATCGCGATCGATATCACCTTCGTGCGGCCCGGAATATTGCCGCCAACCATCAGGACCACACCAAACTCGCCAATGGTGTGCGCAAACGTCAGCACTATCGCTGTCAGATAACCACGCGCCGCGGCTGGAATAGCAACCGTGATAAACGCATCCAACGGCGAAGCCCGCAGCATGGCGGCGGCTTCAAGCGGTGCCTTGCCGATGCCCTCGAAGGCAGCCTGCAGCGGCTGCACCATAAACGGTAACGAATAGAGCATCGACGCCACGACGAGACCGATAAACGAGAATGTCAGCGTCGTCCCTGTGAGATTGAGCCAGAAGCCGCCAAGCGGTGCTGTCGGGCTCATCAAGATCAGCAGATAGAAACCAAGCACCGTTGGCGGCAGCACCAGTGGCAGGGCCGTGATCGCTTCGATGACCGGTTTAGCCCGAGACTTGGTAAACGCCAGCCACCAGGCAAGCGGCGTGCCGACGATCAACAAGGCAATCGTCGTTGTGCCGGCAAGCAGCAATGTAAGTGTAATCGGTCCCACGCGGCGTATCCTTATTCGGTCGCCGAATTATACCCCAGTCGCGCCATGATTGCGCGCGCCTTTGCGCCGCGCAGGAACACCAGAAAGTCTCGGGCCGCCTTATTGGCTTCAGCTCGCTTCAACAACACTGCGTCCTGCCGGATTGGCGCGTGCAGTTGCACTGGCACCTCCCAACGGCTGCCACCGAGCGCCTTGCCACGCTTGCCCTCCAACAGTGGCGTCGCAACGAAACCAAGCTCCGCATTGCCGGTTGCTGTCAGCGCAAAGGCCTGCCCGACATTTTCCGCCGTGACGATACGCGAACCCAACTGCTGCCAAACCCCAAGCTTCTGCAGAGCCTGACGAGCAGCCAAGCCGTATGGCGCGAGCGCCGGATTGGCAATCGCGATCGCCCGGATGGCCGGGTTGGCCAGCAGTGTCTTGGCGTCACCCGCAACACGCTTCGGGTTCGCGCTCCACAACGTCAGCCGACCGACAGCATAGGTGAACCGCGAGGCCGCGATAGCAAGACCTTCTACTGCGAGCTTTTCAGGACTCCTTTGATCGGCAGCCAACAGCACGTCGAACGGCGCGCCTGCCCGAATTTGCGCGTAGAGCTTTCCCGTCGAGCCAAGCGAAACCTTAATCTGGTGACCGCTTTCAATCTCGAAATCATCCGTTATTCGCGTGGCCGCCTCAGAGAAGTTCGATGCCGCCGCGACGAGCGCCGTCTCAGCGTGTGCCGAGCCCATGGTCACAAACGCAGCCAGCGCCAAAGCGACGACGCTTTGCCAAGCAACTCGTTGCCGGCCCACCTGCGATCTCACTGATAGTGTCTCCGTTCGTCGGATTCGGCATCTAGCCAGACGTTATGTCCCAAACGCTATGCCCATAGGCTTGTGCGATCGCGGCTGCACGTCAACGCTGTCAATCGTAACGCAGCTCGGTCGCCTTGCCTCGGAAGATAACATACGACAGTGCCGTATACCCCAAGATCACCGGCATCACGACTAACGTGCCAACCAGGATGATCATCAGGCTTTCCGGTGCGCTTGCCGCGTCATAGATGGTCAGCTTTTCCGGCACAATATACGGATAGAATGAGTACGCCAGCCCGACGAACGCGATCACGAACAGCGCGACCGCCGCCGTAAACGGTACCCAGTCACCAGCTCGGTTTTCGCTCACTGAGAGATGTCGCAACGACAACCACAGCACGACGAGCAAACCGGTTGAAACGATCGGCAGCGGCGCCAGTGCCACAAAAGCCGGCATCGAAAACCATTTGTCGAATATGCGATCGCTCGCGAACGGCGTTGCCAGCGATACGGCTGCCAATCCGAACGCCGCGCCAAACAGTCCGAACCGGGCCCAGATGAGCGCCTTGGTTTGCAGGGCCTCCTCAGTTTTCAAAATGAGCCAGGTCGCCCCGATAAACGCGTATCCGCCAACCACGCACAGTGCCATCAACAAAGCGAACGCCACGTTTATCAGCGTGATCTCCAGCCCCATAATATAGAGACCGAGCATCAGCCCCTGCGCCAATGCCGTCATCAGCGAGCCCGCAAAGAACGTCCAGTTCCAAATTGATTTACGCTCAAGCGGCGCCTTGATACGGAACTCAAATGCGACACCGCGCAAAATGAGCCCAACCAGCATCACTGCAACCGGCAGATACAACGCCGTTAAAATGACACCGTGTGCCGTCGGAAACGCCACGAGTAAAATGCCGACGCCCAGGACCAGCCAAGTTTCGTTGGCATCCCAGAACGGACCGATCGAGGCGATCATACGATCTTTTTCCGCGTCATCGGCGAGCGGCAGCAAGATGCCAACGCCGAGGTCGAATCCATCGAGGATGACGTAGAGCAGGATCGATACACCGAGAATCCCGGCAAATGCCACCGGCAGCCAGATGGCTGGATCACCGAACAGTGTCATGAGCGTCCTGCCTCCCTTTAATCCGTCACAGCCGCGAGCCCTGTGGCGGGCCCACCGCCTGAGCCTTCCGCCGCCTTGCGCGATAAATGCACCAGCACTGCAATGTACGACACAGCCAGCACCGCATAGATGATCAGATAAACAATCAGCGTCGACAAAATTAGCGGCGCCGACACAGGCCCAACGGCTTCCGCCGTGGTCAGGACACCTTGCACGAGCCAGGGCTGCCGTCCGATCTCGGTTGTATACCAGCCGGCGAGCGTGGCGACCCAACCGGAAAATGTCATCGCGACCAGCCCTCGCAACAACCAGGGCGAGATGGCAGCGGCGCCAGCCCCGCGCAGGCTCCACGCCGCGAACCACGAGACCAGCAGCATCAACATGCCAACGCCAACCATCACACGAAATGACCAGAACACGGCGGCAACCGGCGGATGCAGCGGCTTGCCGTCCGCTGAGACATAATCATTGAGGCCAGGCACAACGCCATCACCACGGTGCTTGAGGATCAAGCTGGCACCATTGGGCACGCCGATCTCGAAATGGTTTTTGCGCTGCGCCTGATCCGGGATCGCGAACAACAAAAGCGGCACATTGGAGCGCGTTTCCCAATTGGCCTCCATCGCCGCGATTTTCTGTGGCTGATGCTCAAGCGTATTGAGACCGTGGAGATCGCCTGCATAAATCTGCAATGGTATGAGGACTGCCGCCAGATAGACGCCGACCTTCAGCGCAAGCCGCGGGCTATCTGAACGATCGCCCATCAACAGCCGCAAAGCAGACAGCCCGGCGATCAGAAACGCCACAGTCAGACCGCTCGCCATCAACATATGCGTCAGCCGATAGGGCATCGACGGGTTGAACACAATCGCCCACCAGTCAGTCGCATGCGCGACGCCGTCTCGCAGCTCAAAGCCAACTGGTGTGTGCATCCAGGAGTTAAGCACGATAATCCAGAACGCACTCATGGTGGTGCCGAACGCCACGCAGAAGGTCGCGACCGTGTGCAGCCAGTTCGACACGCGGGAGGCACCAAACAGCATGATGCCAATGAACACCGCCTCCAGAAAGAATGCCGTCAGAACCTCGTACGCGAGCAACGGCCCAGCGATATTGCCGACTTTCTCCATGTACCCAGGCCAGTTGGTCCCAAACTGGAAGCTCATCGTTATGCCGGAAACCACACCAAGTGCGAACGAAAGCGCGAAAACTTTTACCCAGAAGCGGTAGGCCTCGATCCAGCGTTCATCGCCGGAGGCGCCATAGCGCAGCTTGAAAAACAGGAGCACCCAGCCAAGCCCGATCGTGATCGTCGGGAAGAGGATGTGAAACGAAATGTTCGCCGCGAACTGTATCCGGGCAAGAACGAGTTCTTCCATCGCCGGCACCTCCTGCGCTCTATATGGGCAGCCACTTCCACCGCAATGATGCGGCATCTGCGCCGTCGGTCGAACTGTCTCGGACGGGCGCCAGAAATGCTGCCTACAGCATGTCGTGCTTCAGCGGATCACGCTCAGGCAATAGGCAAACGCTACGGAAGCTGCCTGGTTATCACGGGCAGCCGCTTCGGTTGCCCAGTCACAGCCCTCTGCAGCTGCAATGTCGGCGCCGATCCCTTTGAAGACATGCCCTGTCAGTTTGAGAAGCGCCGTGCGATCGCCCAACAACGCCGCCTGTCGATAGAGTTTGCGTGCAAGCGATCTGTCGCTGCGGCCGCCAATCGCGCGGGCGTGACAGTCTCCAAGCAATCGCATACCGTTACGCTCGCCTGCTTCAGCTGCTCGTTCGAACCAATTGCACGCAATCCGGCGGTTCTGTTTCATGCGCAACAACACAAGACCATATTCGACCATCGCGGCCGGCAGGCCTGCGTCTGCTGCTTTGCGGAGATGATCGGCCGTCTGTCGCAGATCTCTCGATACGACCCGGCCATCGCGATAGAACTGGCCAAGCGCCAAGTGTGCCGCCGCGCTGCCGTGAGCTGCTGCTGTTTCGAAATGTCGTTTCGCACGCAGCAAGCTCTTGGGGCGGCCAACACCGTTCTTGAAGCAATTGGCCAGAGCCACAACGCTCGCGACATCGTCATGCTTGGCTTCGGTCGCGTAGGCGTCGCATTTCTGCCGTGCGGCGCGAAGCTGGTGCCGCGTCGACTGCAGCGCCAACTGCAACACCATCGTGACATCCTGATCGCCGTCACCGTCTTTGCCTGCGTATCTGATTTGATAGCCAGTGGCGCCGACCTCGATCACCAGTAAAGGAATGAGCAGCACCGCGATCATTGTCGCTGCCGCAGTGCGTGCCAACGAGTCCACTAAGTGGCGCCAGGAATGGTTCGCGATCATACGTTCGAACATCGGCGTTCCGATCAAATCAGGAAGCTCGCCCAGCGTTCGGTTTTGCGAACACCGAATGAGCTGGCATGCCGTTGACACCTGATCCTACATCCTAACCGCTTCGATGCAATCACGATTAAGCACAGGTGAGATGTCAGCCCGCTTGAGTTTTTGGCCCGTGTCGGCCAGTTTCCTGAGTTCAACCGCGATACATACCGTCGCTCTCAGAGCTAGCTGGTGGGAACACATGAAAACAGGACTGGAAGGGCGCACTGTATTGATCACCGGCGCCGCACGAAACATTGGCCGGCAAATGGCGGTGATGTTTGCCGAAGAAGGGGCCAATCTCGCGATTTGCACCAGCCGCAACCTTGATGGTCTCGCCACCACCGCGGCCAACGCCGAAAAAGCCGGCGCCAAGGTTATGGCGGAGCAAGTCGATGTCACCGACTATGCTGCCGTCGAACGCTTCGTTGCGCAGGCTCACGACAAGTTCGGGCGCATCGACGTTCTGGTCAACAACGCTGTCTTCCGCTCAGAGGGCGACCTGCTCAGCGAACCGGTCGACACCTGGATGCACAACATCGCCGTCAATCTGAACGGCCCTTATTTCATGTGCAAAGCCGCCGTCCCACACATGATCGAGCGCAACTGGGGCCGCATCGTCAATTTTTCTGGCTACGCGCCCTATCTTGGTTCCTATCCGGGCAAGGCAATGGTCAAGCTCGGCGTCGTCGGTTTTACGCGCGGCCTCGCGAAACAGTACGGCAGCAGCAACATCACCGCCAACTGCATCGGCCCTGGTCACATTGATGTTGAGCGTGATGAGTTCCAGGACAAGTCCAAAGGCGTCTTCGACTTCCAACCGATCCAACGCAGCGGTGAGCCGCAAGAAGTCGCAAGCCTCGCCGTTTATCTCGCCAGCGAGAATGCTGGCTTCACCACCGGGCAATGCTATCTCGTCAACGGCGGTGCCTATTTCCAGTAGATGAGCATCGCAGCGATATGGGACGTCTATTGCGAGTCCATGCCGCCGCCAAGGTCACCGGCTTCTGCATAACTGCCGGCACCATAGACGATAGCCGCGGCCGCTGCGGCCTCGCGATCCTCGGGCTTGCCCAAAACGTCGTTGCGATCCCGTTGGATGGCCCAAATGATCAATATCAACGTGCAGGGCAGAAACGCCAGCAGCAGGTACTTAGGCCATGGCAGGTACTGTGGTCCAAAAATCAGCGCGACATTCATGAAATACACAACGAACAATATGAAGGTTGCCGCCACGTACCACCTAACGATTCTTACTCTGCCGGATCGAAAGAAATACGCGCCAATCAAAAAGATCGCGATCGAGCCTGCGAGCATTGCCAACCAGGTCATCATTCACCTCCGCGCCAATTTACTGCTGTCTTCAATTTCTGCAAATCTACTTCACCGATCTGGGGCACTCTATATGGCCACCGCATCCGGCGCTGTCGCATCCTCTCAAGCTTGAACCGAGTGCTCCATTGAAAGACCCGATCGCAACATAGCATTTCCAGTCCCGTCCCGACTACAGTCGAGATATACTCAAACTGGACCTCTCAGGGCGAGCCTCTCGGGATGGGCCCATTTCCTAACATTGACGCTCTGCACAGGCCAACCATCAGGCGATAGCGAACTGCGCTGACACCCGTTATCCGCTAAAACTTTCGCATGCCTGCTCGAATGGAGCCCTGAAATAGATTTGCTCTGCTGGGTCATGACCGGCATCGTAGTGGCGTCCGCCAATGGGGGCCCCTTTGAATTCCCGCGGCGCGCAAAGTTTGTGTTCAAATCAGGAGGACCGTGAAATGGGGTTTTGTGGCACCGGCTCTATCTGTTTTGCTACTAGCCGAATGAGAAGTTTCGGTTTCGGACTATTGCTGCTGGCAATGCCCTTCGTTGGCCCCGCCTGCGCCGACAGCTCATCTCCAAGGCTTGCTGCATATTACGATCGGCAGATGGCGATCATTGCGGGAAAGGTTTATGTCTGGGAGGGGAAAAGCCAACTGGTTGAAATTCCGATTAACGCAGCTCAGGTCGGCGTGGGGCGCGATAGATACTATGTACTCAACAAGGCCGGACAACTGATAAGCTTTCGCGGAAAAACCGGCCCGCACATCGTCTTGATGACGGATATCAAAGTATTCTCTGCCGGCCAAAGCGGCGTGTTGGCGATTACAAATGAAGGCACGCTGTGGCTGGTCGGGCGCAAATCAAAACGCCGTATAGCAAGTCGTGTTGTGCGCGCAGCCGTCGGTGATGGAGCAAACTACTACATCACATCAACTGGCGCATTGTTCGTGAAGGGGAGCGCCCATCGAGGGCAATACGGTGATGGCCGCCTCAAGCCAAAAGATCAGTTTGTTCAGACGGCAACGGGCGCAGCACAAATTGCCGCCCATACCGGGCATGCAATCATGCTCAAGACTAATGGCGAGGTTCTTGGAACGGGTGGCAATATTTACGGCCCAGTCGGCAAACATGGCCTTGGCGACAAGGCGGTGAGATGGAGCAAGATCATGTCCGGTGCTTGGCATATAGCAACCGGCTCCTCGCATTCGCTGGCTATCCGCATAGATGGTACGCTGATGGCATGGGGAAGCGGCTATGGTCCCGAGCCAGTCAGCGTTCTGAAGGAAGTTGCTGCGGTGGCTGCAGGATCTCGGACCACGATTGCGATTAAGCATGACGATACCCTTTGGCAATGGAACCGAGCTGAGAGACCCAGACAATTGCAACTTCCAAAACAGTAAGGTCAGCAATCGGCATGGATTGCATTTCAGAGATTGGCGCATGAAATGAGACAACCAGGTGCAGGAGCACGGCTTAGACCGAATTGGCAGGCCTTCTACTTCGCCGTGAGTTTCATGCTCGTAAACTGTTGCTTTGTGCCGATGGCGCTCGCACAGACGGGGCCGACAGCAAAGCAAGCCTCACGCTACACCGGCCTGCACGCGGCAGCGTGGCACGGTAACGTTGCGGAGATCCAGCAGCTGGCTAAGTCGGCGGGCCTGGACCCAAACAATCGAGATGCTGCTGGCCGCACACCTTTGCACGTCGCAACTTTTGCATCTCACAATGAAGCCATTGCAGCTCTGGTGAAGATTGGCGCAAACCCAAACCTATTGGAGAACGACAAGTACGATATTATCACAATCGCCGCGGTTGCCGGCGACGCGAAACTTGTGGCACTAGCAATACGCTTGGGTGGCAACCCTGGCAACATCACCAGCGTCTACGATGGGACGGCACTCATTGCTGCCGCACATCTTGGCCACGTCGAGGTTGTTCAGGAGCTAATTAAAGCGGGCGCTCCACTCGATCATGTCAACAATCTCGGCTGGACGGCACTCATCGAAGCAATTGTTCTGGGCGACGGCGGGAAACGGCATACAGAGACGGTTCGCGCACTTGTTGCCGGTGGCGCAAACACGAAAATTACTGATCGCAGTGGTCAACTGCCAATTCAACTCGCCACGGCCCGCGGTTATCGTGAGATGGTGGATATCATCCAAAACGTCGGCAAGTAGCCCCGTTGCAGGCAATCGACGCTCTAACCACAAACTAAATTATCCCCGCTCCCAAAGTCCCCGCTACACTCTCTTCATCCCGTCCATTCAGGGGCCGCTGACCGGTGGCGACCAACAGAGGGGGCGGGTTGCAGGTTGCGCGCGGACGACGCACGTCCGCGTTGACAGCAACGCTCCCCGCTCGCACCTGGGTGAAAATCCCAGGCAGCCGCACTTTAATGCTGGGCGGTTCTGCGATAAACCCTGCACGGGGCGGTCATCGGCCGCTTAAATAAAATCTACTAGGACGCGGACGCTGATCGCCCCGTATCCCTGGAATGCGATTTTTTGGCCAAGCACAGCCATGACTTCTGATCCTAACTTTTTACTTGTATCAACACCCCCACCTTTCGAATATCGATCGCTCTGATGATCGCGGCTCGGCGCCCGTTACGCCACAATCGGGGCCACACGTTATTCAGCAAGGGCACTACTTATGGATCTCGAACTCATTCGCCTTGAGGTTACCGATCACGTCGCGCTGGTGACGATGGACGCACCTCCGGTCAACGCTCAAAACGCACAGTTCAACGTCGAAATGGCGTACGTGTTTGACTGCATCTCAGACCGGGACGATTGCCGCGTTGCGATCCTGACCGGCGCCGGCAAGGTCTTTTCAGCCGGTGCCGACATGCGCGCGCGCGGCAACCTTGCTGATACGGGCGAGAAATGGCAGCACAATCGCCGAACGCGCGAGAGCTATCACGCCATCCGCGAGTGTACGAAGCCGGTGATCGGCGCGCTCAACGGCCCGGCGCTTGGGGCCGGCCTCGCCGTTGCCGCGTCCTGCGATATCCTGGTCACCGCCGAAGAAGGCTCGCTTGGCCTGCCCGAAGTCGATGTCGGTCTGATGGGCGGCGGGCGCCATGCGCAGCGGCTGTTTCAGCACTCCACGCTGCGCCGCATGGCGTTCACCGGTTACCGCGTGCCGGGACCAGAGCTTTTCCGGCTCGGCGTCGTCGAAGCCTGCGTGCCGCGTGATCAACTCCTTGCCGAAGCGCGCAAGATCGCCGACAGTATCGCACAGAAGAGCCCGGCAGCTGTGCGGCTTGCCAAGCACTCGATGAATACGATTGAAGAGATGAGCTTGCGCGACGGTTACCGCTTCGAGCAGAACATGACGGTGCAGCTTTCATCGCACCCGGACTCCATGGAAGCAATGGCAGCCTTTCGCGAAAAACGGAAACCAGATTTTGGGGGATAGCTGATTGAGCTCGCGGCCTGGCTCGCGAATACTTGCACCGTTCAGGTCGCGAGACTTCCGATGTCAGTGGGTTGCTGATCTCGCCACATCGTGGGCGTTCGAGATGGAGGTCCTGATCCTCGGCTGGTACGTTCTCGTGACGACGGGATCGGTGTTCTGGCTCTCTGCAATCGCTGCGATGAGCTACGGCGGCACCTTGCTTGCGCCAGTATTCGGCGTCGTCGGCGATCGCATCAGCCACCGCAACTTGCTCTGCCTGATGCGCGCCACCTACACGATGTTGGCTGCCACATTGACGTTTCTGTTTATCACCGAGCAGGCCACACTGCCGCTTGTGTTTGCGATCGCCGGTATGCTCGGCTTGGTACGACCGTCTGATATCGGCGTCCGTGGCGCGCTGGTTGCCCACACGATATCACCCGATCAGCTGAACGGCGCTGTCGCACTATCTCGGACCACAGCCGACTCGGCGCGTATCGTCGGCGCACTCACGGGTGCTGGCTTGTTCGCTGCTTTCGGCATTGCGGCGGCGTACATGCTGGTCACCAGCTGCTATCTCGTTGGTTTCCTGATGACACTTGCCGTCTCGATACCAACCAAGCGAGCAAGCAGCACACCAAGATCACCATTTCGCGACCTCGCTGAAGGCGTGCGCTACGTCTGGAATACGCCGCATATTCAGGCTGGCATGTGGCTCGCCTGTCTCGTCAACTTCAGTGCGTTTCCACTCTCCATGGGGCTGATGCCGTACGTCGCCAAGAACATCTATGGCCTCGACCAAAACGGACTTGGCATGCTCATAGCATGCTTTGCCATTGGCTCCTTCGTCGGCTCCGTCGCGCTTGCCATCATGCGCAACTCAGTGCGCGCCGGCCAGCTGATGCTCGTCACTTCGGTTCTCTGGCATGCCATGCTGTTTGCATTCGCTTTCACCACGGACGTCCGCGTTGGCTTGGCGCTGCTCGTTGTCGCCGGCTTCATGCAAAGCCTTAGCATGGTCTCGCTGGCGTTCATGTTGCTGCGCACGTCAGAGCCATACATTCGTGGCCGCGTGATGGGCGTGCGCATGCTCGCGATCTACAGCCTGCCAATTGGGCTGTTGCTCGCCGGCACCCTCATTCCGAAGATTGGCTACGTCGCAACTGCCGCGAGCTATGCTGGCGCCGGCATTCTGTTGACGATATTGATCGCCATCAAGTGGCGCAAAAGCGTCTGGCTGCCCAGCGGTGCCGCAAATGCTTGATCTCGCTCACGGCGCTGTTCGCCCTGCTGGAGAAGCAGGGCTACATCTCCGCGGGGGCGCCGCAAAGCGGCGGCTCACTGGGACAGTTCGCAAGAGGCAAATGCCTGAGCATTGTTTTATCCCCGCCAGTTCTGGCCAGGTTACGCTACAGCATGGATCGAAAGATCGGTGATAGTCGGTGTTTTCCCCGAGAGCGGATTATTCGGATCCCACTTCAGCTTGATGCTCTGAAATCGCCCACCCAGCGCATCGTAGATCGTGAGATTACCGGCCAGACTGTCACCGGCGCCCGTGATCTCCTTCAGAACCTCAACCGCCTGCAGCGTGCCCATAACCCCTGCGACCGCACCGAGCACGCCGACCTCCGAGCAATTGAACACGTTCTCCTCGTTCGGTGCCTGCGGAAACAGACAACGATAACTTGGGAACGGATTGCCCTCACCATCCGTTTCATGCGGCTTGAACGTCGTCAGATAACCGTCAAACGGCCCAAGCGCTGCAAACACCAACGGTCGCTTCGCGAGATAGCACGCGTCTGAAACAAGATAGCGGGTGGCAAAGTTATCCGAGCCATCAGCGACGATGTCATACTGCGAGATCAACTCGATCGCGTTGGTCGCATCGATGCGCATGTTGTGAGGCTCGACAACGACATGAGGATTGAGCCTGGCAACCGTGTCGCTGGCGCTGTCAACCTTCGGGCGGTCAATCGAGGCCGTATCGTGCGCGACCTGGCGCTGCAGGTTGGAGAGCGAAACGATGTCATCGTCAACAATGCCAATCGTCCCAACGCCGGCTGCCGCCAAATACATAATCAGTGGCGAACCGAGGCCGCCGGCGCCGATCAGCAACACGCGCGCCTGTTTGAGTTTCTGCTGTCCTTGTCCGCCAACCTCGCGCAACACAAGATGGCGACGATAACGCTCAATCTCTTCGGGACCGAGTTTACTCATGATGGTTCCTTTTCGCTCACGGCGCTGTTCGCCCTGCTAAGAGCAGGGCTGCACCTCCGCGGGGCCGGCGCTTGCGCCGGCTCGCCCGGCGGGAGAACCCGCCGTGGACAGCTCGCAAGAGGAAGTCGCCATTGAGGCCAAAGCGAATTTTCAAGATCAATCTGCATCGACCTTCCTCAAGCCTTGCCCGTCGAGCCGAAGCCACCTGCACCGCGCGCCGTTTCATCGAGCGTCGCGACCTCGATGATCGTAGCCTGAACCACCGGCGCGATCACAGCCTGGGCAATGCGTTCGCCGCGCGTGATCTCGAAAGGCGCGTCGCCGAGATTGATCAACATGACCTGGACTTCGCCACGATAGTCGCTGTCGATCGTGCCCGGGGTATTGAGCACCGTCACGCCATGCTTGTGGGCAAGCCCCGAGCGCGGACGGATCTGCATCTCAAAGCCAACCGGAACCGCAACTGCCAAGCCCGTCGGCACCAAAGCACGCTTGCCCGGCAGCAACTGCAGTGGCGCGCCCTCGGCAACAGCGGCTGCGAGATCCATGCCCGCCGAGCCGACAGTTTGATAAGCCGGCAAAGCCAAGCCTTCGCTGTGCGGCAAACGCTGAATTTGCAGGTAGATGGTATTCGTCTCAGATGCCATGGCAGCGTTGTAGCGCAATCAGGTGCGATGGGCGAGTGCGTATTCGCCCGCTTCACGGACCAGCCGGTCCGCGACTTCATCCTTCGCCATGCGCGGCCAGTCATCAACGCTGCCACCGTCTTTGATCAGATGAACTTCGTTATGCGCACCGCCCATGATCCCGGTTGCTGGCGAGACATCATTGGCGACGATCCAATCACAGCTCTTGCGTGCAAGCTTGGCCGTCGCATGCTTGATGACATGCTCGGTTTCAGCCGCGAAGCCTATGACCAGCTGTGGACGCTCCGCCCCCGGCAACTGCGAAACGGTTGCGAGGATGTCCGCGTTTTCAACAAGCTTCAGCTGCGGCGTGCCCTTGCGGTCTTTTTTGATCTTTTGTTCAGCCGAACCATCAACCCGCCAGTCCGCGACGGCTGCCGTGAAAACAGCAATATCAGCAGGCAGCGATGCTTCGACAGCTGCAAGCATATCAGACGCCGCTTCAACCTGAATTGTTTCAACGCCATCTGGCGCGGCCAATCCGGTCGGCCCGGAAACAAGCGTGACGTCGGCGCCGAGACGGGCAGCAGCAGTTGCGATCGCGTAACCTTGCTGCCCCGAAGACCGATTGGCGATATATCGCACTGGGTCGATCGGCTCGTGCGTCGGCCCCGCCGTGATGAGAAAGCGCAGCCCCTGCAACGGTCCCTGCACAGGTCCTTCAAGCATCTCCTGGATCGCATCGAGAATGTCGTGCGGCTCAGACATCCGACCAGCACCAGCCTCGCCACTTTCGGCCATTTCACCGACGCCCGGACCAATGAAGGAAATGCCGTCTTCAGTGAGCGTTGCAACATTGCGGACCGTTGCCGGGTGCGCCCACATCCGCGAGTTCATCGCCGGCGCGACCAGCACGGGCTTATCTGTCGCCAGCAGAACCGACGAGGCAAGGTCATCGGCGTGACCACCTGCCATTTTAGCCAGAAAATCAGCACTTGCAGGCGCAACGACAACCAAACCCGCCTCCCGGGACAGACGGATATGGCCGATCTCGCGCTCATCGTTAAGGTCGAACAGATCGGTGAAAACGCGATCGTTGGTGAGAGCCCCGACGGAAAGCGGCGTCACAAACTGCTGCGCTGCCTTAGTCATCACGCAGCGCACCGCAATCCCACGATCGCGTGCGCGCCGGATCAATTCAAGGCACTTATAGGCTGCGATACCACCAGTGATGATCAGCAGAATACGGTGTTTTGGTTCAGATTCAGACATGCGGGCTCACGCTCAACAGGCGCCAACTATGGGATTCCAACGCAACTTAGCACATCGATTGCGACAACGCGGTTAACCGCACAGACGACAAGCTCATTTCACGACAAAATCAAGGCTCGCCTTGCTGAGAACCTCAGCGCCGGTTGCTGTCACAAGGCTGGTGCGCCCCGGCGTCGCGGCCAGTCCGTGCTCGTCGTCGAAAATGATCATGTGCAGAAAATAAACCATGCCCGGCTGAATTACAGTCGGATTGCCCTCATAGGCCATGCACCAGTCCATCCAGATCGGCGCGAACGTCGTACCAAGCGAATAACCACTCGCGTTAAGGCGAAATTTCGAAAGTCCGGCTGCATCCATCGTACGGGCATGCGCATCAAACACATCGCCAATAACATTGCCGGGCCGCAACGCATCTTCGCACGCCAGCAGCGCTTCCGTGGCAACCTTCCACAAATCACGCTGTCTCGACAGTGGCTTACCAACCCCGATCGTGCCCATCATGGCCGCATGATAGCGGCGGTAAGCACCGGCAAATTCCAGCGTCAGCTGATCGTTGTCATCAAGCCTGCGTCGCCCGGAATAATAACGACACATCATGGCGCCTGGGCCAGAGCCAATAATAAACTCGTTGCCTGGATGATCTCCGCCACCGCGCAACACCGCTGCGTGCATATCCGCCAGAATGTCTGCCTCGCTGACATCGGCCTCAGCTCGATCTACGGCAGCCTGCCAGGCATCATCACACAGCTCCGCGGCACGGCGCACATAAGTAATCTCGGCGTCGCTTTTGATCAGTCGCAAATCCGAAACCAACTGAGACGCATCTTCAAGCCTGGCGAACCCATCAAAGGCTTTTTGCAAGCGCTGACCGTTCCAGGCGGTCAGCCCGTAGCTATCGAATTCAACGCCCAGCGCGGCGTCTTTAAGCCCAAGGTCCGCAAGAACATCGCGCAGATCTTTGGCCGGATCGGCATCCGCGCCATCAACCCAGATCCGGATATCATCGACGATCGACGTAAACGCGGCCTGTCGCTGATCGGCCGATCGCGTCAGGAGCATGAAATGGCCATCTGCCGTCAGTACGAGGCACTGAAAAAAGGCAAACCCAAACGTATCGTACCCGGTCAAGTAGAACATCGACTCCTGGCGAAACATCAGCAACGCATCAAGCCCCCGTGCCTTCAGGTTGACGCAAGCTGCCTGCCGGCGCGATGCAAATTCGGCATCCGTAAAGTGTAGGTTCTTTTGCATCGGGACTTATCCGCATGAAATTACGAGTTGATATGATCATGACCGGGCGCAAGTGGAAGCCGGCTTGATCATAAAAGGCAATAATCGCCTACCTGCCAATTGATACCATTCCACGAACGCAAACTACCGGCTAGAGTTTGGTGACATCAACGAGAGAGGGACATCATGACGGCAAAACGCATGGCGCTCGAAATTGGCATGGGGACAGACGTGCGCGGCGGCGACAGCACCAAGGCTGCGGCACGAGCGCTGCGGGATGCGCTATGGCGCAATTCCCTGTCGATCGCCAAGGCACTTGGCCAGGACCCAAAGGATATGCAGGTCGATATCCGCATCGGCGTGCCCAACCCGGAAACAGTCCGCCATGAAGAGGTACTCGCAGTAGTGCCCTACGGCACGCCTCAACTAACCGTCGTCGCAGGCGGCCTTGAGATGCCGAACGAAGATAACAGCGACGTCATGCTGCTGGCTCATGCCGCCGTGATTGTCCGCCTGGACGTAGATTGAAGGAGAGACAGTTATGGCTGAAAAACGCGCAATTCTCGAACTGGGCTCCGGTGCGGCTCTGCATGGTGGCGACTACACAAAAGCGGCAACACGGGCGGTCTACGATGCCATCCACCACAGCTCGCTGACATTCATCAAGTCGCTTGGTCTCGACAGTAAGAAGATGAACGTGATGGTGACAATCGGCGTGCAAAAGCCGGATCAGGTCAACCTCGACGTTGTGAAGGCCTGCCTACCGCACGGCAATGTCACTGTATCGGCTCGCCTTGGTGGCCTCGATGTTCCGAACGAAGAGCACGGCGACCTCACAGTTATCGCCAGCGCCGCGATCGACGTGCGCTACGATTTCGACAATCGCTAATCTGCAAGGAGCCGCTTGGCAGACGACATAGCCTTCCCCCATTGGCTGGCCGAGCGGCAGCTATTCGATATCGGAGCAGCGCACTATGCGAATACATAATCTCTTTACCGACGCAGACGGCGAATCTCATTTTCGCGACATCGAAGTCGAGTGGGAGAGCGAACGGAATTTCAGCAAGTATTCGGCTCGACTGCCAGCGACCGGCATCATCTTCCGTGAGACAGCCGGCGACTATGACCTCGACTGGCACCCCGCACCGCGCCGCCAATACATCATCAATCTCGATGCCGGTGCGCAATTGACCGCCAGCGATGGCGAAGTGCGCACCATCAATGCCGGGGAAGTCATTCTCGTGGAAGACACCACCGGCAAAGGCCATTTGTCGAAGTCAGTTGGCGGCAAACTTCGGCACTCGATATTCGTGCCAATCGATTAGTCCATCTCTCAGCCCGTCGGACCTTTCAGTCCGGCGCGCTCTTCGAGGCGATCAGTTGCCGGCGGCGGCTCTGGCGAAAGAGCCGAAATTTCAGCACGGAGCTCAGGCGTCATATCGATGTTGACGCTATCGAGCGCAGGCGCGAGCTGATCAACATTGCGCGCGCCGATGATCGGCGCGGTTATCGCCGAATGCCCGCCAACCCAGGCAGCGGCAAGACTGACGGGATGAACGCCCATATCGCGCGCAAATTGAGTGAACGCTGCCGCTGTCTCGTACGTGCCATCCGCACCATAACGCGAGGCATAACGCTTATCGGCAACAAGACGACCCTCGTTGGGACGTTCGTTGAGGCCATACTTGCCGCTCAACATACCCGCCCCGTTTGGACTGTAAGCAATCACGCCGACGTTTTCAGCCTCCGCCATCGGCAGGATTTCGACTTCGACCTGGCGCTTAACCAAGGAGTACATCGGCTGGATTACATCAATGCGTGACCAACCACGGCGCTCGGAAATACCCAGCGCCTTGGAGACCTGCCAGGCCGCATAATTGCTGCCACCGATGTGTAGCACTTTGCCCGACTGCACAACATTTTCGAGTGCTCGGAGCGTTTCTTCGAGCGGTAGATTGTTGTCGAAGCGGTGCATGAACAGAACGTCGATGCGATCGGTGTTCAACCGCTTCAAGCTCGCTTCGACTGCGCTGGTAATATGGCGACGGTTGGCACCGCGTGCGTTAATATCGTCGCTGGTTGGTCCATGACATTTTGTCGTGATGATGAGATCATCTCGTTCACCGGCCATCACCCGGCCAAGAATTTGTTCCGATTTGCCGCCTGAGTATACGTCTGCGCAGTCAAAGAAATTAATTCCGCGGTCACGGCACGCCTTGAACATGCGGCCCGCTTCTGCCTCGTCGGCGTCGCCACCAAACGACATCGTGCCGAAGCACAACTCGGATACCTTGATACCTGTCGTGCCGAGAGATTTGTACTTCATCAGGAGCTCCTGAGTTTATGCGGGGTCCGACCCTCAAGTTTTGACCGGCTCGAATTTGTAGACTTCGTTGCAGAACTCGCAGGTGATTGAGATCTTGCCATCGTTGTCGTGCATATCAGCAATATCATCGCCCTGGAACGTCGAGATAAACGTCTCGACTTTCTCGCGCGAGCAACGGCAGAACGGCTCAAGCGGCAACGGCTCTGTGGCTCGAACACCTTCTTCATGAAACAAGCGGTAAAGCAGCCGTTCAGAACTCAACGTTGGGTCAAGCAGTTCGTGATCTTCGACGCTGGCGGCCAGGATAGAGACACGCTTCCAATCTTCGTCACGCTCTCCGAGCAACCAGTTAGCATTGCCACCCTCGTCCTCGTCGACTTCCTGCCGGCCACCAACCGGAGATACGTACTGCACCATGATGCCGCCCGCCCGCCAGTGCCAGTCGCCGTCGCCCGCCGCTCCGGTATGATGCCGGGCAATGGCCAGACGGACAAATGTCGGCAGCTGTTCCGACTGACGGAAATACATGTTGGCCGCATCGGACAGATCATTCCCGTCCAGGCTGACAATGCCCTGATACCGATCCATATAACCACCCGGATCAATCGTCAGTGCCAGATGTCCGTGACCAATCAAAGCGCCGTAATCCCGCTGCTCAGCGTCCACTTCGGCGCGGCGCTCTTCGTCAAAACTGGCATAGCCACGCAACTTGCCGGGCGCCTCGAAATTGGACACCATGAAGCCAAGCGCACCGTTGGTTTGGGTTTGCAGGATCAGATTGCCGTCGAATTTCAACGTCGAGCCAAGCATCGCCGTCAAACCCAGCGCCTGCCCCAAAACCTCACTCACCGCATCCGGATAATCATGTCGCTTCAGAATTCCGTCAGCCAGCGGGCCTAACCGAACAAGACGACCGAGCGCCCGCGACTTGTCCGTCGAAAATGGCAGCACATAGTCGTCAGTGAGCACACCCGGTGTCGTCTGTGCTGTCATCCTGCATTCCCGAGTTGCCGGCGAGGTCACCGTACACACGCACTATCGTTTGCCATCCACACAGCGACAAGCACTCTGCGTCACGCCCTAGCGTCGCGTAATCAAGCCAAGCCGCCGAGACACCATGCCAAGATCGCCTTTTGCGCATGCAGGCGATTTTCCGCCTCATCAAACACAACAGATTGCGGACCGTCGATCACGTCTTCTGCAACCTCATGCCCACGATAGGCTGGAAGACAATGCATGAACACAGCGCCCTTTTGAGCCTTCTTCATCAACGCGCCGTCAACCGCGAAAGGCGCGAGTAGTTGCTTACGATATCCTTCATCAGTCTGGCCCATAGAGACCCAGGTATCGGTGACGACGCAGTTCGAACCACGAACGGCCTCCTCTGGGTCATCGGTCACCTCAACTTCAGCACCAGCCGCACGGACTGCGTCGATGGTCGCCTTCTCTGGACGCAACTGTCCGGGACAGGCGATAGCAAGCTTGAAGTTGAACTGCGCAGCTGCATGCATCCAGGATGTCGCAACATTGTTGCCATCACCGACCCAGGCAATCTTTTGGCCAGTAACATCGCCGTGGCTTTCCTCGAAAGTCATGATATCGGCCATGACCTGACACGGGTGGCTCATATCGGTCAGGCCATTGATAACGGGAATGGTCGCATACTCGGCGAATTCCAGCAGGCTGTCATGACTGTTCGCACGCAGCATAATGGCATCGACATAACGCGAAAGTACACGAGCCGTATCAGCCACGCTCTCACCGCGACCCAGCTGGAGATCGCCATGATTGAGCACAATCGTCTGGCCACCGAGCTGGCGCATTGCAACATCAAACGAAACGCGCGTGCGGGTCGACGGCTTCTCGAAAATCATTGCCAGCACGGCATCTGGAACACCTGGCGGTTGCAAGTGCTCAGGCGCGCGCTTGCCCGCCTTCTTCAATTCATGCGCTGCATCCATGATCTTGCGCAGATCGTCGGCCGCAATGGCATCGATATTAATAAAGTGACGCGGTCGCTGAGTAGCGCTCGCTTTGAGGTCTACACGTCTTTGCACGGCAATGATCCGTTGGGCTTTGAGTTCACAATCAGCAAATGACTGAGCTGATCACGCACTCTTTAACTTCGTGAACGCCGCACCGATGCGGTTGACAGCATCGACGAGCTCTTCGTCTGTCACGTTGAGTGGTGGGATCAGCCGCATCACGTTGTCTCCCGCAACAACGGTGAGCAGCTTTTCATCGAAACACGCATTGACGACGTCACCAAGCGGTGCCTTGAGCTTTACGCCGAGCAACAGACCGCTACCGCGAATGTCTTCGATCATATCGGGATGCTCATCCTGCAAGCGAGCGAGCTCTTGTCGCAAACGTAACGATTTTGCCTGCACACCATCCATGAAGCCATCTTCAAGAACTGCATCCAGCACTTCCGCGCCGACTGCAACCGCCAGCGGATTACCACCGAACGTTGAGCCATGTGTGCCAGGAACCATGCCTTGCGCTGCATCTTCAGTAGCGAGGATCGCGCCCAGTGGAAAACCGCCGCCGATACCTTTGGCAATGGGCATGACATCCGGCGTAATCCCGGCCCATTCATGGGCAAAGAGTTTGCCGGTTCGGCCAACACCCGTTTGCACCTCGTCAATGATCAACAGGATGCCGTGTTCATCGCATAAGGCGCGCAGGCCTTGCAGGACTTCTACTGGAACATTGCGGATGCCGCCTTCACCCTGAATTGGTTCGATCATAATGGCGGCTGTTTCTGGCCCTACTGCGGCCCGCGCGGCCTCAACATCCAGCGTCGCTACGTGGTCGAACCCAGGCATTTCGGGCCCAAAACCCTCAAGATGTTTGGGATTGCCGGCCGCGGCGATAGTTGCCAGCGTGCGGCCGTGGAAACAGCCTTCGAAGGTTATAACGCGGTTGCGCTCAGGATTGCCTTTGGCGAAATGATAACGACGCGCCAGTTTGATTGCGCCTTCACAAGCCTCAGCGCCGGAATTACAGAAGAACACTTTGTCAGCGAACGTGTTCGCCACTAGGTTTTCCGCAAGTCTCTCCTGGCCGTCAATCCGATAAAGGTTCGACGTATGCCAGACTTTGCCAGCCTGCTCAGTCAATGCTGCGACAAGGCGTGGATGCGCATGTCCAAGTGTATTAACAGCAATCCCGGAACCGAAATCGAGGTAGCGTTCGCCGCCCTTCGCGATCAGCCAGCTGCCTTCACCGCGATCAAATACGACATTAATACGGCCATATGTTCCCATGACGGCCGGACTTGGCCCGCTGGCTGGTGCACTTGTGCTCATATTCCAATGGCTCCCTTGACGTGCAACCACGTCACGCCTCCGACGCTGTCTTCTAGAAATACAGGCGTCAAAAACCAAAACGCCGCCTCTCAAAAGGCGGCTTCGCTCGACTAAACAGTAGCGTATTCCCGCTATGTTCACATGTCAATTCGCCGGAAAAAGAAGCTTCCGCGAGCTATATTTCGAGCTGCATCAAGAGCCGCATCGCTGTCTGCGCGGCATTTTGGACTAATTCGCAAACATACACAGAACGGCACTGGATTGTTGCGCAACGGCAACGACTGACTCGCAGAGCGGTGAAAGTTCTGAATCGAGGGCTTGTGAAGCGACCATTATCCAGCCTAGTTTCCGGCATCCGCTCCTGGTGGCTGCGTTTCTTTTGCTACCAGTTTTTTTGTATCAAGCGGTTGTTCCGGATTTGAACCAGTTCGTTTGTCCGGCTTGTAACGCGTTTTTGCGTCCCAGTAAGTATCTCAGTTCAGCGTCAGTGATCGGTTTTCCGCGTCCGTTCTCCATCGGAGGACGTTCTGCGCACGATCAATAGTTCCTACGCTTGGCCGTACCGGCTGAGTGTTGCTTGATTCTGTAAGGAGGGACAAGCATGTCCTGGACCGACGATCGCGTCGACCTATTGAAGAAATTGTGGTCTGAAGGCTTGAGTGCCAGCCAGATCTCAGGCCGATTGGGTGGCGTCACTCGAAATGCCGTTATCGGCAAGGTGCACCGCCTCGGACTATCCGGGCGCGCAACCACCACAAGAACCAAGGCACGTCCTCGCGTCAGGACTGCAGCAGCGCGGCGCGTGCAGCAACGGCCGAATTTTAGGCAACTTGGCAATCCAGCTTTCCGTAGTCTCTACCAAGGCGGCGAAGTCGAACCATTTGTGCCGGCCGTCGAAGAGATCGATATCCCATTGGCAAAACGCAAGAATCTGCAAGATCTGATGGAGAATGATTGCCGCTGGCCTATCGGTGATCCGCAACACGACGACTTTCATTTTTGCAACCGCGGCAAGGTGCCGGGGCTGCCATATTGCGAATTCCACGCAAAGCGGGCCTTCCAGCCGCCGCAAGCTCGGCGCCGTGGTGGCGCTCCTGCCAAGCCGGAAGCAACGCCAGCTCTCGCCAAGCCAACGACCAACGAACCCGTTGATGCGTGACTTGTGGAGATGCATAAATTGAGGGGGTTGCCAGATCACAAATGACTGGCGGCCTGATGCCGGCGGCATCTAAAGCACGCCGCGTTTAATCGGATCCTTAAATCGCCCGAAGATTGGGCGTTTTAAGGTGCATTGTGAATCTGTTAAAATGCGACATGCTGTAATAGCGGAATGGGGATACAATTCTCGTTCCGCTATTTTTTGAGCAGGTGGCATTTTCGCTAAGTACTGCACAATTAGTGCTCACCGAAAATATAACCCGATCCTCTAACGGTTCGAATGAGATCCGTCTCTCGACCGCGGATCAACGATTTGCGCAAGCGACCAATATGAACGTCAACAGTGCGTTCGTCCACGAATGCGTCACGGCCCCATACGCCGTCTAGAAGCTGTGCCCGAGATAGCACCCGACCGGCGCTCTCCATCATGAATTCCAAAAGTCGAAATTCAGTTGGTCCAAGGCGCACACCGCGCTCACCGCGTTTCACCCTATGGGCCGCCCGGTCGAGCTCGATATCCTCAAATGTCAGAACATCTGCCACTCGCTCTGGCGCCGCGCGCCTCAATATTGCTTTCACGCGAGCAAGCAATTCAGGAAGCGAGAACGGTTTTACAACATAGTCGTCGGCGCCAGTTGACAAGCCGCGGATGCGATCACTTTCCTCGCCACGTGCCGTTAGCATCAGAACCGGTAACGCGCTTGTCTCGGCGCGACTGCGGAAACGCCGGCAAAGCTCAATGCCAGAAACCACGGGCAACATCCAGTCGAGAATGACAAGATCAGGAATTTCCTCTGCCACAAGAAGTTCGGCGTCTTCTGCACTTTCAGCCGTGCGCACCTCATAACCTTCTGCTTCGAGGTTATAAGTAAGCAATTCGGACAGCGCTTGTTCGTCTTCGACCACCAATAGCTTGGCACCCATTTGCCTAGTCTCCTCCGCATCTCAAAGTTCAGGCGCCACAGCGTGGCACACAATTTGGTTCGCTCTAACCCTGATCACGAGGATCATTCGCCGGCTTGGTCGTATCGTCATTCTTCGGGCGATCGGTGCTGATCTCTGTGCCGTGCACCAAGAAGTGGATCGTCTCTGCAATGTTGGTCGTATGGTCACCGATGCGTTCGATATTTTTGGCGCCAAACAGCAGATGGGTACAGAAACTGATATTGCGCGGATCTTCCATCATGTAAGTCAAAAGTTCGCGAAAGACCGAATTGTACATCGCATCAATTTGCTCATCGCGAGCCCACACCGAAAGCGCCAGGTCAGCGTTGCGATCAGCATAAGCATCTAAAACATCTTTAAGCTGGGACAGCGCGAGGTCCACCATATTTCGCAAGCCACCCATCAAGGGTTTTGGATATTGCTCGGTAGCCGTCGCCCGAGACCTCTTCGCAATGTTTTTAGCAAGGTCACCGATACGTTCGAGGTTGCCGGTAATCTTGAGCGCCCCCAGGATGTGACGTAGATCTTCGGCCAATGGTCCACGAAGCGCTATCATCTGAATGACCTGGCTTTCGATATCAACCTGCAGGCGATCAATCTCTTTGTCCGACAAGATCACATGCTCTGCGAGCTGCAAGTCTTGATTGCTTAGGGCATCGAAAGCCCGCCCAAGATTGTGCTCCGTCAACCCACCCATCTGAGCGATCTTGTGGTCGAGCAGCAGCAGCTCCTCGCGATAAGCCTTGGCGACATGTTGACTCATATTTTCTCAACCATTGCTGGGGCTGCCGGTATCAATTGACACTGACGGCCTGATTGGCAAATTAGTTCTAACGCATATGAACGACTGCGAATGCAAACTTGCTGTTCGACCATCTATCATCAGCCGGTGCGCCCCATTATGTAGTCTTGTGTTCGCTCGTCGAGCGGGCTCGAAAATATCTTGCCCGTTTCTCCCTCCTCGACGAGATAGCCGAGATGGAAAAACGCGGTGCGTTGTGAAACGCGGGCAGCCTGCTGCATCGAATGCGTCACGATGACAATCGTATAGTTCAGTCTCAGCTCATGGATTAACTCTTCGACGATAGCGGTTGCGATTGGATCGAGAGCGGAACACGGCTCGTCCATCAGAATAACATCCGGTTTGGTCGCAATTGCCCGAGCGATGCATAGGCGTTGTTGTTGACCACCCGATAATCCGGTTCCGGGTTCGTTCAGACGATCCTTGACCTCTTTCAAAAGGCCTGCGCGCTCAAGGCTGGATTCCACCAAGTCGTCGAGTTCGTTCTTCGTTGATGTCAATCCGTGAATCCGAGGTCCATAAGCAATATTTTCGTATATCGATTTTGGAAACGGGTTCGGCTTTTGAAAGACCATTCCAACCCGGGCGCGCAGCTCAACCACATCTAGTTCCGGCGCATAAATGTCATCGTCGTCCAGCGTGATTTTGCCCGATACACGACAAATATCGATCACGTCGTTCATACGGTTTAGGCAGCGCAAGAACGTCGACTTGCCGCAACCAGAGGGCCCGATCAACGATATTACCTGGTTTGCTGGAATATCCAGATCAACACCAAATAAGGCTTGCTTGTTGCCATAGTGAACATCAACGCCCTTGCTGACCATCTTGACCGGTTGATTGGTAGCCGGCGCCTGCTGCTGAGGCGCAACCGCTAATTCTGGCATTGGTGAACTATCCATCAGTAGCATCCTTCTCGGTCAGAACCGTTGATCTGATTTGCCATGTCTACCAGCGCCGCTCGAACCGGCGGCGCAGTAGTATGGCGAGCGCATTCATAGTGATGAGAAACAACAGCAGTACGACGATGGCAGCAGCCGTTTTCATTTCGAACAGACGTTCCGGAAAGTCGGACCACTGATATATTTGGACAGGTAGCGCTGTCGCTGGCTCTGTAATACCTGTCGGAATTTCACGGATGAATGCGAACATCCCGATCATGAGTAACGGAGCCGTCTCACCGAGTGCTTGCGCCATGCCGATGATCGTGCCGGTCATGATTCCTGGCATGGCGAGCGGCAGGACGTGATGTGACACCGTCTGTATTTTTGATGCACCAACACCGAGCGCCGCTTCGCGTATCGAAGGTGGCACGGCCTTAATCGCAGCGCGTGATGCTATGATGATCGTTGGCAGCGTCATCAACGCCAGCACGATACCGCCTGCCATCGCCGTTGACCGTGGGACACCGAAGAAACTGATAAAAACCGCCAGACCCAGCAGGCCAAACACGATCGATGGAACGGCAGCAAGATTGTTAATATTGACCTCAATGAAATCAGTAATTCCGTTCTTCGGAGCAAACTCTTCAAGATAGATCGCCGCCATAACTCCGACTGGAAAAGCCAGCAGAAAAGTTACCAGCATCGTCCAGAAGCTGCCGACAACCGCGCCCCATACTCCAGCAATTTCTGCCTCGCGCGAGTTGCTGGATGACAAGAAATTCCAATTGATCGTGCGCGAGATCATGCCGGAGTTTCGCAGCTCCTCCAGCCAAACCGCCTGTTGGTCATTGACACGACGACCATCTTCGCTGGTCAGCAATCGCTCAAGCCGCCAAGAGCCTGTCGCAGCAGACTGATCCAATTGGAGTGGCAAAATTGGACGACCGACGATGGTGTCACCGGATGCGCGCTCGACTTTGACAACTCCGCCATTGATCCGCACGAAAAAGCTTGGAAGTTCTGTCGTTAGTTCACCATAGCCACCGGGCGCTTCAGCACGTTTGGTGAGTGCATCGGCCTTTGCTGTGAGATCCGCAACTTGGGTCCTGTAACCAGTAAGACTTGCCTCAATATTTCTGCGGGGTTCTCCAATTAAGCTGGTGTTCTTCAGACGTCCTTCGAAAACTGCGGCCCCGCGCCCTTGTGCAACGGCCTGCTGGCGCAAGACAGTTGCTGCGTCGCGTAGCGATTGTTTAATTGTCAGCAGGATGGTCTGGAAAGCACTCGACTCAACAACGATCTCGACCTGCTCCCCCGTCACGACCGGTGTGGCCGTTCCGCTTGAAGGGAGTAATTCAAATTTATCACCATAGCCTTTGATCCAGAGATCCGCATCATCCGAAGCAAGCAGCGCGATCGATTGTGTTTGGCCAAGCATCGTCGGGTTTTCCATAACAGCCTGACGCAAAGACAATGCCGCGCCGTCGCTAACCAACTTATGAAGTGCACGCTTGTCGCTTCGACTCGTTGCGCTCGAAACGACCCTCCTCAATGACTTCCTGACAAGGCCATCGAAATTTCCACGGCGGATCGCGTCTCTATCGGCGTCAGCAGCAACACCGATGACTTCCATGTCAAGCTGCACGGGAATGGTAATATATGTCTCGCGCATGGCGCCGACTGCGTTACCAAGCACAGTCGACAACAGAGCAATCAATGCAAAGGCGGCGAGTGCAATGGCAGCCATCCCAATCGCTTTGAAGCGCCATTCGAAATTATAACGACGGCGCAGGCGCCGATGCGCCTCATCGGACGTGTGGACACTTTTGGTCAGTCCAGAACCGTCGCCCGTTACATCAGCCATCGTAAACTTTCATAGTTCGTGAGTTCGCGCCCGCCGGAGTACTATTTGGCTGGGTTGAACCACCTAGTCGTATCTCTGGCGATATTTCTGGACCAGTCGCAACGCTATGACATTGAACATCAGTGTTACGCAGAACAGCGTGAAGCCCAGCGCGAACGCAGGTCCAGCCGCGGTATCAGCTTCGGTGTCTCCGGTAATCAACGCCACAATCTGCACGGTCACTGTGGTCACCGCTTCGAGCGGGCTCCACGTAAGGTTGGCGCCTTGGCCAGCAGCCATAACAACGATCATCGTCTCGCCAATTGCTCGGGAAATGCCCAGCAGAACAGCCGACACGATGCCTGGTAAAGCCGCCGGCAGAATGACCTTGATTATGGTTTCAGCCTTGGTCGCGCCGAGCCCGTAAGAGCCGTCACGCAGAGATTGCGGTACGGCATTGATGACATCATCGGATAGCGACGAAATGAACGGGATGATCATGATCCCCATCACGACACCGGCAGCAAGTGCGCTCTCTGAAGCCACATTGAGCCCTATGCTCTCACCCAAACTGCGGATCAGCGGCGCAACTGTAATCGCGGCAAAGAAGCCATAAACAACCGTCGGAATGCCTGCCAACAACTCAAGCAATGGTTTGGCCCAGGCGCGCGTCGTGTTGCTGGCATAGTCAGACAGATAAATCGCTGCCATCAAGCCGACCGGCACGGCAACAATCATCGCAATAAACGTGATCAGCAATGTGCCCGCGAACAATGGAATGGCACCAACTGATTCCGAATTTATTTTACCCTCAAAGACGCCTGACAACGGGCTCCAATGTGTGCCAAACAAGAACTTGTGGAGCGGTATTTCTGAAAAAAACCGAACCGTCTCACCGATAAGCGAGAACACGATTCCAATCGTTGTCAGAACCGCGATCGACGCCGAAATCAGCAATACCGCTTCGACCACCCTCTCAAAGCGATTGCGCGCTCTAAACCGTTGACTGATCTGACGATTGGTTGTGAAAAAAACCAACAAGGCCAGCGAGAAGGAAATGCCGCCAACCACCCAATTTCGGAGCGAGTGCCACGTGCTGTAGGTTTTGGCCAGACTGTGACGGATTTCGTTGGCGCGCTCGTTAAGCGCTGCCGACACAATTTGATTATTCGCTATGGCGCGCGCATCGGACAAAATGCGCTCCTGCTGGAGTTCCGGCAGCTGCCGCGCATCATCCAGCAATGCATTGCTGAGACTGAAGTCAATCCAATAGCTGGCGAGCAAACCAAACAGCAACAGGCAGGAAGCGCCAGCAATGAAACAACAAACACCGCTGTATAGGCCGTGATACGAAGGCAGCGAATGCAACACCGAGGCGTTGTTTCCGCCAATCAATCGAGCGCGATTGCGGCCAACAAAAAATGCAATCAACGAAACCGCTACGATCAAGAATGCGCTTATCTCAAACATGTGATCTTCCGCCTGGAAACGGCGTTGCAGATAATTGCAGACTGCCAACATTGAGTCCAAAACGCTGGGGAGGATATAAGAGCATTTACAGTGTTTCCGGACTGAGGAAAGGCAGCTGGATCGGTGCCTTTTCCTATGTTTTCAAGCGGGCGGACAAGCCGAAACGAATGTCGAATTAGTCCGACAAAACGCCGATCATTACTTAAGGTTTTCCAAACCAGTCATGACTGTGAGCTCAGCTGCCTTGGCTTGAGCCTCTTTAAGACCTGCTGCCCGCAGCGGGATCAGTCCCTTGTCGACTAGGTAACCGTCGCCGCCGAATGTTGCATTTGCGGTCCACTCTGCCAGGTATTCCTTGATGCCTGGAATGACGCCGACGTGAGCCTTCTTCACGTAGAAGAACAGCGAGCGGGAAACCGGGTACTTTCCAGATGCGATGTTTTCAAACGTTGGCTTTGTGCCGCCAACCTTTGAGCCTTTGATCTTCGACTTGTTCTGATCGAGGAACGAGAACCCAAACACACCGAGAGCGTTTGGATTGGCCTGCAGCTTGGAAACGACCAGATTATCGTTCTCGCCTGAATCGACCCAAGCACCGTCGTCGCGAATTTCCACTTTCTTGCAGAACTTCTGGTCGCCGGCGCCAGCCTTGGCGCACCCCTTCTGCATGACGAGTTCTTCAAATGCATCGCGCGTACCAGAAGTTGGCGGGGGACCCAGCACTTCGATTTTCGTGTTTGGCAGGGCTGGATCAACGTCAGACCAAAGCCTCGCCTTGGAGCCCTTATGCAATGCCATGTAGATCTGCGCGCGGGTCAGATTGAGAGCAACTGCTGATTTTGCGTTGCCGATCACGATGCCGTCAAAGCCAATCTTGAATTCTATGACATCTCTGACACCGGCGACCTGGCACTTCTTCCACTCTTTTGCCTTCATGCGTCGCGAAGCGTTCGTGATGTCGGGCGTAACTTCGCCAACGCCTTTGCAGAACAGCTTCAGGCCGCCGCCTGAACCGGTTGATTCAATCTTTGGTGTTTTGAATTTCGTTTTGTTACCGAACTTTTCAGCAACGGCCGTTGCGAATGGAAACACTGTTGACGACCCGACGATGTTGATCTGGTCACGTGCCGCTTGCGCGCCGCCAGCTAGGGCGAAAGAACTGGCAACAGCTACGACTGCTGTATAGCCGACAATACTTTGTCCCACGGTAGACTCCATTGGATGTACGTAAAGATCCTGTGGGCCATTTGCCCTCGGCTGTGCGCCGCAGCAGTGCGGCGTCACCAAGGTTTTAACGTCATGAAGCAAAGCTTTGATGACACTTTATGCTACTGAAAAATCATAATAAAAATTACACATCAAACACAGAAGGCTTCGGCATTGTCGGTAGCAGAACGGTAAACACCGCTCCCTTTCCCAGTTCAGATTCGACTAAAAGCTCACCACGGTGCCTGCTCACGATATGCTTGACGATCGCCAATCCGAGGCCAGTCCCCCCCTTGGCCCGACTTGCGGACGCGTTTACTCGATAGAAGCGTTCAGTTAGTCGTGGTAAGTGATCTGCCGCAATGCCGATGCCTGTGTCAGCGACTGAGATCGCGGTTCGGCTACCACCTACCGGGGCATGTGTCTGCTTAATATCGATCGTCACGCTGCTGCCTTCATAGCCATAACGGATACCGTTCTGGATAAGGTTCAGGAAGACTTGATTGAGCTCATCACGCTCACCTTGAACTCGTATCGGGTCCAGAATTGGCAGCAGTGCAAGATTAACACCGTTGCTGTCTGCCAGCGGCTCCAAGGCCTGTACCACTTGCGCAAGGAGCTCACCAATATCGACCGTATCTTGCGGCGGCAAATGCGCCCGCATCTCGACACGATTGAGAGACATCAAATCATCAATCAGTTGCGTCATGCGATCAGCTTGTGCCGCCATCATGCCGAGGAACCTATCCTTCGAGGCTGTATCGTCGCGGCCAGCGCCAAGCAGCGTTTCGACAATTAGCTTCAATGATGCCAGTGGCGTGCGCAATTCATGGCTAGCATTGGCAACGAAGTCTGCGCGAAGTTGAGCATGGCGCTCCTGGTCTGTGAGATCTCGGAACACGGTCAAGAATGCAGGTTTGCCAAATTCAAACTCATCGACACCGAGTGCCGTGATGATTGCAGTCAATTTCCGCTCTACTGGGACGCGATCGTGCAGCTGGACAATGCTGCGCAGTTCCCCGCCTCGAGCGGTCGCAATCGCTTTCAGCAAGGCCGGCTCGCGGCTGATCAAAGAGACTGAGTAGCCAACCCGCGCGCGTGGAAAGAGGTCAGCCAACAACGGATTGAGATGAATTACAACGCCGGACTGATCGATCACCGCCGCCGGGTCTGCGATCGCATCAACGATGACGCGCCAATTCGGATCCGATGTCTTGTTGTCCAAAGTACTCTCACTCGCCAAACATTATTCAGAAGGAAGTTTGGGAATCACTTGCCGAACGACTATCACTGTGTGTGCATCGTGGGGAAGAATGTGCAGACATAGTGATGGTGCGAGCAGCTGTGCGTAAACACTGTCGAGCAATACCTGGACCGGAAGGAAGTGACGTGGCGAAAGACAAGAAATCCAAAGGCTCAAAAGCTACGCTCGACTTTGACATTGACGACCCCAACCTACCTGACTGGATCAGCGACGCGGCACTGAACGCAGACAACTATCCATACGACGATCGCTTGAAACGTAAGACATATGAAGCAGAACTCGAGGTTCTGCAAATCGAACTTGCCAAGCTGCAAATGCACGCGTTGTCTACCGGCATGCGGATTGTCGCCCTGTTCGAGGGCCGCGACAGTGCGGGCAAAGGCAGCTGCATCAAGCGCTTCATGGAATACATCAATCCGCGCCATGCCCACGCGGTAGCTCTGCCCAAGCCAACGGAGCGTGAGCGCGGCCAATGGTACTTTCAGCGCTATGCTACCCATTTGCCAAGCGCTGGCGAGATCGTTCTGTTCGACAGGTCGTGGTACAATCGCGCTGGCGTCGAGCGCGTTATGGAATTTTGCACTGAAGAGCAGCTCGCCGACTTTCTGCGGGAAGCACCACAGTTCGAAGCAATGCTGGTGCGTGATGGGCTTCATTTCTTCAAATTCTTCCTGACCATCGGTCGCGAAGCTCAACTCAAGCGCTTCCATGACAGGCGCCATTCGCCCCTGAGGCACTGGAAGATTTCACCTATCGATCTGGCGGCACTGGATAAGTGGGACGACTACACCATGGCGCGCGATGAGATGATACGCTTTACGCACACATCGACATGTCCATGGACAATCGTACTTGCCAACGACAAACGTCGGGCTCGCCTCAACACACTGCGCATTGTCCTCAGCCAGATCGAATACGAAGGTAAAGATGAGAGCGTTGTCGGCACGCCAGATGCAGAAATCGTTATGCCAGGTGATGCGTTTCTGCAGCGATAGCGAGCGTCTACCTGACGAGTAAAATCGGGCATGGCAGAGCACCGGTCAACGGCCTGAGACTCCCGCCGCGAGGTGCGATGACACCACCGTACTGGGCAATCAGAAACGCACTTCGCTGACGACGGACGGCTTCAGCGGCAGCCGACTGATCGCCGTATGTAATGCCATTTAACGCCAGCCTCACATTGGACTCATCGGCGAGCAGCAAACGCACCTCGGCATCCATCTGCGCCAACTCTTGCTCTGCTCCGGCAACAAGTAACACGACGATCTCGGACGCCAGCGCTGCTGCTATGTGGCGCCCTGCACGCAACATGCCTTGAAAGTGAATTGTGTCTTCGACGGCAAGCACCACCGGTCCCGCCGGCACACGGTCTGGTGTCATGCATGCCCGTGCATCTGGCCCCGCGATGATCACGCCTGTTGCATCCGATACCGTGTCAAAAACCTCATCAAGCGAGAAGGTTGATGGAGATCCGAAAGTTTCGGCAATCGCAATCATGTTCCACGGGCCACGCCTGGCGCAGGCAGAAACCAGCGCTTGCATGGGATCGTCTCGCACAACGTGCTCGTAGACATGCACTTCAAGCTCTGCCGCGGCGGCGGCAACGCGCTGACGCGCATTGGTAAACGCAGACTTAAGCTCTGCCTTGACGGCTTGCACAGATACCGCACGCTGCGCGCCACCGCGCATCGGATACTCCTTGGCAAACGGAAAACTCGCGAAATCGACCCGCTGGCTATCCTCGACAAAGAGGACTTCAACTTCAGACTGGAATGCGTTGGCGACTAGCATCGCAGCCTGAATGGCGACATCATTCGGGGCCCAGGCTGAAAACCTCAGGATAACCCGACCTCGGGCTTCAGTTGCTGCTGCGACATGTGCGGTCATTGTCGTTACACCAGCCCTACGCCATTGCCGCTTGCAAAGCTGCCCGCGCGCCAAGCGAATGCGCGCAACTTGTCTTCGACTTTGCGGTTGATTGTGCCCTGAGGAAACTGCCCACTCGCATCTTTTTGGCCGGCCTCGACACCCGTCAGGATTTCGATCCCCTGATCAATCGACGCAACGCTGTGCACATTGAACAAACCATCGGTCACGGCTGTGACGATCTCAGGCCGCAACATCAAGTGCTGAACGTTGCCTTGCGGAATGAGGACACCTTGGTCACCGGTCAAGCCGCGAGACTTGCAGATATCAAAAAAGCCCTCGATCTTTTCGTTAGCTCCACCGATAACCTGCACATCGCCCATTTGGTTTACTGATCCGGTTACAGCAAGGCCCTGACGGATCGGCATGTCTGATAGCGCTGAAAGCAGAGCGTAAAGTTCGGTTGAAGATGCACTGTCACCATCAACACCGCCGTAGGATTGCTCGAAGACCAGCGACGCCGCCAGTGCGAGCGGAATATCCTCAGCGAACTTACCGGCCAGGTACCCCCAAAGGATCATTACACCCTTTGTGTGCAGTGAACCGCTGAGGTTGGCCTCTCGCTCGATATCTGTGACGCGCCCCTTGCCCATTCGAACCCGGGCCGTAATCCGGCTTGGCTTACCAAAGGCAAAATCACCCAGCTGCATGACGGACAATCCGTTAATCTGACCCACCTTGGCACCCTCGGTTTCGATCAGCACCAAGTCACGCTCAATACCTTCCTGCGAGCGGTCACGGAGCCGGTCGGAACGCTGGATGCGTTCCTCGATCGCTCGACCGACGGCATCATTGGTGACCATCCCCTCGCCCATTTGACCGGCCCAATAATCTGCTTCACGGATCAAGTCGGCGAGATTGCCAACCTCAATCGATAGCTTTTCGCGATCGTCGGCAAGGCGGGAGCCTTCGTCGATCAAGCGCGCCACTCCGGTAGCATCAACATGGCGTAACTCGTGGCGCTTGACGATCGCAGCAATTAGCCGGGCATAAGACTGCTGATTGTCTTCGGTGCGGCTGATGGTGTCATCAAAATCCGCCTGGACTTTAAATAGGCGATTGAAGTCGGGGTCTCCAGCTGCCAGCGAGTAATATAGCTGGCGATCGCCGAATAACACGACCTTAAGATCCAGTGGAATTGCTTCAGGGTCGATCGACTGTGTTGATGCGAAACCATTGGTCTCTTCGGGCTGCTCGATGCGTAACATCTGCGCCTTGATCGCTCGTTTGAGTGCCTCCCAGGCAAAAGGTGACAGAAGCAGTTTGCGGGCATCGACGAGCAGGTATCCACCATTGGCGCGGTGCAGAGCACCCGGTTTCATCAGTAGGAAGTCGGTGACCAGCGAGCCCATGTGTGCAACATGCTCGATACGCCCGATGAGGTTGCCGTAGTTTGGATTGAGCTCCTCGACGATCGGCTGAGCACAGGCGCTGGTGCTTTCCTGACTGACCATGATGTTGACGAGGTAGCGCCTGAAGCGCGGATCTTTGGTCGTATCAACAGAACGCTGAACCGGCTGACCTTCCTCTTGTTCCTGCGCGAAAAACAGAGCGAAGTTGCGCACCATGTCGCGCTCAACAAAGCCGAGGTATTCTATGATTTGCGGAATGTCGGCGTGGTCTTTGCGCACGTCATCGAGCGCTTCGGAGATGGGGCCCCCGGCGACTTCCTCATTCAACATCTGCAATCGGTTGCGGCGTTCTTTTTCTGACTTCGGCACATCTTCCAAGATCGCCGCAAGTTCCTTCTGCAGACCTTCGATCTTGTTTTCGACGTTCTTGCGCATTTCTTCGGGCAAGCCAGCAAAGACTTCCGGTTTGACAACCTTGCCATCGAGCATTGGTGCCATGCCAATGCCAGTCGGCGTTCTCAAAATTGCGATATTCTGCTCGCGCGCCTTCTCTGTCAGAGCCTCAAGCGCCTCTTCCTGGCCGGCGCGAAAACCGTCATCGATCTGCCGGCGGCGCCCTTGATACTCGTCGTCTTCGAAGATCGCCGGCAACGTCTGGCGCAACTCATCGATCATATCGACCATGGCTTTTTCAAATATCACAGCCCGGCCGCATGGCAGCTGCAGCGCGCGTGGGTTATTGCTGTCGTCGAAATTGTTTACATAGACCCAGTCGTAGACAGTCGCCGGTTCCGAGATTTTGCGCTCCAAATAGGAACGAACAGCCGTTGATTTTCCCGAAGCTGGCGGCCCGAGAGCGAAGATATTGAAATCCTGCGAATCCATCGTGACGCCGAAATCGATAGCTTTCAGCGCGCGCTCCTGGCCAATAAGTCCCACAGCCGGCTCCAACTCGGCGGTGCTAGCAAACCCCAGTGAAGCCGGAGAAACACTACGACGTAGCTCAGCGACACTCAGCGGCGCGTGATTTGGAGCGGATTTTGGTGGTGTATCGTCAGGCATCGGGGCGTTCATTTGAGATGCATAACCATTGGACGCGTTATTGTTCTTTTTGAGCCGATCGAAAAACATGCTCATCCTTTCACGAGGCGCAGTCATTGCAACGATTGCCGCGCTGCAGGATACTCATTGCGTGGCGCCACACAACGGTTCGTTATTGGTTCAAGATCGCGTCCCAGGGCGTGGTGTAACAGTGCTCGATTTCGGCGGCTTCGGCTGAAGTGAGCCCACAGGGCGAACGCAAGGCGAAGCCGCTTATCCACAGCCCGTCAGGGCGGTCATGGTCCGACTCAATGTTTGT
>CAJQQK010000102.1 GCA_905480435.1 uncultured Hyphomicrobiaceae bacterium | reverse complement strand
AAAATCGTTGCCAGAAGGATCGGGCCAAGTTGCCACTTCTTGCCCTGCCCCCGTCGGGGATCGTTGATCTGTGATAAAAGTTCCAGGAATTCTGATGCCATGAGTGCGCTCCTTTCGAATCAAACGCACTCCTATAGATTCTGATAAATCCCCGACCGTGAATCCCTTATCGCAGAGTTATGCAGCAGTCAGCGTTGAACAGCCCTGATTGATCGGTGTGTCGAAGCACCGGCTCTTGCCGTACTTCTCCTGCAGACCTGCCGTGCAACGGAACACGCCGCCGAAGAAACCGACGTCTTCCCCGAACACCACGACGCGTTCATCAGCTGCCATGGCATTGTCGTGCGCCGAACGGATCGCCTCAATCATGGTCATCTGGGTCATCGGCTAATACCCCGCTTCTTGACGCTGCCTGACAAGATGGGGTGGCATCTCCGCGTAGACATCCTCAAACATATCGCGCGGCGACGGCGCGTTGCCAGAATTGAGCGTGCCGATTGCTTCAGCTTCCTTTTGAGCTGCGACGACTTCATCAAGAATTTCGGCTTCAGACTGTTTGTGCCGCTCTTCAGACCAAAGCCCACGCTTGATGAGATGCGTTTTGAGGCGCAACACCGGGTCACCCAATGGCCAAGCCTCCCCCTCCAGTTTGGGTCGGTAGGCAGAGGGGTCATCAGAAGTTGAATGGCCACCGCCTCGATATGTGACGTATTCGATTAACGTTGGGCCCAGGTTGCGACGTGCGCGTTCAGCGGCCCATTTCGCAACGGCATGGACCGCCAGATAGTCGTTGCCATCAACACGCAGTGCCGGAATGCCAAAACCATGTCCACGCGCGGCAAACGTGCCGGATCCACCTTTGGCGATGCCTTGGAAAGTTGAGATTGCCCATTGATTGTTGACGATGTTGAGAACCACTGGCGCCTTGTAGGTCGAGGCAAATACAAGTGCCGCGTGAAAATCGCTCTCCGCTGTTGAGCCCTCACCGATCCAGCCGGATGCAATTTTGGTGTCGCCAGAAATCGCCGACGCCATCGCCCAGCCAACTGCTTGGACAAACTGGGTTCCGAGATTGCCCGAAATTGAAAAGAAGCCATGTGCCTTCGATGAATACATGATCGGCAACTGACGACCACGAAGCGGGTCTTCGTCGTTGGAAAAGATCTGGTTCATCATATCAACCAGCGGGTAGTCACCCGCGATCAACAGTCCCGCCTGCCTATAAGTCGGGAAGTTCATGTCGCCTGGCAGCAATGCGCTGCGGAAAGCCGTAGAAATTGCTTCCTCACCAAGATGCTGCATGTAGAAAGATGTTTTACCTTGGCGTTGAGCGGTCAGCATGCGGGCATCAAAAGTACGCAGCAACATCATGTGCCGTAGGCCGTTCTTCAGTTCTTAGTCCGTTAGCGAGCCAGCCCATGGGCCTACTGCTTCGCCATCCCGATTGAGCACGCGCACAATCGTAAACGCCAGATCACGCATCGTTTCCGGGTCTTCGTCGACATCCGGCCGTCGCACCGTGCCGGCGCGCGGCACAGAAACGCCTGAAAAATCCGGCGTGTCGCCAGGGCGCAATTCCGGTTCGGGCACCCTGAGAGACAGAGGCGAAGCTTGCTTATCATCCATCGGCCGGCAATCCTCTGACGTTGACACGGGCACGCTACCAGCGCCACTGAGTCTGATCAAACGAGATCATGGTCAAGAATAAATAAGCTTGTTCAACGGCCGAATTACGCATTTTTGACGTTATACGCACCCAGAACGAGGGACATTTGCACGACGAGGCTCATGATTTCATTAGCCTCGTTTTCCGTGCACGCCTTCATCACAGGCAATTTGGTCGCCAAGGAGCCATTCATGACGAGAGAACTTTTCGGTCGCGTATTGTGTTTTGCACTTGGTGCCTTCTACACAGCCGGAGCAGTGCCGCTGTTCACATTCGGGCCGACTGGAAAGCATCTTTGGTCTCTGATCGAAACCCAGGTGTCAGTGCTTGCGACCGCCATTGGAGTCACACCGGGGATTGCGACGACACTACTTGGTTTCTTTGCGATCGGCGGGCCGCTTGCGCTAGTCTGGCTGATTGCCGGCAAGCAGGTTAATCGTTTGATCTGGCTGCTCGCCGGCGTTTGTGCATATGGGATCTACTGGCTCGTTGCTTAGCCGTCAGCTCACCTAAATTTTTCTCAGCTCTGGCAAGAGTTCATCCGAGATCATGCGCATACTGGAGAGGCTGTTGTAGACGGGCATTCCGGCCCAGTTGGTGCGTATCAAAAGATGATTGACGCCGAACTCTTCCCAGTATGGTCTCAGCCCCTCGTAGCATTCCTCAGGTGAACCCAAGATAAAGCGGCCTTTTGACAGCTGTTCGAACGATTGAGAGAAATCCTCATCCTTGTCTGGCATGACTTTGTCCTGCCCCCACTTCGCGTAAACCCTGTATTTGCCCTCAAGGTATGGACCGGCCATTTCGAGCGCCGTTGCATAGTCCTTTGCGCAGAACACTTCCTTGACGATCGGCAACTCGCGAGGAGCCGGCTTGCCAACGTTTTTCAGTTCAGCGTTATAGACATCCACTTGACGGCGGATTGTATCAATTGCGGCATGGGGATTGATGAACCAGCTGTCCCCGAGACGGGCTGCACGCTGAATGGCCGGGTCATTATTGGCTGCGATCCAAATCGGCGGATATGGTTTCTGAACGGGCCGGATGTTCATGCGAACGTTGTCAAGCTTGCACTCGGGGCTGTCATAACTGACGCTCTCATCAGTCCAGAGGCGCTTGATCAAGTCGAGATACGCTTCGAATTTCTTGACGCGCTCGCCCTTCCTGACACCGAACGCATCAAACTCGACATCGCGGTAACCAAGTCCGATCCCGAAGATGAAATTTCCTCGGCATATAATATCCAGAGATGCAATGGTCTCGGCGGTGTAAACAGGGTTGTGCAAATTGAGCAGCAGGATGCCTAGACCAAGCTGCATGTCACCCGCTTCGGCTGCCATGCGGGCCAGAAATGGCACGATCTGCAGCGCCTGATTGTCACCCTCGTTCAGGTAATGCTGGCCGAACATCACACTGTCCCAACCGCGATCCCGGGCAGCATGAACCATCGTGATTTGATCGTCGAATTTCGAGATCATATCAGCGTCGAGCCGCTGCTGGTTGGTGATAAAGATTCCGACTTTCATACGAGCTTTCCTACTGTGCTTATTATTGTCAGCCTAATGAATCGGCATGAGCGTAGCCCGAGGAGCTGTATCGCCAAAGTGATGGTTTGCCCGTCCGTCAAAACGAAAGCGGCGCCCAGCCAGGCTGGACGCCGCAATGAACCTCAATTCGACCGTCGGTGCAGCTACGAGAGCAGCCAGCCGCCGTCAACATCAATGGTTGTGCCTGTCACAAAATCATTCTCGATCACAAATAGAATGCCCTGAGCCACTTCATCGGCCGTGCCAGCGCGTGGAATGACATTGTCAGCGGTCATTTTCGCATACATCTCGGCGCGCGCCTCACCTTCAAGAGCAACCATCGGCGTGTCGATGCTACCCGGTGAGACGACGTTCAAGCGGCGTGGTGCGATCTCTGGCGCGATAGATCTGACCATCGCTTCGACAGCACCTCCAACGGACGACAATGCCACCTGACCTGGCTTGCATTTGCGCGCCGGTGCACCTGAGACGAGAACGAGCGAACCGTCCTTGGTCATATGCTGTGCGCCATAACGTACGATGTTGGCGTATCCCCAAAGCTTATCGAACGACGCTTTGTAGCCGTCCATGTCCATTTCAAGGAACGGTCCGAGCGCACGTGAGCCGCCCGTTGCGGCACTGACCAAGATCTCAAATGGTGCGTGCTGCTTCAGAAGTGCATCAACAGCGTCGCGGTCAAGCACATCGCACTTTGCCAGCGTGACGCCGGCTGGCACATCACCGACCTTGTCCGGGTTGCGGCTGACAGCAATGACTTTCGCGCCTTTTGCTGCGAGCTGCTTCGATGCTGCAAGGCCGATACCGGAAGTGCCACCAAATATAATTGCCGTTTTACCGCTTACGTCCATGGTTTCAAATTCCCTATTCTGTGCTTGTTATCGGTTGATCGTGATGTCGGATAACACGGCACCCGCTGAGCGCGAACCTCATTCGTCATTCATCATCGCGTCAATCACGCGCCGACCGATCTTTGGGTAGTCTGTTGTTATGCCATCGACGCCCATGCTGAGTACATTGCGCATCGCTGGCTCGTCATTCACCGTCCAGACAATGACACGTAGTCCCAGTTCATGCGCAAGATCGAGCTCAGTCTGAGTGATATCGCTGTAGTATGGCGCCCAGACTTCAGAACCAAAGGCATGAACGGCCCGCGCGACCGAGCCGTCGCACTTTTCGATATCAATACCAGCAAGCCAAGGTGATGCTCTGCCAGTCGCCGATGCGATGCTGTTAAACCAAGGCTGCTCGGCGGTCAGACACGCGGTTGGGACATCAGGATCCAGCGCGCGAAACGCTACAAGCGCACGCCAGTCAAAACTGCGGATCCGGCAAGAGGCACGCATTTCAGCCCGATCAATGGTTTCGAGAAGCTTCGTTGCAATCTCATCCGGTGAGAATGTTGCATGCTCATCTAATGGCGATGTTTTGATTTCTATGTCGAGACTGATGCCGGGCATTGCCCGAACTTCGGCCAAGCCCATGACTTCCGTAAGCAGCGGCATTCGGGCGCCGTCGATCGGCCTTTGTTGAGAAAAGCGTTGTGCAAGCACTGATCCCAGCTGCAATTTGCCGACATCATAGGACTGCAGTTCTGTCACCGTCAGGGATTTAACGGGGATAGGTTCTGGGATCCAACTGCCGTCATGGCGTACGACATCCGGATTCAAAAGTGGGTCGTGAGTTACAATCAATTCCCCATCACGCGACATTGCGATATCAAGTTCAATTCCGTCAGCCCCCGCAGCCAGTGCCGCCTTAAACCCGAGTATTGTGTTTTCAGGCACGACGCCACGCGCGCCGCGATGCCCCTGCAGTTCGATACGATCCGCCATCCGTTTCATGTTCGCAGCTAACCTTGTCTACCGCCTCGGCACGCCTTAAGGGCATTTCAAACAAACTCAGGCTCTAATAGAGCACTCAACGCCAGCTTCATATGGAAGCTAAAAACAGCAAAGCCGGGCGGGTTACTCAACATATGCCTCAAATCGATCCGCAGATTTACGATATTGCCGTCATTGGCGGCGGCATCAATGGCTGTGGTGTCGCGCGGGATGCAGCCGGTCGCGGCTATTCAGTACTGCTTGTCGAAAAAGGAGACCTTGCGCAAGGCACCTCCTCGGGCTCGACGAAACTTATTCACGGCGGATTGCGATACTTGGAGCACTATGCGTTTCGGCTGGTGCGTGAATCATTGGCCGAACGGGAAGTGCTTTGGCAAATGGCACCGCACATCATCCGGCCACTCAGGTTTGTGCTACCCCACACGGCAGGCCAGCGACCGGCGTGGTTGCTGCGTGCAGGACTATTTCTCTACGACCATATTGGTGGTCGGCGACGCCTGCCTCCAACACGATCCCTCGACCTTCGTCATGACGAGGCCGGTGCTCCACTCAATCCGAGATCGATCAGCGCATCAGGAACGGCATTTGAATACTCGGATTGCTGGGTCGATGATGCACGCCTGGTCGTTCTCAATGCACGCGATGCCGCGAACCGAGGTGCTCGCATAGCAACTCACACCGCCCCCTCACACATGGAACGCATTGATGGCGGATGGCACATTTCAATACGTGGCCAAGGGGCAGATGCGGATCAACAAGTGGCAGCACGGCTCATCGTCAATGCGGCCGGTCCCTGGGTCGACAATATTCTGAGCATGGCTAACGGGCGCGCCCCTGACGACTCCCGCCCCGCCCGGCAAAACGTGCGGCTTGTGCAAGGAAGTCACATCGTCGTGCCGCGACTGTATGAGCACGATCGTTGCTACACTTTCCAGAACCCGGACGGGCGCGTGCTTTTTGCAATTCCCTATGAGCGGCATTTCACACTGATCGGGACCACAGACCGCGATTTCTCAGGCACACCGGACCATGTGTCGATATCTGAGGACGAGGTATCTTATCTCTGCGCGGCCACGAGCGCACATTTCAAAAAGCCGACAGCTCCGGGCGATGTTGTATGGTCGTATTCAGCTGTTCGGCCGCTCTACAATGACGGCTCGAGCAAGGCACAAGACGCGACGCGCGACTATGTCCTGACCGAGGATGGCGAAAACGCCGAGGCAAAACTGATTAACATTTTCGGGGGCAAGATCACCACCTACAGGCGGCTTGCTGAGGAGGTCCTTGGTCGGATCGATAATGCGCTAGGGCGCACTACGGCATCGTGGAGCGCCGTTGCGCCACTGCCAGGAGGTAACTTTGCAAGGGACGAAACTGACGCCAAGCTTGCCGACCTCGTCCGCGCCTACCCTTTTCTCCGACCACCGACTGCGCAACGCCTGTTCCGCCAATACGGTACTCTTGCGACTGACGTGCTTGGCGACGCCAATTCATGGTCAGACCTCGGCCGCGACTTTGGCGCCAGCCTGAGCGAGCGCGAAGTCAGATACCTACAGTCGATGGAGTGGGCACAGTCAGCTGAAGATATTCTCTGGCGGCGCAGCAAACTGGGGCTTCGCATGCAAGCGGAAGCACAAGCCCGCCTCTCCGATTTTCTGGAACGTAATCCACTCTAACGATGTCGACCAGCTACTCTTTTTCCAAAGCACAGGGCCATTCGCCTGGGGCTTGCAGGCCACTAGGAAGTCTGGTGTCGCTATCACCGCACGACCCGCGCAGTTGAGTTTGAGTCAAGCCAATCGCATTGCTGAGATCGACACCTCGCAAATCCGTTCGATAAAGATAAGCGTTTTCCATGTTGGTCTGATTGAACGATGCAAGGCCAAGCTTTGCGCGCGACAGGTTGGCATTGCGCGCGTCAGCGGCATCAAGGTTGGCAGCCGTTAGATCCGCTCGAGAAAGCTGGGAGCCGTTGAGGTTCGCGCTGCTCAAATCCACCGCTGTCATCTGGGCTCGGAAGAACTCGGCCTTTGATAGATCCACGCCCTTCATGATGGCTTCTTTCATGTATGTGCGTGTGCCGAAAGCCCCGGTCAGTTTGGCCTTGGATAAGTTCGCGCGTCGCAAAATTGTGTAACTGAGGTTCGCTTTGGTGAAATCTGCTCCGACAAGCTTCGCTGCCTTGAAATTGCTGCGGCTTAGATCAGCCCGTACAAATTTTGCACCGTTCAGATCATAATCTTGAAGTACCTTCGACATTTTACGACAGCCTGACCAATCGGTGCCAGGCCCCGGGCTTGAGCTACATCCCGCGCTCACGCCCCCCGCGCTTGCAAGCGAATAGACAACAACGCACGCCGTTAGAGTTGGACGGAGCGGCCACGCCATGTGATGCCTGCCTTTCTTCGTTTGGTGCCATCCGGATTGTGCGCACCAATTCAAAACAGAATGACAGGCTCCTATATAACCTGCGCCCTGGCCACAAAAATCCGAACAATTCTGTGTGTAGTCGACGTCAAGCTAAATCATTTCTGGTCGACGGATTGGTCCAAGTTGCACAATCAGAGTTGCAGAGAACATCAATGCCGCGCCAAACCAACCGATCCATTGTAGCTGCTCGCCAAGCAGAATAACGCCCGCGATTGCTGCAAATACTGTCTCAGTGCTCACAATAATTGTTGCCTCCGCTGCGGGCGTATAACGCATCGCCACTGCAAGCATAGTGAATGTCAGCGCGCTTGATAACACGCCGACATAGGCAATTTCTGGCGCCGCAGCGATCAACCCGGTGAGCGCCGGACCCTCTATGGCCAGGGCACACGCGCCTGATATCAGCGCCACCAATGCAAACTGAACAGCCGTAAAACCGATAGGTCGAACGTAACGCCCCGAATGTTCGATCACCAGCATGTGCGTCGCCCAAAAGAAGGATGACGCCACCACCAGCCAATCGCCCGTCGAAAAACCTCCAACAGTCCCGCCACCAAGGAACCAGGTACCGACAAATGCCAAACTGACAGCAACCCATATGATTGCCGCTGGCGGCCTGGCTAGAACCAGCCACATCAAGAGTGGGGTGATCACGACATAAAGCCCGGTAAGGAATCCAGTATTGGTGACCGTCGCCGTCACAAGACCAATCTGTTGTAGAATGCCACCGATGAAAAAGGACAATCCACCTGCACAGGCTATCATCCAGAATCCGGGCGCCGGCTTGCCTATGCTGTTAGCTTGCTCCCAGAAGTAGGCAATGGGTGTGAGGATAACTGCCGCGATTAACGCGCGCATTGCCAGGAATGTATAGGGCCCGATGTGGTCCATCGCCGTCTTCTGGTACACAAACGCCAAGCCCCAGATGGCCGCAATGGCGAGCAGCATCATGTTGGCCTGGAGGCGCGTCATCGGTTGTTCCGATTTTCTATATTTTTATCGTTTTTGGCGCCCGCCGACGCCTTGTCTGCCCGGGCACTAAATCAGAGGCCGCGGAAAATAACGCCGACTGACAGCACCATGTAGGCAGTGATGGCGAACCAATACTCCTGGTGTGGCAGGTATCGTGGGATCGGCACGTAGCTGAGTTTTGTCGCCATTGCGATCAGCGCAAATACCAGAGATATCAGGAATAAGAGCAGTGTTGGTGGGCTAAGGCGCATTTCCCAAGGTTCCGCTTGTTGTTCCAGGTATGACGGCGCCATAAAGGCCACGGCACCCGCACTCTAGAGCGTCCAAGGTGGGAAGAGCAAGCGCTCAAATACTTACAAAGTCCGCTGGTCGATGATACTGCTCGTAACAGGCTTGTCAGACGTTGCTGTTACGAGGATTCGCATAACAGGCTCACCTGGCGCCCAGAGCGCGCGACCAGTGATAATTAAGAGTTCGACTGATTGTGCTTCACTGGCAGCCAGGCCAAACGCTGACGGAATCTTGTTCACCGACAATACTTCCAGCGTATGGTGGCCATTTCCAGGCCGCATAAGTTTCAAACGAGCACCCGGTTCGATGCGGCTCGCAGCGCCGACAAATCCACCAAATGGCAGATCGACATCAGGTTCACTGCTTGTAAGACTGGCCTTACGGATATGCCTGGCAAACATCTGAATGCGTTCAGCACGCTCACTCATTGCCTGCAGACGGCCATCGTGGCCACGCATAGCCGTTGTCAAAAAGCCGTTCGTTGCAGAGGTTGCCGCGATCAGACTGAAAATGGACGAGACGGCGGCCAGCACCGCAATAATGTGCAGACGGCCAATCTGATCGCGAATAGCTTTCAACGTGTGTTCTCCAATCCATGGATTCATGGAAGGAAGACCGCGGTCCCAGCAACCTGGAACATTCAGCCTTCCTTCCACACACCTCGCCGCGAGGAGGCGTTTACGCGGCGAAGATGTCTCATCAGCGCAAGATTAAACGCCATAATAGATGAAAATACTAAGGCTAGCATTGTTGAGATAAGCGGCATGTTAACGTCCGACAAGGGCTTGGCCGTCAAAGTTCCATGAGATGTGCTGGGTGAGCTCTTTCCTATTGATGCCGGATTGTAATCAGCTGCGATCGCGGTGGAACCACTAAACAGTGATAAAACAGGGATCGGTGTAGCTTGGTACCGAGACGGAGCCATGACCACCAACAACGCCGAAAAAACTACAAGTGAGCAGACGAAATCCCGTAAGGGCTTCTGGACCTGCTGCCACTTCAACGATTCTCTCATCACAACCCCGACTAACCAAATGGCTCTTTTATTCGCGCGTTTGCCTGATACCAAAGAACCCTAAAACTGAGACCGTGTTGCGCCGGGAATGTGGCGCGCTTGGTGGGATTTCGTGACGGCTGGTTAACTTCTCGTGAGTGTTGTATTGGGGGAACGGTTTGTGAGCTCACATCTTGCTCCAGGCACCAACCACGGGGCCGAAACATTGGTTTGCCGTCATCCGCTGCAGCATTTGTTGGGCGCCGCCTGTCGAAAACTTCAAGCGACCGTGCCAGCATCCGTCCGGTCAGACACATTATCTCAACCGACAGATTCGTACAGACCATGGCCTCGCGGCCGAATGGGAATGAGCCAAATAATATGACGAACGATCAGTACATTCTATTCGCCATCTTCTTTGGCCTGTTCGCGATGCTGCTATGGGGACGCATTCGCTATGACATCGTCGCGCTTGGCGCGCTCGTTGTTGCAGTTGTTGTTGGCATCATTCCCGGCAAGACCGCTTTTGAAGGTTTCGGGCACCCAGCCACAATCATTATCGCGCTTGTTCTGGTGGTCTCAAAAGGGCTCGCAAATTCCGGCGCAGTCGATCTGATCGCTCGGTGGCTGGTCCCAGCCGGCCGTTCGCTGCTTGCACACATCGGCGTCATGGCGAGCCTCGGCGCAGCTATGTCAGCGCTTATGAATAACGTCGGCGCGCTGGCGTTACTTATGCCCGTTGACATCCAAGCTGCCGAGCGTGAGAAGCGTTCGCCGGCAATTACTCTGATGCCGCTCTCTTTTGCGACTATTCTGGGCGGCCTCATCACGCTGATTGGCACACCACCCAACATTATTATCTCCAGTATCCGTGAGGAAAAACTGGGGGCGCCATTCCGAATGTTCGACTTTGCCCCAGTTGGCATCGCCTGCGCAGTGGCGGGTGTCGCATATGTGGCGTTGATTGGCTGGCGCCTGCTGCCAAAGTCAACGCGAGAGCGGCAAGCCGGCAAAGAGCTCTTCGATCTTGGCAGTTATTTAGTTGAACTGAGATTTGGCCCAGAATCAAAATCGATTGGTAAGACGGTCGGCGAATTGGAAGACATGCTTGAGGGTCACGATACCATTCTCGTGGAGGTGATTCGCGACGGCCAGGACGTGCCGGGTTATGCGCGTTGGATGAAAACGCGCGAAGGCGATGTGCTGCTGCTGGAAACCGTTGCCGAGAACCTCGACAAAGTCGTTTCGGAACTGGATCTGTCGTTTGGCTCCGAAGATGTGACTGACGCCGCACAGACCGAAAAAGCACAAGCATTGGCGACAGCAATAGCAGCGGGCGATGCCGATGAAGAAGCGTCTGAAAAGAAGCTTAAACGTCCTGCAGAGTTGTCCTTGATCGAAGTTGTGGTTCGGCCCGGTGCTTCCGTTGAAGGGCGCACGGCAATGGCGATGCGGCTCTACGAAACATACGGCGTTTGGCTCATCGGGATCTCTCGTGAGGGCCGGAAAGTTAAAAACCGCGTGCGCAGCATGTCGCTCCGGGCTGGTGATGTGCTGCTGCTGCTGGGCACTGACGATATGCTGCAAGCCGCATCAGATCATCTTGGCACTCTGCCGCTCGCCGAACGAGGACTGCAGGTGCGCGATGGCAAGCAGGCAGCAGTGGCCGCGACGATCTTCGTTGCAGCAATTGGGTTGGCATCTGTCGGCATGATGTATCTGCCGGTCGCCTTGGCAGCTGTCACGATCCTTTACGTGCTGCTCAATATCGTTCCGATAAGGCAGCTGTATGATGCGATCGAATGGCCCGTTGTCGTACTCATCGGCTCTCTTATTCCAATTGGTGCCGCGCTCGAAAATTCGGGTGGCACAGAACTGCTTGCCAATTGGATTGTGACGATCAGTCAGGGCGCGCCAGCATGGGGGGTGCTGACACTCCTTATGATTGTCACCATGACGCTCTCCGATGTCCTGAACAATACAGCGACAGCGCTTATCGCAGCGCCTGTCGGTATTGGAGTCGCGAACAGTCTCGGAGTGAACCCTGATCCGTTCTTGATGGCCGTTGCCATTGCTGCATCCTGCGCCTTCCTGACGCCGATCGGACACAAGAACAACACGCTAATAATGGGACCTGGCGGCTATAGTTTCGGTGATTATTGGCGCATGGGGCTGCCGCTGGAGATACTCATCGTCGCCGTTGCCGTGCCGATGATCTTGATCGTATGGCCGCTCTGATATCGCACACGGACCTGTTCGCCCGCTAAAGCGGGGCTGCCCCTCCGCGGGGGCGGGACTAAGTCCCGGGAGCGCAGGCGACCCGGCGCTTAGCGCCGCCCCTGCGGAGGGCCAAGTCAGCTCTGCTGGCTGGTGCGGCCCGTGAGCAATAACGACTCTTCTATTGCGCTTTGCTTCTGACGGGCCTAGGTTCCTGCGCGTTTCGATGCCGCGCCCGGTGCCTCGATTCCATAACGACTATCCCAACCACGACCCAGACTGCCGGGCGGCAGATCGAGACGACGCTTGATCTCAAGAAAGGATCTATTCCCATGTCTTTCATTTCCGACGCGCTCGGCCGTATGAAGCCGTCTGCCACGATCGCACTCACACAGATGGCGCGGGATCTGAAAGTCAAACGGGACGACGTGATCTCTCTGGCGCTTGGTGAGCCCGATTTCGATACCCCGGATCACATCAAGAAAGCCGCGATCGACGCGATCCACCGCGGTGAAACGAAGTATCCGCCGGTTGCGGGTATTGTGCCGTTGCGTGAAGCTATCTCTGGCAAATTCAAGCGCGAGAACAGCCTTGAATACGGCCTTGACCAAATCATCGTCGGTACTGGTGGCAAGCAGGTAATCTATAATGGCCTTCTGGCAACCGTAAATCCGGGTGACGAAGTCATCTGCGTAGCACCTTACTGGGTGAGCTATCCGGAGATTGTTGCGCTGTGCGGCGGAACCGCTGTAACGGCGCACGCTTCGGAAGCGAACGGCTTCAAGCTGAAGGCCGAAGAACTTGAGCGTGCCATCACGCCAAAAACAAAGTGGCTCATCCTCAACTCGCCATCGAACCCAACTGGGGCCGCGTACTCGTACGACGAAATGAAGGCTCTGACAGATGTGCTGATGAAGCATCCACACGTCTGGCTGATGACTGATGACATCTATGAGCATCTGACCTATGGCGATTACAAATTCCATACTGCGGTTGAAGTCGAGCCGAACCTCTATGATCGAACTCTGACCATAAACGGGCTCTCGAAAGCCTATGCAATGACCGGCTGGCGGCTTGGCTATGCGGGCGGCCCAAAGCAACTGATCAAAGCAATGGATACGCTGCAGGGGCAGCAAACTTCGGGTAATTGCACGATTTCACAATGGGCAGCTATCGAAGCACTGAACGGACCTCAGGATCATCTAAAAACGTTCAGGGCGACGTTTGAAGAGCGGCGTGATCTGGTTGTCTCTATGTTGAACCAGGCAACCGGCCTTAAGTGCGCCAATCCAGAAGGTGCATTCTACGTCTATCCGTCGATGGCCGAGTTGATCGGTAAAACGCTGCCATCCGGCAAGAAGATCGAAACTGACGAAGATTTCGTGCTGGAGCTCCTGCAGATCGAAGGCGTCGCCGCCGTACACGGCTCGGCGTTCGGCATGGGCCCCAACATGCGGATTTCCTACGCGACCTCGACCGATCTACTTGAGGAAGCCTGCCAGCGCATCCAACGTTTTTGCGCGAGCTTGAAGTAGGCCACTTAAACACTACTCTCGGTACAGCCCAGCTGAAAGTTGGGCTGTACTTCTTCCGCCAGAAGGGTGGTCTGAGGGCCAAAAGCCTCTTAAAACGGCACTGAGCCGTTGACCGTCACGCGATGCATCATGCGCCGATCCGGTGGGAAGTCGTAGTCGCGATGGACAACATGCTGGACGGCGCAGTTGTCCCACATGAGAACATCACCAACCTGCCATTTGTGGTGATACTGAAACTCCGGCTTCACGACATGATCTGACAGCTGCTTCAGCAACCGCAGCGCCTCGGTCTCGGGCAACCCGGAAATTCCTGTGCACTCATCGGCCGTTACGTAGATCGCTTTCCGGTCAGAAACCGGATGCGTGCGCGCAATCGGATGGTCGACTGGCGGGTTTTTGTCGAGTTGCTCCTGAGTGACCTGGACGGGCTTCTTTACACCACGTTTTTTAGCGCCGAAGAAATGCGTTGCCGTGCGCCCGTCAATTGTCCGCTTGGTTGCATCATCAAGTGCATCGTAGGCGTCGACCGCACTTGCGAACCAGGTGTCGCCCTTCGGCGTGCCGTCGGCATTCAACGGCACTTCGAGGGCATAGAGCATGGTGAGGCGCGGTGGTGTTTTCGTGTAGGACATGTCCGTGTGCCAGAAGCTGCCGGCATCAGCGTAACCAAGCGGCTTACCGTCCTCGACGATATTCGAGATTTTCAGAACGCCGCTGTAGCCTTCGAGCGCATGTTTTTCGAAGGCGTTGATTTCGAGATCGCCGAAGCGTCGAGCAAACCTAACCTGATCATCCGGTGTGATTTTCTGATCGCGAAAGACGATTACTGACCACTTCGCAAAGGCTGCTTCGATCTCGGCGAACGTTACGTCGTCAAGCGCGCGCGAAAGGTCGACATTGCCAATGGCCGCACCGAATGTGCGCCCGAGCGGTTCTATCGTAATCTGAGTCGAACTTGCGGACATCGTTAATCTCCGGTGAACGTCTGCGCCGTGGCGTTAGCCAAGATGACGGCGATAGAGGGCGATGAGGCGTTCCCAATGACGCTCGGCGGCGGCCTGATCGTAGATCTTGCGTTTTGGAAACGCGAAGCCGTGATGAACGCCTGGATGAATTTCGAGCTCACCGAAGTTTCCCGATTCATCAAACAGCGCCTTCAACTCATCAACCATTGGCAGCGGTGCCAGGTCATCGAACTCAGCGCATGAGATATAGAGTTCACCCTTGGCCTGCCCGAGTGTCAGATGCGGGCTCTCTACAGCATCGCTGACCAGCCAGGTGCCATAGAAAGAAGCTGCGGCGGCAATCCTATCTGGATAGCGCGCAGCTGCCGCCAGCGCGTAGGGGCCGCTCATGCAGTAACCGTGTGCGCCGACTGGGCCATCCTTGATATCACTGCTTGCGTCGCAATATGCGATTATCGCAGCGACATCTTCCATGACGGGCGGGATTGTCATCTTGGTGCGCACGGCACGCATACGGGTGTGATCGTCGCTGCCATGCTCCAGCACGGCCGATCCGTATTTTGTGTCGCGACCGGCACGATAGTAGAGGTTCGGCATCAGAACCGCGTAACCGACGGTCGAGAGACGGCGCGCCATGTCGTAAAGCTCTTCGCGAATGCCGGGTGCATCCATGAGGAGCAGCACCGGCGGATGCGCACCACGATCCGGACGACAGACAAATGTCTCCATCGCGCCATCGCCCGTATCAATGTCGATGATGTCTTCGATCATGGCACGCTCCTGTCTGGACGCTTAGCGCGGAACTCAAGAACATGAATTCAGCACCACCAGCCCGTTTCAGGCAATCGCATGCATGTTAAGTGACCGAGAGAGCAAGTTCGCAATGGTGGCTCGGAGCATCCCGCCTGCGTCAAACGTCGGCCTGAATGTCCTCGAACCAGACTTCAACCGGACCGGTCAGCTTAACCGTCAACGGGTTGCCCTTGCGGTCGAGCGTCTTGCCGGCCGCGACCCGAATCCAACCTTCAGAAAGGCAGTATTCCTCTACGTTAGTTTTGATCTGGTCGCGAAAGCGCACACCGATACCGCGCGCAAGAAGCGCTTCATCGTGGTGCGGGCTCTTTGGATTGACGCTAAGGCGATCTGGAGGCGTATCTGTCATCGGAGCGATCTAGCCTGTTGCGCGGCCAGAAACAAGTCCTGACATCACTCGATATCGGGCTTAATGACCTTGATAATGCTCGACGTGTCCAAATGGCTGTTGCCGTTTGCATCATGGATTGCAAAGGCGGCCGCTGCGGCGGCGCCCAGTGGTGTCGAGGTGCCAGCGGTCAACGCGGCGGCTTGAGCAAGCCGGAGGTCTTTGAGCATGAGGCCGGCAGCAAATCCTGGCTTGTACCCGTTGTTGGCTGGTACGTTGTCCGTGACGCCGGAAACAGGACACATTAGATTTAGAATCGTCGAATTTCCCGTGGATGTCGATATAACGTCAAAGAGCACTTTGCGATCGACGCCCAACGTCTCGCCGAGCACGAATGCTTCCGAGCATGCGAGCGCTGTGATACCGGCGATCATGTTGTTGCAGATCTTTGTGACTTGTCCCTGACCGGGCCCGCCGCATCTGACGATATTCTTTCCCATGCCCTCCAGGATAGGACGGCACTTGGCAAAGACCTTCTGATCCCCACCACACATAAAGGTCAGCGTGCCAGCTTCAGCGCCGCCGACACCGCCTGAAACAGGGGCATCAAGGAACTCATAGCCAGCTTCGGCGACAACCTCATGCATGGCACGAGCCGTGTCGACATCGATGGTGGAGCTGTCGATCAGAACCGTACCTGGCGCAACAGCATCAATGACGCCAGCATCCTGCAGAACCGAACGCACGTTGGCACCGACCGGAAGCATGGTGACCACGAACTCGACCTCGGTTGCCGCATCGGCAGCACTGTCGGCAGCCTTCGCACCGGCCTGGGCGACGTATTGGACGGTCTGTTCGTTGAGGTCAAAGACCTTGAGATCATGGCCAGCTTTAATCAGGTTGCGCGCCATATGCGCACCCATGTTGCCAAGTCCGATAAAGCCGATCGTCGCCATGTCAGGTCTCCGAGGAAGCGTTAGGTATGTATGTGTTGGCTGCGGGTTAGCCGGGTGAACAGCTAGCCGAAACAAGATTCGAACACAGCCGATGCTGCATCGTCAATGGGATGGCGATTGAGGCTCGGCTGCATTGGGATTCGGTTGCATCGAGGCGACGCTCAATCCTTCTCGATCGGCAAGCTTTCGTTTGTCGCCCACTCACTCATGGAATTGTCGTAGACGGCGAGATCCGTATAACCGAGTTGATGAAGCAGGTATGCGTCAAGCGTTGCAGCAATACCGCCGCCGCAATAGTTCAGGATGCGTTTGTCCGGTGTGACGCCAACCATCGTGAATGCGGCTGCAATGGTCTCGATGTCTGTGAACTCTTTCGTCTCTGGTTTCTGCAGGCTGGCCGCTGGAACATTGACGCTGCCTGGTATCCGCCCTGGCCGACCATAGCGCGAGGTGGCGCCAGAATGCAGATCGGGACCCAGCGCATTGAGCGTGCAGGTCGTGCCATCGTCAATCCCGGCCAGCATCTCGTCTCGATCGGCAAACAGCTCCGGTCGTGGTTTTGGCGTCAGATTTGCTGCTTCATAAACAGTCAGTGAGGTTTCGATCGCGCGATCATCATGGCGCCACTTCTCCCAGCCGCCATCAAGAATAGCAGCATTGTCAAAGCCAACGTAGCGCAGCATCCACCAGATGCGCGTCGCCCACTGCATATTTTCGCGAGCATAAAGCACCACGCGGGTATCATCGCCTATTCCGAGTTTGCCAAAGCGGCTCGCCAGATCATCGGGCTTCGGGATCGTGAAGCGGAAGGGACTACCCTCCACTGAAAGCTGCCCCTGCAAATCGACAAATGCGGAGTGCGGAATATGCCCGGCCGCATAGTCTTCGGCGCCTGGCTTGACGGTATAAGGCTTCCCAGTGCCGGATTCGTAGAGGAGGTACGTTGTGCAATCAAACACTCGAAGGTTTTCGCTGCCAAGAAGTGGCTCAAGTTCGGAAGCTGTGATCAGTTGGTCGGAATGATGGAATTTGGCGGTCATGATGTCACTCACAGGGCACGTAATGGGCGCAACGTCTGGTTCGTCTCGACTAAGTCCGCCAATAAGCCGAGCTTGTTCGAAAGACCCACGAGAAGCTCACGAAAGGCGAACACGGATCGTGTTGCAGATGGTATATAATGCCTTCTAATCGACGCTAAACCAAGCCGATTCGCGCCCATTGCGCTACTGCAAAACTCTGCTATAACCGGCCCCGTTCAACCACAATCTGGTGGACTGCTGGCTTGCACCCTTGGAGGCCCGGCAGGAACGTGGGCCGATTGGGCCCTTTTTTCGTTGGAGAAATGCCATGGCGATCGTCGAAATCGAAGCCACGGCGCGTCCGAGAGCTGGTAAGGGGGCCGCTCGGGCAGTGCGTCGTGAAGGAAAAATTCCAGCCGTAATCTACGGCGACAAGAAAGACCCACTGACGATCGCGCTTGATCGGCCAACGCTGACCAAGCTGCTGAATAAAGGCGGCTTTCTCTCGAGCGTCTTCGACATCAAGGTCGATGGCAGTTCGAACCGCGTGTTGCCGCGCGACATTCAGTTCGACCCGGTCAAGGACCTGCCGATCCACGTTGATTTCCAGCGTATTCCTGGCGACGGCACGATCCGAGTGTCCGTACCGGTTAACTTCCTTAACGAAGAGATCTGCCCAGGTCTGAAACGCGGTGGCGTCCTCAACATCGTGCGCCACGAGGTCGAAGTTAACTGCCCGGCAGAATCTATTCCTGAGAATTTTGAGGTTGATCTGGCCGAAGTCGATATCGGTGATTCGATTCACATTTCAGCAATTAAGTTGCCAAACGGCGTCACGCCAACGATCACGGATCGCGACTTTACAGTTGCAACACTCGCTGGTTCGTCTTCGTCTCGTTCAGGCGGTGGCGACGACGAAGAAGCTGTTGAAGGTGAAGAAGCAGCTGCTGTCGAAGAGAAGAAAGAAGACTAAATTGGTTGAACTGGCGGCAATCGGACGGCGCATAGACATCGCCCCCATGCCGCCAGCGCACACATCTGAGGCCGGCAATCCCAGAGGTGGTTTGAATTCCAGAGGGGGCATGGCATGAAACTCATTGTCGGCCTTGGCAATCCCGGCGACAAATACGCGCGCAACCGGCATAACATTGGCTTCATGACGCTTGAGCGGATTGCCGATGAGTTCGGTCGCAGCGGTTGGCGTAAGAAATTCTCGGCGCTTGTTTGCGATGTCGAACTGGATGGCGACAAAGCGTTACTGATGTGCCCGCAGACGTTCTACAACGAGGCAGGCCGGTCCGTTAGCGAAGCTGCCCGGTTCCACAAGATCGAAGCTGAAGACATCATTGTATTTCATGACGAGATTGACCTGGCGCCTGGCAAAGTCCGTGTCAAAACTGGCGGTGGGCTTGCTGGTAATAACGGGTTGCGATCGATCGCGTCGCACATGGGACCGGATTTTGTGCGCGTACGCATCGGCGTCGGGCACCCGGGCAACAAGGATGCCGTCAAGCACTATGTGCTGAACGACTTTCCCAAAGCCGATCTTGATGGCCTCGATGTGCTGATGAAGGCCATGGCGATGGCTGCACCGAAATTGACTGAAGGCGCGCACGACAAGTTTCAAACCAGCGTCGCTCAGGCACTCAATGATTTCCGCGATGATGACGACAACGGCGACGAGAAAAAAGAGCGCAAACCGGCCGCGGACAAGTCGCCGGCGAAACCAGCAAAGAAGTCCTCAGGGCGACACGCTTCCGGCGAGGGCGGCAACAAACGCCAATCTGCTCTCGCTGACAATCTCAAGCGCTGGCTTGGGGCCCGCGAAAACAAAGACAACTAACGGACCAAATTCTCATGGGTTTTAAGTGCGGTATCGTCGGCCTGCCAAATGTCGGCAAATCAACGCTGTTTAATGCTCTGACGCAGACGGCGCAGGCTGAAGCGGCAAACTATCCGTTCTGCACAATCGAGCCCAATGTCGGCGAGGTACCGGTGCCGGACCCACGCCTCGACAAGCTGGCGGCGATCGCGAAATCTGCCCAAATCCTGCCAACGCGTCTGACATTCGTCGATATCGCCGGTCTCGTGCGTGGCGCCTCAACAGGCGAGGGTCTGGGCAATAAATTCCTTGCACACATCCGCGAAGTCGATGCCATTGCCTACGTTCTGCGCTGCTTCGAAGACGATGACGTCACGCACGTTGAGGGCCGTATCGATCCGGCCGCCGACGCTGATACAGTCGAAACAGAGTTGATGCTCGCCGATCTCGATAGCCTGGAACGCCGGCGCACCAACCTTGAGAAGCGCGCGAAAGGCCAGGACAAGGAAGCCAAGGCTCAGATCGTCCTGATCGACAAAGCTTTGGAATTGCTGCGCGAGGGCAAGCCAGCGCGGCTCGCCGAGATCGAGCCAGCTGATGAGCAGATGTGGCAGATGCTACAGATGTTGACCGCCAAACCCATTCTTTACGTGTGCAACGTCGACGAAGAGTCGGCTGCAGATGGCAACGCATTTTCCAAGATGGTGCAGGAACGGGCCGAGGCCGAAGGCGCTGTCGCCGTAGTCATTTCAGCAAAGATCGAAGCTGAGCTTGCCGGCCTCGATGAAGCTGAACGGGTGGAGTACCTTGCAGACCTTGGCCTCGAAGAACCGGGCCTCAACCGCCTGATCGGTGCTGGTTATAGCCTCTTGGAGCTGCTTACATACTTCACTGTCGGCCCCAAGGAAGCACGCGCCTGGACGATCACCGACGGCACCAAGGCGCCCAAAGCCGCCGGCGTGATCCACACGGACTTCGAAAAGGGTTTCATTCGTGCCGAGACGATTGGCTACAATGACTATGTCACGCTTGGCGGCGAGACGCCGTGCAAAGAAGCCGGCAAGATGCGTCTTGAGGGCAAAGAATACCTCGTCAAAGACGGCGATGTGATGCATTTCCGGTTTAATACTTGAGGCCCGCCGCCCTCAGAATGTAAAGATGGCGGCAACGTCTTTGATCCATTCGTGATGCGGCGAGCGCATACGCTGTTATGATAGGCAAACCGTCCGGTTGTGAGCCGCCGTACTTGACCGCTGCAGGACCTTATCTAGGTGCCCTGCCAACCTTTCAAGGAGACTACCAAGGTGTCGAAGAATTCCAGGACCGTCCTCATCGATATGCATCCCGGCCGCAATACGCAGACCTATGGGATCGCGCGGGAACTCGGCACCGATCTCGACTTGATTCACGAGCCGTCGGTTGGTGTCATCGGCAACAAGGGCGATAGCCAGTGCTATTTGGGCGTGCAGAGCAAAGTTGAGGCCATTCAGGAATGCCTGCGGTCGAAATTAGGCCGCGAGCCCGGACAGATGCCGATGCGCTTAGTGCAGCCTGAGTACACCATCGCCACCTCTGATGGCATTCGCAACGGCACGCGCGAGATGCGCTACTCACTGATCGGGCGCGAAGTCACACACGACAGCGTCTGTGAACACCTGAGCGCGAGCGGCCTTGAAGGCACCATCGCCGTTGTTGCCTGTGACAAACCCCCGGTGGGCACATTGGCTGCAATTCTTGAGCACAATCGTCCGGCCATCATCATGTCTGACGGGCCAATCCGGCCGGGTGTCGACTCTGAGACCAACGAAGTCATCGACCTGGTTACAGCCTATCAAGTTGCCGGCCACCCGGATGAAGCGCACCGCGCCCGCATTGCCTGCGAGGCCTGCCCTGGTTACGGCAGCTGTGGCGGCATGTTCACCTACAACACCATGCAGACGTTCATTGCCGTGGTTGGCATGCAGCCACTGCACATGGTTGCGCCACCATCGGATGATCCACGCCGTCTGAACGATTTCCCGGCCGAATTGGTCGGTTACCTCAAAGGCATGATCGACGCTGGCACGACACCGCGTGACATTGTCGGGCGCGATAGCATTCGCAATGCGGTTATTGTCGCCATGGCGATCGGCGGCTCGACCAACGTCGTTCTGCACGCACCTGAAATTGCGCGAGCCGCCGGTTTTGGCAATTTCTGGGCCGACATCATGACGCCCGAAGAATTCAACCATCTTTCGCAGCATATGGTGCCAGTGCTGACCGATGCGCGGCCATACGGGCGCTATTCAATGGTCGACATTGATGAGATCGGCGGCGTGCAAGTGATCGCCAAGGAACTGCTCGACGCCGGCCTCTTGAACGGAGACGTGCCGACTTGTACCGGCGAAACGCTTGGCGAACAGATCAACAGACTTAATACGGCACCAGCGGATGGTCGCGTCGTCTATTCGGTTGAGAAGCCCTACAAACCAACCGGTGGCCTGCGCGTTCTCGGTGGCAACCTATCGCCTGAATTCAGCGCCATTCTCAAGCTTGCCGGCGTTGAAGCTGGCCTTGAGGACAACGTGTTCCGCGGCAAAGCTCGTGTATTTGCCGGCGAGCAAGGGCTGCTCAATGCTCTCGAAGATAATCCAGAGGGTTTCAAGAACCACGACATGATTGTTGTGCGCTACGAAGGCCCTAGCGGCGCACCTGGTATGCCGGAAATGCTCGATTCAACATCACGCATCACGACTCTTTGCCGCGAGCGCGACATCACCGTCGGACTGATGACTGACGGGCGTTTTTCAGGCGGCTCGGTTGGACTGGTGATCGGGCACGTCGGCCCTGAAGCAGCTCTCGGCGGCCCAACCGCGTTCATTGAGGATGGTGACGAGATTATCGCCGATCTCAACAAGAACGAGCTCAACTGCACGGCGCTCGATGATCCGGCAACGCTTGCCGCACGCAAAGCTGCGTGGGAGAAAGTCGTAGCAGACAACGGTGGCATCCACCCATCTTGTGGCGACGCTGATACGCGCTTACTCAATCGCATGCGCCTTTCAGCCGTTCCGGCAACGCAAGGCTCCGGCATGCATCCTGACCGCAAGCTCTGGGTCAGTGAACCCCGCGATGCCCGCAAATCAGGCTTCGTGCCCAGAAACAAATGGCGCGAAGGCAGCGACAAGGCGTTTTAAGCGCCAGTCGACTTTGACCTCTCAGGATGCACGCTGAAGTAGCAACCGCATCTTGAAAGGTCTTGGCCGCTCAACCTTGCGCCTTTTGCCCATACCCTTTGAAGCGTCTCAGCACGTCGTCCATTTCATCATCCGCTAGCACGGGCGGCTTCGGCATTATGGCGAGGAGCTTGGCGTATTGCTCGGCGAGCACTTCGATTTCGTGCGCGAGCTCGAGGGCGCCGGTTAAACATGATGCGATCGTGATCTGACCATGGTTGGCCATCAGGCAGGCGTCGCGCTCAGTTAGCCCATCCGCCACGTATGCCGCCAACTCTTCCGTGCCGAACGTGGAATACGGCACGCATGGAATGTCGCGCCCACCGGCAATGGCGACCATGTAATGGAACGCCGGGATCGGCCGCCCCGTGCACGCAATGACAGTTGCATGCAATGAATGTGTATGGACGATGGCGTAGCCGTCAGGCCGGGCATGGTACGCGGAAAGGTGGAATCGCCATTCGCTTGACGGCTTGCGCGCGCCCTTGGCAACGGCACCATCCGCTTCAACATAGACGATATCTGACGGCTTCAGCGTATCGTAAGCCATACCTGATGGCGTGATCAGCATGCCATCGCCAAAGCGCTGCGATACATTACCTGACCGCCCTGGCGATAGGCCTGAGCGGCTCATTTCAAGCGCCGTTACGATTACAGCCTTACGAGCCGCTGTCTCAGCGACGGAACGCGCTCGCTTCGTTGTGGCTCCGACTGGTGTCTTTGTTGCGACCCGCGCCGATTTTGTTGCCACCTTGGCCATCACGTGTTCCTTGCATACCAATGCGTCCTGTGCGAGCGGATAGCAGACCCAATGACCAGATGCGAGAGATCTGCGTGAAAATCCCTATTCCTATTACCGTGCTGACTGGCTTCCTTGGCAGCGGCAAGACAACTTTGCTGAAGGCCTTGCTCAATGATCCGGCGATGGCAGGTACGGCTATCATCGTCAATGAGTTTGGTGAGGTTGGCATCGACGATGCGCTGATCGAGGCATCCAAGGAAGAAACCGTACTGCTGCCGTCCGGCTGTGTGTGCTGTGCTGTGCGCAGCGATCTGGTTGAGGCGCTCAATCGGCTCTTCAGTCAGGCGCAAGACGGGACTATTCCAGCGCTTAACCGGATCGTGCTCGAAACGTCAGGGCTGGCAGACCCAGCCCCAATCGCTCACACGCTGATGACGGAAGAGGATCTGTTTCGGATTTACCAGCTCGACGGCATCATCACCACTGTCGATGCAGAACTGATTGATGATCAGCTACACGCCCATTTTGAGCCGGCCAAGCAAATTGCAGTCGCTGATCGGTTGGTGCTGACCAAGACGGATCGCGCTGGTGCAGAACAATCCGCCGCGGCAGAAGCGACCGTACGTGCGCTCAACCCAGCCGCGGAGTTGTCGACGATCGTCAATGGCGACGGCGCAGCTCAGTTGGTTACCGGACTGGGTGCGTTCGAGCCGATTGCCGCCAAGCATCATGCCCAGGGTTGGCTTGCCAGTGAACGCTACGGCCACGATGAAGATTGCGATGATCCGCATTGCGGGCATCATGACCACGAGCACACTCATGAGCATACCCACCAACATAGTGTCGAAGGGCTCGCGCACCGCCATACGCACGGTATCCGCTCCTTCGCCATCACCTATGATGAGCCGCTTGATGGGGCAAAGTTGTCGTTTGTTATGGAACTGCTGCGCCAGCATCACGGCGACAAGCTGCTCCGCGTTAAAGCGATCGTCAATGTCGACGGGGAGCCACTGCCGTTTGTCGTCCACGGCGTGCAGCATATGTTCTATCCGCCTACAACTCTTGATGACTGGCCGTCAGATGAGCGGCGTTCAAAATTCGTATTCATCACCAAAGACTTGGACGAAGACACTGTTCGCACCGTGATGGCTGGTATGTTCGCACCAGCGCGCCCGCTGACCGAGGCGGATTGGGCACCAATTTAGCCCTATCTTTGCCTTCGTGCAGCGGCCATTATCCCACTTTAAAAGGTGCCAAAGTAACAACACATACTCATTTCAGGAGGCGGAAATGAAACGCTTGATACTTCTCGTTGTGCTGCTCGCAATCGGGTTCTATGTCGCCTGGCCGGCGTACACGGGCTACAGCATCTATCAAGGCCTGGAGGGCAATGACCCCAAGACGCTGGCGGCCAAAATTGATTTCCCGAGCGTGCGCAAGTCGATGCGCGGACCTGTTGTGGCCCAAGTCAATACGCGCATAGAGACGGTCATGAAGGATCTTGGTCCGGCCACAAAGCTTGTCGGCGACCAAATCCCGAGAGACAATATCGAGAAGATTATCGATGGCGCACTCGCCAGCGTCGTCGAACCTAATCGCATTGCCGAGATCTACTCAAACGGTGGCGACCTTAATGCTGCGATCAAAGATGCCGTGCTTGACGAAATCAACAAGATGGGCGGACTTGCGTCGGTGTTGAAGCTCGATAAATTTCTCGGCCAGGGCAGCAATGATAAAAATGGTGATAATCAGAGCAGCAGCTCAATTGGTGGCTTCAAGATACCAGGTGGCCTCGGCGGTCTGCTGAAGAACAAGGAAGTCGGCAAAGTTATTAGCGGCATCGCAGGCAAGATTGGTCTCGATCCAACGAAGTTGGCTGGAAAGCTGTTCCCATCGCGCGAAGGCAAGAGTGACGGCGGAGACGCTCCATCCAATGGAAAGTCCAGTGGCAAGCCGTCATACGGCCTTAGCAACATAAAGGGCTTTGGCTTCAACGGACCACTTGCCTTGCAGGTTGGTGTGGCACGGTCGCCTGAGGCAAGTGCTCCGGAAGTCACGACCGAAATGGCGTTCCGCAACTACGACTGGCGTATCACAAAAGTAATTCCGAACCTGCTGGAGCGCTGAGCGTCACATTCACAGGAAAGTTCCCCACAGGATCTCCTTTTTGTGGGGGACATGGTCCCAAAATCAGCAATTCGTGATTGCTGCCGTTGCGAGCCAGCGCGGTTAAGTCTCAAAAGGTCCCTTTTGAGATGCTCCATACACATAAAACGGACGCCCCAAGTTGACCAATTGGGGGGCATCGTCACAGCGAAATGTCAAAGTGGGTCAGCATTGGCTAATTTAGGCCTTGTATTTGGCTGCGGGAAGCACCATTTACTTTAAGCCGGTTTTGGCCAGACGTTTAGGCCGTTTGCCCTAGCTCTGCTAGGCGCTCGTTCAGACAAACCCCAAAAATCGACGACCTGTTTCAGCTGCGTTTGCGCGTGGCCGAAACTCTTATAACAAACTGAAAGAACACCTATGCAATTAGGCACCGTAAAATTCTACAATTCTCAAAAAGGCTTCGGCTTCATTGCTCCAGATGATGGCGGGAACGACGTCTTCGTCCACGCCACCGCTTTGGAACGCGCCGGCATGCAAGACCTGAGCGAAGGACAGAAAGTCTCCTTTGACACCGAGACGGACAGCCGCTCAGGCAAATTGGCTGTTGGTACAATCGCCGACGCCTAAGCCTTCTTGGCTAGACATCTTTTGAGCTCTGAACTTGGCCGCCTGTTGGGCGGCCATTTTCATGTCAGCAATTCCTGCCTTGCGGTTGCGGAAGCCCCCCCCTGCAACCATTGACACCAGATAGACACCCGCTTTCACTACTTCGCAGCCTCGACTTGTCCTGTTGGCACAGTAAGCCATTCGAGTTTGTTGCCGCCGAACTTCGGGGTCGGACGCTCCCAATACGGTTTCGTTTCCGACAACTCCAGGACCGGCCCCAGATGACGTAGCGGCCCATGGCTGGTCTGCGTTTCGATGCGCAAGGCATTGAGTTCGTTTGCGGATAGGTCCATGCCCTGCTCGTCAAACATGGTCTTGCCCTGCCGGTGGATAAACATACCGGATTGGCAGAGCGAGACGCGGACGTGATAACTGCCGCCTTCACGGGCCCGGCGCGCAAGCGCCAGCAGGACACCGTAGGCCCCGAGATACCCTGTTGTGTAATCGCAGGCCGCAGCTGGCAGCAGTTTTGGCCGTCCACCATTTGTATCGCCGCCGTCATGGCAAATGCCGGTTACTGTCTGAGCAACCTGCTCCCAGCCGGCGCGATGGCTGAACGGCCCATCAGCACCAAAGCAGCTAATCGATAGACACACGATGCCTGGCCGAACTTTGGCCAGTTCTTCTGGTGCAAAGCCCATCTTCGCCATCTCTCCCGGCCGGTAGCCTTGCGAGAAAACGTCCGCATCACGCAGCAATGTACGAAGCTGATCCGCGCCGGCTTTATCCTTGAGATTGAGGAACGTGGAGCGCTTGCCATGGCTGGTATCCATCACATGCTCTTTGATCTGCGGCAGATGTTCAGCCGTGATCATCAGGACATCAGCGCCATTCTCAGCCAGCGTCCGGGCTGCAATCGGGCCGGCAAGAATACGCGTCAGATCGAGTGCTCGGATACCTGATAGCGGACGTTGTCCGGCTGGAAATGGCTCCGGGTCGCCATCAGCGATCTTGATGATTTCGACAATTGGTTTGGCGGCCAGCGCCTTGCCGTGTTCGGTGGCAAGCCATTCGTCGTTACTGCGCACCATGCCACCGCAGGCGCGCGCCTCGTCGATGGCAGCTTCCAGGTCAAGCGCATCCCAACCAGCCACGGCCTTGCCGACGGCCTCCGGGTGGAACTCGCAACCGAGCACTTTCTGGACACGCGCCTGCAGGTTCGGCAAGCCGAAATGTGGCAGGAACCAGCGTCCGTCCTTTGTCGGCCAAGGTTGTGTGCAGGTGATCATATGCTCGTGGCGCGAATTGACCGCATCAGAAAACTCACCCGATGCATTCTGCGTCTGCAAATAATGCGTGCTTCTGAGGGCTGCTGCCGCGCGCCTAGCATCTATCGCAACCGTCTGACGGCGGCCGGTCTTGATTTCATGGATATCATTGATCGCGGTGCCGACACCGCCAAGCACCGCCGCACAGGTTTCACCGACCTTGAATTGGGTCGAAAACACCGGATCATGCCCCGAAACCTGGAGTTCGTCCGCATCAGGTTGCTCGCCACCGCGAATGCTGAGAACTTCTTCCAAAGCGGATTTCGTCATCGCTGCTTTAGTCATGGCTGCTTTCCTCCCGGCGTGGCAAACTGGAAACACAATAGGTCGAGCTGCCGCCGTTTGGAAATGTCCAACGATCCGGGGCATGATGAATAGAGACGGTACACAAAGGACAATCGAGCATGGCAGTCGTTGAAACTGAAACCCACGGTCAGATCCTGGTCGTGCGCATGAACAGGCCGGAGCGGCTCAACGCACTCAATGGCGAGTTGCGCGAGGCGATGGCTGAAACCTGGGCAATGTTCCGGAAAAGCCCTGACCTGGAAGTAGCGATCCTGACCGGAACCGGGCGCGGGTTCTGTGCCGGCGAAGACATGAAGGAAACACTGGGGCACGGCATTCCGGGCGGCAAGAAAACCTCGATCGAAGATTGCTTCAAATCAGGCACATTAGAAAAGCCCGTCATAGGCGCGGTCAACGGCTTTGCAATGGGCGGTGGTTTCATGCTGGTTGAATGCACGGATCTGCGCGTCGCGGTGCGTGGCACGTTGTTCGAAATCAGCGAAGCAAAGCGCTGGCTACTTGGCGGCTATAACCACGGGCACGTTGCCAATCTGCCGTACCCGATCGCCATGGAAATGGCACTGGGCTACCGGTTCACATCAGAGCGCATGTATGAACTTGGCTTCGTCAATCGGCTGGCCGATGCTGACGATCTACTGCCAACGGCGATTGAGATGGGCGAGCACTTACTGACTCTACCGCCAGCTTCGCGCGTCAATACTGTCCACATGATGCGCCAGATGCGGCCACGCCCGACAGCCGACCAGGATGCGCTTGCGGAAAAACTTCACGACCATGGCGCCAAGAGCGATTTGATGGAATCTAGATCAGCATTCGCTGAAAAGCGCCGCCCCAAATTCAAAGGTTGGGACAATCCGGAAGACCGCTACCGGATGCCGAAGGTCTGACAAAGGCACAGCCTCTAAGGCCCGATGGTTTTTGTGATGATGACGTCGTCCGTCCGTAGCTTGGCAACTTCATCATCACTCAGGCCGGCCTCGCGCAATATCTCGTCGCCTTGCTGGCCGAGCAACGGTGTTGGTAGGATTTGGTCAGTGCCACCGCTTGCGCCGTTGAATTTCAGATAACGGCAGACAGCTGTCAGATTGCCGACTGTTGGATGTGGGCGCGTCACCGACCAACCGTTAAGTTTGGTGTGGGGAGCATCGAAGAACACGCTGCTTTCTGGCGGCAACGCCGGTGCGCATGGGATGGCTGACTGCGACAGTAAATCGGTGGCCGCCGCAATATCCAGCGTAGCAAAGGCGGTCGCTGCAGCTTGGCCGAATGATGTGTCGTTCGGGTGTGTGCCAGAAGCGTCATCAACCGGTGACTTATCAGTAAGGTTCAACGCCTCGACGAACGCTTCTTGTTCGGCTGGCTGATCGGCAGCAACATAAATGTATCCATCTCGGCATTTATAGAGGCGATGGAACGGGCTTGACCCATGTTGGCCCTGATCGGCAAGTTGACGCTCAGGCTTGCCTTCGTAGGCCGTGAACCATTCGGAGCTCAGCACAATGCCGCCATCGAGAAGATTGACCTCGATGCGCTGCCCTCTGGCGGCTCCACGACGGCGCGCGAAAAGCGCCATCACCGTGCCCAGAGCTGCCATCGTGCCGGTAGTAAAATCAGTTGGTGCCAATTGCGAGGTAAATGATGGTGGGTTTCCGGAACCGCCCTGCGCCCGCTCAAGCCCCATTAACGACTGCGCAAGCGGGTCGATACCGGGCCGATGCGCGTAGGGACCAGTCAGGCCGTAACCGCTAATTTGCGATTCAATTAGATTTGGGTCGGCTGCGTGACCAATACCCATTCGAGCCGTCGCGCCCGGACGCAGATTGGCGAGCAACACATCGCACGTGGAAGCCACACGTTGGACAACGTCCTTGCCCTCGGGCTTGCTAGCATCAACCGAGATGGAGCGCTTGGCGTAGTTGATCGAATAAAAATACGTTCGGCCAATTGGCCTAGAAATGTCGCCGGTTGGCGGTTCCAGCTTGATGACATCGGCGCCAATGTCAGCAAGCAAACGACCCGCCACAGGTCCTGCTATAAGGTTGGTGATTTCAAGCACGCGAACGCCGGCGAGTGGTAGTTGTCCGACTTCTGGTGAGAGATTGGCTGCCGCTTTTCGCAACACCACGAGACTGTCGAGTACATCTGTGGCATCTGACGCTTTGTCAGCACGAGGGCCTTCGGGCGCAGATGGTGTCGCTGTCATCTTGATCGGTGAGCCCATCGTCTTGATGGCCCCCACTTCCGGATCCTTAAGCGAAACAATCATGCCGTTGTGCTCGACTTGTGGGTCAGCCATGCCGTCTTCGTTCGTCTGCGCGCGCGCAGACGGAATATCGTTTGCTTCGAAGTCCGCGATCCAATCGGCTGACTTGCGTGCGACCATGACCTCGCCAAGCAGCTTGCGCAAATGTGCGTCGGCCTCCGGCGTTTGAGGTGTATGGCCACCGTCGTAAACCGGATCTGCAATAACGTCGGCAATCCCCATCAGCTTTGCCGCACGCGCAATAAAACCGTGATGGACGCAACCGAGTTGCAGCCAATTACCGTCGGCACACTCGTAGACGCTATAAAACGGTGCGCTACCGTATGGGTTGGTTTGGAAGACATTTGGTTTCAGTTGATCGCCAATGACTTTCGGGTGATAGAGAAGCGCGCCTGCAACAAGCGATGTTTCGACATGGCGACCTTGGCTGGTGGCCTCCCGATCATACAGTGCGGCAGCAGTACCAAGAGCTGCTAGCAGGCCAGCGCCAACGCTTGGCAACGGATGCGCAGCATGAATGGGACCGTCGCGAAAACCGGGCAGGCCGGCCAGCACACCGAGACGGGCAAGCACCAGATCATCAATTGCAGATTCACCGGCAAGCGGCCCGACTTCGCCATAAGCTGTTATCGAACAAACGATGAGCTGCGGATAGGTTTCGCGGAGAGCTGCAGCTGACAGTGACGCCGGCCGCTTGATGGGGCCGAAGTCCTCGATCACGACATCCGCACCGGCAATAAGTTTGCCCCGCCCCGCCTCATCGTCAGTTGCGCAGTGCACAACTTCCTTGCCGCGATCCCAGACCCGGTAGCCGCCATCCCTGTGCAGTTGAGAACGTTGCTCAATAATGCGCACGACACGGGCGCCATGATCGCTCATGAACATCGTCGAGAGCGCACCGGCTGCCCCTGTGGTCAGATCAACTATCGTAATGCCGTCCAACGCGCCTGCCATGCCGTTCCCGCAATTGTTTCGCTTGCAAATTCGTTGGCAGCCTAGGTCATGGCGATGCTGAATGGGGCGGGTGGTTTCAGGATCGAAACCGAAATCCACATGTTGATCATCTGAAAGATTTCCACGCCCTGACAACCAGTCGTCGCCTGAGCTATGCTCAGCATTGGTTTTTGCGGTATTAGAGATGCTCTAATGCAAGACGAATTGCGAGGCTGAAGCGCATGACGATTGAAACAGAATGGCGCGACTATGATGTTGTTGTTGTCGGGTCAGGTGGCTCAGGTAGCATTGCAGCGCATGCCGCCGCGGAAAGTGGTGCGCGCGTGTTGGTGGTCTCGAAAGACCCAATCGGGTGCTCAGACACCAAGATCTCAGAAGGCGCCGTGACAGTCCGGGAAGTGGGCGACGACAGCGACACCCAAGCGGGGCTGTCAGAAAACCTGCAAATGGCCGGCGGTGATCTGCCGCTGCCCTCCATCACCGACGCATTCGCCGAAGACAGCAAGGTATCATACGACACATTCCGCGCGCACGGCCTCAGACCACCCATCAATGCTGCCGGCGACAAACCGCAAGCCATGCCACTACCGATGGGCGGTCACACCAAACGCCGCTCGGTTGGGCATGCCAACAACGGCGTCGCGTTCGGGCATGCCGGCTGGCAGGCCGTCATTCAGAACGCGCAAATCGACTATATCGAAGACGCTTGGTTTCTCGAACTCATCACAGATGAAGATGGTGCTGCCAAGAAGGTCGTTGGCGGCCTGATCTACGATGCGTCGGGTGGCAAGCTGATCGCAGTGCGCGCTCCATCTGTCGTGATTGCAGCCGGTGGACTGTCAACATTGTACTTCCCGAAGACAGATACCATGCGCGGCAATACCGGCGACGCCTATGCCGTTGCGGCACGCGCTGGCGCTGACCTTGTCGATATGGAGCAGGTTCAGTTTTTGCCGTTCTGTCTGGCATCGCCTCCGTCATACGAAGGCTTATTGTGCGGCGAACCATCGACTGCGAGCTTCCTCGGCGTGCTGCGTGACAAGGACGGCAAGGTGATCCTCGACGGCGTTTACCTGCGCACGCGGGCTGAATGCTCGTCAGCTATCATGCGGGCCGTCGAAGACGGACGCGGCAGTCCCAATGGTGGCGCCTATCTCGACATGACAGAAAACATGAAACCACCGCTGTCAGGCCCCTATTTCTATCGCTTCCTGGAAACGTCGCTGCCGTCAGCACTCAAGAATGCGCGGCAAGCGCTTGGCAAGAAAGCCGGCAAGGTTGAGGAAGCCTGGGAAGTGCGTCCTGGCGCCCACTACATGATGGGCGGCATCAGGGTCGACGCGCACGGTGCTTCTGTTAGCGGAAATGGCGACGGTGACCGCTCACGTGGCATTGATGGCCTGTTTGCGGCCGGTCAAGCGATGGGCGGCGTGTTCGGCGCCAACCGGCTTGGCTCCACATCGCTGACAGAGGCGAGTGTGTTTGGCAATCGTTCAGGTCGCGCTTCAGCTGAGGCCGCTCGGAACCGGAAAAGCGGCTCTGACGATGCGCTGTTTGCATCATCGATTGATACTATCATGAAACGATTTGGCCAGAGCGGCAGTGTTGCAGCTGCCACGCTCAAAGTTCAATTGCAGAAACAGAGCTGGGAATGCATCGGGCCAGTCCGCACAGCTGACCGCCTCGCGAAAATAGACGAGCTGTTGGAAGGCTGGACCCAGCAGCTCGATGATGTTGCCATCCCCGCCTACACGACGTGGAATCAAGCCTTCATTGAATTCGAAGAGTTGCGCAACATGCTTGATACTGCCAAGGCGGTCGCTATCGCAGCAAAGGAGCGAGATGCCAGCCTTGGTGGCCATGTCCGCCTTGATAAGGGCTACATATCAGCGTTTTCGCAACCTTATTCAACCGTTGTTCGGCATGAAGCCAATGCTGGATGGCAAGTTCAGCGGGCGGCACGTGAGCGGACGCCATTGCAGCGCATCGTCTCATACAAAATCCAGGACGCCTGGCGCAAAGCACAAGCCAAGGCGTTGCGATTGATGCCCATGAGCGTGAAGGACAAGATTCTTGAGAAACGATACAGAGCGATCATGGGAGCGAGCGGTGCCGCGCCCCAGGTCGAGCCTGGCGGAGTCGATGCAGCGATTGGTGAGGCGGCATAAGCGTGAAAGTTGAAATTGTTCTGCACCGCGACGGGCAAACCGAAGTCGTCGAATATGACTATCAAAAGCGGGAACCGCGCGAGAAACCAATGGCGCTCGATGTGCTGTTGCAAGCGCAGGCAACAAGCATGCCTGATCTCGCGTTTCGCTATGGCTGTCGCGCGCGCAACTGCGGCGTATGCACGATCGACATCAATGACAAACCGCGCATCGCCTGCCGGGCACGTGTTCGCGACGGCGACAAGCTGAGCCCCTGCGCAACGCTGCCAGTGCTCAGCGATCTGGTCGTGCGGCGTGACGGTATTGCGCGTCAAATGCAAGGGCGATTACCAAGCGGCGGCGGCGGCAATGATCTCAACGTCGAGGCGCCGGACGCCTATCATGATTTGACGGCGTGCATCGAATGCTATGCCTGCCTCGACAACTGCCCGATGCATGCTCGCAATTTCGGCGACGCGCTACCAGAAACCGTTGCGCCTGAAGACATGCCGGATGCATCTGCCGGATATCGCTGGGGCAACCCGTTTTCGTTGCTGAAACTGCAGCGGATCAGGCTCGACCCGGTGACGTCAGTTGCCGACAAGGCTGCAGCGTTGGAAAACGCTCTTGAGCTTGGCCTTGATGCCTGCGTCGACTGTCCCGGCTGCAAATGCGGCGTCGGCATCGATCTCAAGGGGCAGGTTGTCAAGGAGTTACTCGATGCGACGGATTTGACGTCATAAGGTCACTTAGCGTTCGCGAATAACTCAAGGCCACTTAACGGCTGGCGGCATGCTGGACAAAATACTGTCGACGTTGCCGCCTGTTTTAAGGCCAAACAGCGTGCCGCGGTCGTAGAGCAGATTGAACTCGACGTAGCGACCGCGCCGGACCAGCTGCTCATCACGTTCCGCATCGCTCCAAGACTTCGCAAAGTTATTGCGGACGAGAGCTGGATAAATGTCAGCGAACCCGCGACCGACGCTTTGCGTAAAGGCGAAAGCCGCGTCCCAGCCACCATCTGCCTCAGTGGGCGTGAGATGGTCATAGAAAATTCCACCAACGCCGCGCATTTCTTTGCGGTGTGGAAGATAGAAATACTCGTCGCACCAGTTCTTATAGGCGGCGTAGTCAGCAATATCGTGCCCAGCGCACGCCTGCTCCATCGCCTCGTGGAAGGCCGTTGTGTCGGCATCTTCCTGAGTACGCCTGGCATCCAACACCGGCGTCAGATCGGCGCCACCGCCAAACCAACATTTAGTTGTGGCAACCATACGGGTGTTCATATGCACGGCTGGCACGTGCGGGTTATGTGGATGGGCGATCAACGAGATACCGGATGCCCAAAAGCGTGGATCATCCGTCGCGCCATCAATGGTCTTGGCAAACTCGGGCGCGAACTCGCCGAACACAGTTGAGGTGTGCACGCCTACTTTCTCGAAGACGCGGCCTCCCATCATGCTCATAGTGCCACCGCCGCCTGGCTTGCCGGTCACGTGACACGTTCTTGGCCAAGGGGTGCGCTCAAATTTGGCTGGAGGTTGGTCGCCAAGCATCGCATCCGCTGGCAATTCTGCCTCTAGCTGCTCCAATGAACTGGTGATCTGATCACGTAGTGCCTCGAACCATTGCCGGGCCGTTTCCTTGCGTTGATCAAGCATGCTGTGTCATTCACTCATTTAAATGTTGCAGGCGCTACGATTTCGCCACTTTTGACAGGCATTTGCCTTCGCCCTGTTCGTACTCAGTTGAATACGTCGTCATAGCCGGACAGTCGCAATGGTCGTTGATCAACATCAATATTGCGCCGCTCGCGCATAATGCGCCATGCGGCAGGTCGCAGCCGAGAAGACAATGAAATTTATGCAACTGACAACACTTCTATTTAAGCCTAACCAATAAGGCTGCCCCTGACTGCCGGGGCGCCATTTCCGCCCAAGGATGCCTCCCGTGTTCAGTCAACAAATCAGTCAACCGCTCAAACGGGTATTTGCTCGAATGTTTGATCCCCTGTTTGCGTGGTTCGAACAAAGCAACGAAGTGTTCTCACCCGAGCAACCCGAGCGTCCTCCTGGGGATCTGTGGGGCTTCATCAAGTATTATGCGTGGCCGTTCCGCTGGCTGATCGCTGCATGCACGGTTGCCTCAGCCGCGGTCGCTATGCTCGAAGTGTTGCTCTATTCCTATGTCGGCACCCTCGTTGATTGGCTTGGCAAGGCGGACAAGACGACGTTTTGGTCCGATCATGCCTGGGCACTTACGGGCATGGCGTTCGTCGTACTTGTGCTGCTGCCCGTCGTGAAGCTGCTTAACGAAACGCTGGTCAATCAGGGATTGATGGGCAACTTCGCGATGCGCAACCGCTGGCAGGCCCACCGCTATTTGCTGCGCCAGTCGATAAATTTCTTCCAAAACGACTTTGCCGGCCGGATCGCCACCAAAGTCATGCAGAGCTCGGTTGGCGTGCGCGATGTTGTGCTCAAGATCGCTGACATCATGGCCTACGTTTTTATCTACTTTTTCGGTGCGCTGATCCTGTTTGCAGCAAGTGATATCCGCCTGACCGGACCGCTTGTCGTCTGGCTGATCGCCTATGTCTTGGCACTTTATTACTTCATTCCGATCCTTGGCCGTATATCAATGCAGCAGGCCGAGCACCGCTCAATGATGACCGGGCGCATCGTGGATAGCTACACAAACATCGCGACCGTCAAGATGTTTGCCCATGCCGATCGCGAGGATGCCTACGCGCAAACCGGCATGACGCCGTTCCTCGAAAACGTGCACGAGCAGATGCGCTTCGTGACGCTGTTAACGGTGACGCTCAACATCCTGAACGGCCTTCTGATTTTCTTTGTCTCAGCCTTGTCGATCTGGCTTTGGTCAATCAATGCCGTCACAACTGGCGGGATCGCAGTTGCTGTCGGACTGACGCTCAGGATGCAGGGCATGGCGCACTGGATCATGTGGGAGGTTGCCCGGCTTTTCGAGAATATTGGCGTTGTGCGCGATGGGATCAACACGATCGCCCGCGACCGCGATGTTGTCGACACTGCCGGCGCCGGTGATATCGCTGTGCGCGATGGCAGCATCGCATTCCGCAACATCACGTTCAACTATGGTCGCGATCAGCCGGAACACGCCAACCGGATCATCAAAGGCTTGTCGCTTGACATCAAAGCTGGCGAAAAGGTCGGCCTAGTCGGGCGTTCTGGCGCCGGCAAATCGACGCTGGTTAATCTGCTGCTGCGTTTCCACGATCTGGAGAACGGCCAAATCCTGATCGATGGTCAGGACATCTCGACAGTCCGTCAGGAGAGCCTGCGCGAGCACATCGCGATGGTGACGCAAGATACGTCGCTACTCCACCGCTCGGTTCGCGACAATATCCTTTATGGGCGGCCAGATGCCGGTGCCGAAGCTGCGCGCCTTGCTGCGGAGAAAGCACAGGCGCACGAGTTCATCCTCGATCTGGAGGATGGCAAAGGACACAGTGGCTATGACGCGCACGTTGGCGAAAGAGGCGTCAAGCTATCCGGTGGTCAGCGGCAGCGGATCGCCATCGCACGAGTGCTTTTGAAGGATGCTCCGATATTGATCCTTGATGAGGCAACCAGTGCGCTCGATTCCGAGGTTGAAGCAGCTATTCAGGAGCAGCTCTACAATCTGATGGCGGGCAAAACGGTTATCGCGATTGCCCACCGCCTGTCCACGATCGCCGAAATGGACCGCCTTATCGTGATGGACGCTGGTCAACTCATTGAGCAAGGCACGCATGCGGAACTGTTGGACAAAGGCGACCTTTACGCCAGCCTGTGGGCACGCCAATCTGGCGGTTTCCTGCTGCAGGAAGACGCGGCTTAGCCGGCTTATTGCTCTAAACGCCCAAAGTGTCCAAGCGGCCGGTCTGCCTGAGCGCTTCGCCGGTCACCATCGCCGCTGCGACCGCGACATTTAGTGATCGCATACCGGGTACCATCGGGATCGTAATGCGGGCATAGCAGGCGGCATGGACCTCGTCGGGCAGACCAGCTGTTTCGCGCCCGAGCAGCAGCACATCGTGATCATTAAATATATGATCGGTGTAGTTGGTAGCAGATTTTGTCGTGACAGCGATGATGCGTGCTTTCGTGCACTCGGAAACTAACGCAAAAAATGCATTCCAGTTGTCGTGCCTAATGACTTCCAGGCCGTCGCCATAATCCATAACGGAGCGGCGTAACGCCTTGCCTGATATATCGAATCCCGCTGGACGAATAATATCAACCGGCATGCCGAAGCATGCAGCCATGCGCAGAATTGTGCCTGTGTTTTGGGGGATATCTGGTTGATATAGCGCCAATCGCATGTTTTTCCGCCGTTTGCCGTATCACCTGTGAGAAATCCTCGTATGCGCCAAAATGCCTTGGGTTGAAATCCTTATGTCACCTTGAGACGGGGTTCGAACAATGCCAAAAGTTCGGGCACAGTTCGGTGCTTTCGCACTCAAAGTCACATCAACTCAGTCGACTTTGATCGATTTTTATCTTCAAAACCTTGATATTAAAAGGTTTTGCGCATGACAAACGAAAGTGATCGGACAAGCGGTTATTTTGATTTCGATCTGTTTTGGAACTCGGCAATTGCCTGAGGTCTCGACAGATTTGAGCGGCTTCGAGATGGAGGGGTCATTGGCTTCGGACGCTGACGAACCAACACGGCGCGATTTTCTTACTCTGGCGGGGCCGGCATTTTTTGCTGTCGGCGGCGCCATGACAGTTTGGCCCTTCGTGCATCAGATGAATCCCGATGCCGGTGCCTTGGCGCTGGCAAGCGTGGAGGTTGACCTTGCTCCCGTTGAGGAAGGTCAGGCGATCACGATCATGTGGCGTGGCAAACCCGTGTTCATCCGTCATCGGACAAAAAAAGAGATCGATGAAGCGCGTGATGTCAAGCTGACCAATCTGCCCGACCCTCAGTCCGACACGGCACGAACTAAGGCCGGCCATGAAAAATGGCTCGTACTTGTTGGCATCTGCACCCACCTCGGTTGTATTCCAAAGGGCCAGTCTCTTGGAGACGTCAAAGGTGACTATGAGGGCTGGTTCTGCCCCTGCCACGGTTCGCACTACGATAATTCCGGCAGGATCCGCAAAGGTCCGGCACCTCGCAATCTCGAAGTGCCGCCCTATCAATTCCAGTCCGATACCCAGATCAAGATCGGTTAAGCTGAAACCGACTGAGCGCAAGGGAGCCTGACGAACGATGAGTTCGCACGAAGATACCTACGAGCCGAAAGGCCGTGTCTCGAAATGGATGGACGAGCGCCTGCCGATTGCACGCATGATGCACGGCCAGTTCGTTGATTTTCCAACACCGCGCAACCTCAACTATTTGTGGACGTTTGGCGGCATCCTTACGTTCTGTCTGGTTGTCCAGATTGCGAGCGGCATCGTACTTGCCATGCACTACATTCCGGCAGAATCGATGGCATTCGATTCGGTGCAGCACATTAAGCGCGACGTGAACTACGGTTGGCTCATTCAGCCGCTGCATGCCGTTGGCGCCTCGATGTTCTTCATCGCCGTCTACATCCACATCTTCCGCGGACTCTACTACGGTTCTTACAAGGAACCGCGCGAGGTTCTTTGGATCCTCGGCGTGTTGATCTTCCTGGTCATGATGGCAACCGGCTTCCTTGGTTACACGCTACCATGGGGACAAATGAGTTTTTGGGGCGTTACGGTTATTACCAACCTGTTCTCGTCTCTGGATGAGGTTATTCCGGGCCTTGGTACGGCAGTCGTTACCTGGCTCTGGGGCGGATACTCGGTAAGTGGCGCAACGCTTACCCGGTTCTTCAGCCTGCACTATCTGCTACCATTCGTGCTTTGCGGCCTTGTCGCCCTGCATATCTGGGCACTGCATGTCGCCGGCCAAAACAATCCGACCGGTCTCGACATCAAGACCAAGTCTGACAGTTTGCCAATGAGCCCATATGCGGTTTCAAAAGACTTGTTCGCCCTTAGCGTGTTCATCATGCTGTTTGCCTGGTTCGTCTTCTTCGCGCCCGATTATCTTGGCCACGCAGACAACTACATCCCGGCGAATGCATTGGTGACACCGGCGCACATCGTTCCAGAGTGGTACTTCCTGCCATTCTACGCGATTTTGCGCGCTATTCCGTCGAAGCTTGGCGGTGTAATTGCCATGTTCGGTGCGATTGCGGTGCTGGCATTTGTACCATGGCTTGATACGTCCCGCGTCCGCTCAGCTCGCTATCGACCATACTTCAAATGGTTCTTCTGGCTGTTCGCATTCACCTGCCTTGCACTTGGCTATCTCGGCTCACTACCGGCTGAGGGCATCTACGTGATGTGGGCACGGATTTTCACAGCTTACTACTTTGCATTCTTCCTATTGGTGATGCCGTTCCTGTCACTCTGGGAGACCCCAACACAGATGCCGGGGTCGATCAGCGAGGCCGTTCTTGGCAAGGGAAGCAAATAAAACACCGCCCGGTATTGGCGCGCCTGCAAGTGCCAATGCCGAAGCTGAAAAACGCTAAGCGGACGACGGAGAACGAAGCCAGATGATTAAGTCACGATCAATCGCAGTATCAGTGCTTGCCTTCGCAGCACTTACTGGCGGTTATTCAGCCAGCTTCGCCGCCGGTGGCGGTGGAGATGGACATGGCGTCAAAATCGAACGCCAGGAATGGTCATTCTCCGGCCCTTCGGGAAAATACGACAGCCAACAGCTGCAGCGCGGTTTTGGTGTCTATAAAGAAGTTTGCGCCGCATGCCACGGTCTGTCCCGCATCGCTTTTCGCAATCTTGCGCAGCCTGGCGGACCAGCTTTCAACGTCGAACAAGTCAAGGCGCTTGCAGCAACCTATGAAGTTCCGGACGAGCCCGATGACGAAGGCGAAGTCAAGCCGCGGCCGGCCCGACTTGCAGACCGATTCCCACCGCTGTTTGCTAACGAGAAAGCCGCGCGTGCTGCGCAAAACGGTGCTCTGCCACCAGATCTTTCGATTATCGCAAAGGCACGCGGCGTCGCTTACAGCGGCACTTGGTACCAGCATCCAATCGCCATGCTCAAGGATATCGCCACCGCCTATCAAGAAGGCGGTGCTGACTACATCTACGCGCTGATGACCGGCTATAAAGATGCGCCTGCCAGCATGAAGATGTCCGAAGGCATGAACTACAACACGGTCTATCCTGGGCATCAAATTGCTATGGCAGCGCCGCTGTCGGATGGTTTGGATCTCTACAATGATGGTACACCGGAAACCGCAGACAACTACGCTCGCGACGTTGCAGCGTTCTTGTCGTGGACCTCTGATCCGACGCTGAACGAGCGTAAGTCATTGGGCTGGATGGTCATGATCTTCTTGCTGATCACTTCCGTACTGCTCTACATCTCGAAGCGCCGCATCTGGGCCAGCGCCAAGCATTGAACCGATAATCGGTTCCGTTGATTGAGAGACAAAGGCCTCGGCAACGGGGCCTTTTTTCGTTATGCCTCGTTTGCCCGCCTCATTCAAGCTCATCGAATGAGGCTGACGGATGCAGAAAAGAAGGACGTTTGTCATATGACACAGGCAGTACTTGGCCTCGTTGGCGGCAGTGGCTTTTATGATCTGCCAGGCATTCAGAATCCAGAGTGGCGCCGTGTTGAAAGCCCGTGGGGCGAACCTTCTGATGACATCTTGTTCGCCGAGATCGATGGTTTGCCGATCCGCTTCCTGCCACGCCACGGCCGTGGTCATCGCATATCGCCAACCGATATCAATTACCGGGCAAACATCGATTGTCTGAAGCGTGCCGGCGTAACCGATCTGGTCTCCGTCTCGGCCTGTGGTTCATTCAAGCAGGAGCTGCCGCCAGGCAAGTTCGTGCTGGTCGATCAGTTTATCGATCGCACCTTCGCACGTGAGAAGAGCTTCTTTGGCACCGGCCTCGTTGCCCACGTTTCACTTGGTGAGCCGATCAGTCCCGGCCTTGCCGATCAGGTCGAGAATGCGCTCAAGGCAGCTAACATCGATCACGCACGCGGCGGCACTTATCTTGCCATGGAAGGTCCGCAATTCTCGACCCGCGCTGAAAGCCTGCTCTACAAGTCCTGGGGCTGTGACGTGATCGGGATGACCAACATGCCGGAGGCCAAGCTCGCGCGCGAAGCCGAACTTTGCTACGCGACCGTCGCCATGGTAACGGATTTCGACAGCTGGCACGACGATCACGACAATGTTGACGTCGCTTCCGTTTTGGCCGTCATGAAGTCGAATACTGAAAAGGCACAGGCGCTGGTGTTGCAGCTCGCAAAATTGTTCCCACGCGAGCACCAGCCGTGCCCAATCGGCTCCGATCGTGCGCTCGATGTTGCTTTGATCACTGCACCCGAAGCCCGCGATCCAGCCCTAGTGGCGAAACTCGATGCAGTCGCCGGACGCGTGCTCGGCTGAACAGGAGAATACGACGATGCCGGCTCCGCTTGCGACACAAGGCATCCATCACATTACGTTCATGGGTGCCGACCGCCAGACATCGATTGATTTCTGGCAAGGCGTGCTCGGCATGCCATTCGTGTTCGAACAACCAAACCTTGATGATCCGGCGCAGGGGCACCTCTATTTCGATCCCGGTGATGGTCGTCTGATTACCGTTTTCACCCGTGAAGATTGGCAAGTTGATCGGTCACCAAATCCGAACGACGCCGGAAATTTGCATCATCTTGCGTTCAATGTTTCGCGTGCCATGTACACGCAAGCGTCAAAACGGCTCCGAGAGGCCGGATTTGCGAGCTCTGGTGAGATCGACCGCGGCTTCATGGATTCGCTCTATTTTCGCGACCCACTTGGTCAATTGCTTGAACTTGCCTGTTATAAATTCGAACCACCTGTTGGGCACACCCACGCCAGAGTTCTCGCCGAAGCGCATAGGCTTCGCCTGCAGCGCGGCGCACTCAACATTGAAGACCAGGACCTCGCAGATGCGCTCGTTGCGTTAACCCCATCGTCAAGTGCCGGCCCATAAACAGCAATTCAACCAGCTGTATCTTATTTACAGCTGTGCAATTTCGTGGTCACTCCTATCGAAACCCGCGCATTGGAAACGCACGTTTGCTTCCACCGTTTCATGCTTCGTTCAAAGGACACCTGATGTCGAACGCCCCTTCTGTCGCTGAACTGCCAACCGTTGACCCTGATGGATTGCTGGAATATTCCGTGGTTTTTACGGATCGCTCACTCAACCATATGTCGAAGTTATTTCAAGGTGTTATGTGCGACATCTCAGAAACACTCGGCCAGGTTTATAACGCTTCATCGATGGCGATCGTTCCAGGCGGCGGCACATATGGGATGGAGGCGGTGGCCCGTCAGCTTGGTACCGACAAGAGCTGCATGGTACTGCGCAACGGCTGGTTCAGCTATCGCTGGTCGCAGATCTTCGAAATGGGCAGCATTCCCGCTAAAGAAACTGTTCTCAAGGCGCGGCGCGTCGCCGGTGACAATCAGGCTGCCTATGAACCAATGCCGCTCGACGAAGTGGTCGCCAAAATCCACGAAGAAAAGCCGGACATCTTCTTTGCGCCACACGTCGAGACAGCTGCTGGCATGATCCTGCCTGACGACTACCTAAAGGCGGTTGGCGCTGCGATGCATGACGTCGGCGGTTTGTTCGTGCTCGACTGCATCGCCTCGGGCACGATCTGGGTGGATATGGAAGCGTGTAACGTTGATGTGCTAATCAGCGCCCCACAGAAGGGTTGGAGCGCGTCGCCGTGCGGGGCGTTCGTGATGATGAGCGAGCAAGCGCGCAACCGCGTTGCCGGGTCTAAAACGACTAGTTTTGCCGTCGATCTCAAGAAGTGGGCGGAGATCATGGATGCTTACACCAGCGGTGGGCATGCCTATCATGCCACCATGCCAACCGATGCGCTGGTTTCATTTCACAAAACAATGAAGGAAACTGAGGGCTACGGTTTCGACAAGCTCAAGGCACAACAAGCCGAGCTCGGCCAGAAAGTCCGTGCCCTGTTGGCGTCAAAAGGATTTCGCAGTCTTGCTGCTGAAGGGTTCGCAGCGCCGGGCGTGGTCGTGTGCTACACGTCCGACCCGGAAATCCAGAATAGCAAAAAGTTCGCTGGCGAAGGTCTACAAACGGCTGCCGGCGTGCCGCTGATGGTTGGCGAACCAGATGATTTCAGCACGTTTCGCCTGGGCCTCTTCGGCCTCGATAAACTGCAGAACATTGATCGCACAGTCGAACGCTTGGACAAGGCACTGGATGCGATTGCATAGGATAGGGCGCCGAAACAGCTAGCGTCGCCACAAGCTACGCTAGCTTTTTTTTCCGTTAGTTCGGCATTTGGATCAATATCTGCATTTTGACTAGTTCCGGGAAGCTTGCCGTAAGGACTTCGCCGAACAGCCACAGAATGCCGACCAGCAAGATCAGCGCCGGAATGGCGGCAATCACAGCCTTCAAAAAAAATACCATCAAATGCACAAATGGGATCTCAAGGCGTGAAACCGTCGCCAGAGCCGGGTCCAAATCGTCGTAGTCGTAATTATCGTCGCGATAGGGCGGCGCGGCATTGTCTGGAGCGGCGTGTTGCGTTATCTGCTCGGGCGCTGCGCCCTTCAACTCGTGCTCGCGGGCTCGGCGTGCCTGAGCATCCCGCTCCCGGCGGAGTGTTCGCGGCAGGTCATCGTCGGCATCCATGCCGGCCGCGCTTGAAAAACTAGGTTCTGCCATAACTTGTGGTTCCCTGGCACTGTCCCGCTACGAAAAAATGCCCAAGCTGGTCGAGTTCGGTCTCATTCGCTCGAATCATCGGCTATTAACTGGTACACCATTTTAGCGCATTGAGATTAGTACTGCCAATTTGTGCTGCGAATTTGTCAGATGTTGAGGAGAAACCGTTGGACAACCTGAAATCCCTTATCCGTACGATCCCGGATTACCCAAAACCGGGCATCATGTTTCGTGATGTGACCACACTATTTCGTGATCCAGAGGGCTTTGAACTGGCAATTATTGCTATGGCACGTCCGTTCCGCACTCAAAGAATCGACGCTGTCGCCGGCATCGAAGCGCGTGGTTTCATCCTCGGCGGCGCAATCGCGGACAGACTTGGCTGCGGTTTCATTCCGATCCGCAAGAAAGGCAAGCTACCGGGCAAGACCATCGGCCAAGAGTACACGCTGGAGTACGGCGTCGATGCCATCGAAATCCATGACGATGCCATTGAAGAGGGCCAACGCATCCTGATTGTCGATGACCTGATCGCAACCGGCGGCACGGCTGAGGCGGCGATCAAGCTTGTCCGCCAAACCGGTGGTGAAATCGTTGGCGCGGCGTTCATAATCGATTTGCCGGAAATTGGTGGCAGGTCAAAGATCGAAGCGCTCGACGTCAATTGTCATGTACTTGTGGAATTTGACGGACATTAGCGTGAAACCTGATCACCAACTTCTCAATGATTCCGAGTGGCACAAGGCACACAAGGCGATTGCTGCCTGGAAGAACGCACCGGCAGCTAATCACGCCTGCCCGCGCTGCGACGCGCCTGGGCTCGCGTTTGCCGACCACTCAGTGCGGCCTTACGCAGAATGGTATAAACTGAGCTGCAGCAAATGCGGCCTTGACGTCACGATGCACCTGCCGCTCGCACCAACGCCTGGAGCTTCGGTCTAAACTCATGAAAATCGATGGCAAAGACTTCCGCACAATATGGCTCGGCGATGACGGTTGGTCGGTCGAAATCATTGATCAGACTAAATTACCTCACCGCTTCGAGACGACACGGTTGACCACCGTTGAGGAAGCCGGGCGTGCAATCCTGACAATGCAAGTTCGCGGCGCACCGCTGATTGGCGCGACGGCGGCATTCGGTATGGCACTCGCGATGCGAGCTGATCCGTCAGATGCCTCTCTGGAACACAGTATCGAATTCCTTGCCAAACAACGCCCGACAGCCGTCAATCTGCGTTGGGCATTGAATGAAATGCGCAAGACACTTGCACCGCTCAGTCCGGCAGAACGCGAAGCTGCTGCCTACAAGCGCGCGGTCGACAACTGCGATGAAGACGTCGAGACCTGCCGCCGGATCGGCGAGCACGGCCTGGAAATTATCCAGAACATCGCATCGGGAAAGGCGCCTGGAGAGCCGGTCAACATCCTGACTCACTGCAATGCCGGTTGGATCGCCTGTGTTGACTGGGGGACGGCGACCTCGCCGATTTACCAAGCGCATAATCTTGGCATCAATGTCCATGTCTGGGTCGATGAAACCCGCCCGCGGAACCAAGGCGCCGCCTTGACGGCTTATGAGCTTGGCGCCCATGGCGTGCCGCACAGCATCATCGTTGACAATGCTGGCGGTCATCTGATGCAGCATGGTCAGGTCGATCTGTGCATTGTCGGCACCGACCGCGTTTCGGCCAATGGCGATGTCGCCAACAAGATCGGGACCTACCTGAAGGCGCTTGCAGCCCACGACAACGATGTGCCGTTCTTCGTGGCGCTGCCCTACACAACCATCGACTGGGAACTCGACGATGGCATGAAAATTCCAATCGAGGAGCGCGGTCAAGACGAAGTGCTCGCAATGACCGGACGCCTCGAAGATGGCAGTGTTGTCACCGTCGATATCGCAGCGCCGGGGTCGTCTGCTGCCAATCCGGCGTTCGACGTGACGCCGGCTCGGCTCGTCACTGCCTTCATCACGGAGCGCGGCGTCGTTGCGGCCGATGCTACGGCGCTTAAGGAAATGTACGAAGAAGCGGTGTGATCAAGCGTTCGACAAGTCGACATAAAAACGCCGGGCCCAATCAGGACCCGGCGTTTTTTGTTTGTCCCGGCGTTGTTTAGAACAGTCCCTCGATCTCGCCGGCATCGTTGAACTTGATGGCCTCGGCTGAAGGAACGCGCGGCAGGCCAGGCATCGTCATGATCTCACCGCAGATCGCCACGATGAAACCAGCACCAGCAGAGAGGCGCACTTCGCGGATCGGCAGATCGAAGCCAGTTGGGGCACCACGCTGGTTCGGGTCCGTCGTGAACGAATACTGCGTCTTGGCCATGCAAACCGGCAGCTTGCCATAACCAGCCTCTTCCCAAAGCTTCAACTGGTCGAGGATCTTCTTATCTGCTGTGACCGTTTCGGCCCGGTAGATTTGCTTGGCAACTGTTTGGATTTTCTCGAACAAGCCCATCTCATCTGGATAGAGCGGCTTATAGGCAGCCGTTCCGCCCTCAGCGAGTTCGACGATTTTCTTGGCTGTTTCCGTGATGCCGTCACCACCGTTCGCCCAATGCGTGTTGAGGATCGCTTCAGCACCAACGGATGCGCAATACTCTTTCATCGCAGCGATTTCAGCATCAGTATCCGTCACGAAGTGGTTGATCCCGACAATCGCTGGAACGCCGAACTTCTTCATATTCTCGATGTGACGGCCAAGATTGGCACAGCCGGCCTTCACAGCATCGACGTTCTCGGCACCAAGATCAGCCCGCGCAATACCGCCGTTCATTTTCATCGCACGGACAGTGGCGACGATGACGACAGCATCAGGCTTGAGGCCAGCCTTGCGGCACTTGATGTTCATGAACTTCTCGGCACCAAGGTCAGCGCCAAAACCGGCCTCAGTGACGACATAGTCTGCTAGCTTGAGTGCCGTTTTCGTTGCAATAACTGAGTTGCAGCCATGCGCGATATTGGCGAACGGTCCGCCATGCACGAAGGCCGGGTTGTTCTCAAGCGTCTGGACGATATTGGGTTGCATGGCCTGAGCCAGCAGCACTGTCATAGCGCCATCGGCTTTGATATCCCGGCAGTAAATTGGCTTTCTCTCGCGGGTGTAAGCAACGATGATGTCACCAAGCCGCTTCTCAAGGTCGTCGAGATCCGTTGCCAGGCAAAGGATCGCCATGACCTCGGATGCGACAGTGATGTCAAAGCCCGCCTCAGTTGGGAAACCGTTGGCGACGCCACCAAGCGACGCTGTGATCTGGCGCAGTGCCCGATCATTCATGTCCATAACGCGGCGCCAGACGATGCGACGCTGATCGATTTGGAGCGCATTGCCCCAGTAAATATGATTGTCGATCATCGCGGACAACAAGTTGTGGGCCGATGTGATCGCGTGAAAGTCACCGGTGAAATGGAGGTTCATTTCCTCCATCGGCACGACCTGAGCGTAACCACCACCGGCTGCCCCGCCCTTCATGCCAAAGCATGGCCCGAGCGACGCTTCACGAATGCAGATCGCGGCTTTCTTGCCGATCTTATTGAGGCCATCTCCGAGGCCAACTGTCGTTGTCGTCTTGCCTTCACCCGCTGGTGTCGGGTTAATCGCAGTGACCAGGATCAGCTTGCCGTCCGGCTTTCCTTCGAGGGACTTGATGAACGCGTCAGAGACCTTCGCTTTGTCATGTCCAAACGGCAGTAGGTGCTCTGTTGGAATTCCGAGCTTGGCACCAATCTCCTGGATCGGCTTCTTGTTGGCTTTGCGGGCGATTTCAATGTCGGTTGCCATGGGCGCGTTTCCTCGAAGGCTTGTTGATTGTTGCAGGCGTTCTCTTCAGTGCAGATTATGTGTCGAGCTTCGTTCCAGCCGCAACACCAGCGGCCTTGGCCCAATCCGCAGCAGACTGCTTGTCACCGCCTTTGGGACGAACTCGTTTAACGACAATACGGCCACCGGCTGCTTGTACGGTTACGCCGTTATCGTCTACGGAAACGACCTCGCCCGGCGTACCGTCGCCATCGACACGAGCGCTGTCATAGATTTGGACTTCGTTACCGGCAAGCGTCGTCCAGGCACCAGGCGCCGGATTGGCTGCGCGAATGATGTTGTACACGTCCGCCACCGGCTTTGAGAAGTCGAGCTTGACGTCTGCTTTCTTGAACCAGCTTTCGTAGGAGCCGGCAGTGAGGTCCTGAGTGTGTTTAAGAATGACGCCAGCCTTGACCAAATCAAGACTTTCCATCATGGCGTCGACACCCATCGGGAATAGTTTTTTGAAATAAACGTCGCCTAACGTTTCGTCCGGGCCGATCGAGCACTTCTTTTGCATCAGGATCGGACCTTCATCGAGGCCGTCGTCCGGCCAGAAGATCGTCAGACCAGTTTCAGTTTTACCCATCGCGATTGGCCAATTGATCGAAGACGGTCCGCGATGCCACGGACAGAGTGATGGGTGATACTGGAAGGTGCCGAACTTTGGCGCATCACGAACCTCCTCCGGCACAAACAACAGCACGTAAGCCATCATGCACACATCAGCATTGAACGAACGCATGAGCTCGGCTGCTTCGGACGTTTTCCACGACGCTGGCTGATGCAGCGGTATTCCCTTCTCGCGGGCCAGGTCCGCTAGCGGATCCTCCGGGCGGCCTTCCTTAGTTGGTGCCGTGCATATCGCGACGACGTCTTCGCCGCGCTCGAGTAACTTTTCGAGGACGGCCTTACCGAATGCCTGCTGACCGTGAACGACGATGCGCATGATTGAATGCCTCTCGTGAATGCTTCTCGTTTGATTATTCTGCAGCTTCAACGCGCAGTTCGCCGACAGCGCCAGACGCCACGACGCGATCGAATTCCTCGCCCTGATAGCCAAGGACGTCGCGCAGAACTTCTGCCGTGTGCTCACCGAGCAATGGTGAGCGTGTGACAACGGCGGGACTGTCGGAGAGTTTGACGGGGCAGCCGACCGTCAGATAGGGGCCGCGCTCGGGATGGTCGACTTCGACAATGGTGCCGGTGGCGCGCAAGCCTTCGTCCTCGGCGATCTCTTTCATCGACAGAATTGGTCCGACCGGAATGTCGAGTGGATTGCAAATATCCATGACCTCGAATTTGGTCTTGGTCATTGTCCACTGCTCAATACGGTCGAAAATTTCATTCAGTTTGTCGAGACGTTGTGGTGGTTTGGCGTAACCTTCCTTGGTCTTCCATTCAGGCTCGCCGATGACATCACAGATTTTCTCCCACGCCGGCGCCTGGGTGATGAAATAGGTGTAGGCGTTGGGATCGGTTTCCCAGCCTTTGCATTTCAAAATGCGGCCCGGCTGCCCACCGCCTGAATCGTTGCCGGCACGTGGCGTCGCATCGCCAAATGGTATGCCTTCACCAAACTGAGAATACTCCGTCAGAGGTCCCGCCGCGAGACGCTGCTGATCGCGCAACTTCACCCGGCTGAGATTGATGACGCCATCCTGCATGGAGGCGAGAACCTTCTGGCCCCGTCCGGTTTGCTCGCGCTGGTAGAGCGCCGCGACAATGCCAAGGGCCAGATGAAGGCCCGTGCCAGAGTCGCCGATCTGCGCACCAGTTACCAACGGTGGCCCGTCGAGAAAACCGGTCGTGGACGCGGAACCGCCAGCGCATTGAGCAACGTTCTCATACACCTTGCAATCTTCGTATTTGCCCGGGCCAAAGCCTTTGACCGACGCCATGATCATGCGTGGATTGAGTTCTTGAATCCGCTCCCAACCAAAGCACATCCGATCGAGGGCGCCTGGCGCGAAATTCTCAACGAGCACGTCACACTCTTTGACGAGGCGCTCGAGGATTTCTTTGCCTGTGGCGTCCTTGGTGTTGAGCGTGATCGATCGCTTGTTGTGATTGAGCATCGTGAAATAGAGCGAGTCCGCGCCCGGCACGTCGACGAGTTGCTTACGCGTTGCGTCACCGACGCCCGGCCGCTCAACCTTGATCACATCAGCGCCGAACCAAGCCAGCAGCTGCGTGCAGGTCGGACCCGATTGGACATGGGTGAAGTCCAGGATTTTTACGTTCTTGAGAGCTTCCATGTGCACCTTCTTTTCGGCAATGAGTTGATATGCTCGACCGGAATTACTTCTTACCGACGACGCTTTGCGGATTGAGACTGCCGATGCGGCCACTCTCTGTGCCAGCATTCACATCGATAACCGCATTGATGAGCGTTGGCTTACCAGAATCCAGGGCTTCATTGACGGCACGGGACAACTCGTCCGGCGATGTCGCATAAACGCCGACGCCGCCAAAGGCTTCCATCATTTTATCGTAGCGGCTGTCCTTGACGAACACGGTCGGTGCAACATCATCGCCGACCTCATTGGTGTCGGTGCCGCGATAGATGCCATTGTTGTTAAAGACAACAACACAGACCGGCAGGTTGTACCGGCAGATCGTTTCGATCTCCATGCCCGAGAAGCCGAATGCGCTGTCACCCTCGACAGCTAGCACCGGCTTGCCGGTCTCAACGGCGGCGGCCACGGCAAACCCCATGCCTATGCCCATGACGCCCCAGGTGCCAACATCAAGACGTTTGCGTGGCTGGTAGATGTCAATGATGCTGCGTGCGAAATCGAGTGTATTGGCGCCTTCGTTGACAAGGATTGTCTCGGGACGCTCTTTCATAATGATTTTCAGGGCGCCAAGTGCCCCGTGGAAATCCATCGGCACGTTGTTGTTTTGCAGACGTGGCGCCATGCGGGCAACGTTGGTCTCAACCTTCTCGCGAATGGCTCCGGTCCATTCTGCTGGCGGGGCTGCCCAGTTGGCGCCCATTCCATCCAGAAGCGCTGCGACGGTGGATTTGATATCGCCAACGATTGGCGCTGCAATCTCGATATTGGAATCCATCTCTTTGGGATCAATATCAATCTGAATGAATTTTTGCGTACCCGGTGCCCCCCAGGTCTTGCCCTTGCCGTGACTGAGCAACCAGTTGAGTCGGGCCCCGATCAACATCACGGTGTCGGCTTGCTTGAGTGCCAACGAACGTGCGGCGCCGGCTGACTGCGGATGCGTGTCGGGCAAAAGACCTTTCGCCATACTCATTGGCAGATAAGGAATGCCACTCTTTTCAATCAATTCGCGGATCGCCTCATCGGCCTGCGCATAAGCTGCACCCTTGCCTAAGATAATGAGCGGCTTTTTCGCGACTTTGAGGAGATCTAGACCACGCTTCACCGCTTCCGGCGACGGCAGCTGAGCTGGTGCCGGATCGATGACCTTGACCAGAGATTGAGCGCCGGCGGCTGCATCCATCGTCTGGCCAAACAGTTTCGCTGGCAGATCGAGATAGACACCACCAGGCCGACCTGAGCAGGCCGCGCGAATGGCCCGTGCGATACCGATGCCAATGTCTTCTGCGTGCAAAATACGGAAAGCTGCCTTGCACAACGGCTTGGCGATGGCGAGTTGATCCATTTCCTCATAGTCGCCTTGCTGCAGATCGACGATCTCGCGCTCGGAGGAGCCTGAAATCAGGATCATGGGGAAGCAATTCGTTGTCGCGTTGGCAAGCGCCGTCAGGCCGTTCAGAAATCCCGGCGCCGAAACCGTGAGACATACACCCGGCTTCTGCGTCAGGTAGCCTGCGATCGCCGCGGCGTTGCCTGCGTGCTGCTCATGACGAAACGAAATGACGCGAATGCCAGCCGCCTGGGCCATCCGCCCGAAGTCGGTAATCGGTATACCTGGGACACCATAGATCGTGTTCAGGTCATTAAGCTTCATGGCGTCGATGACCAGATGGAAACCGTCTGTCAGTGCGCCTGTCTCTGATGTCGTCATGTCTCTCCCCTAAACGGAATGGCGGCAGGCATTGGCAGCCTCTTTATTATGCCGCATCAATCAAGATCTACGTTTTGTTCGACGTGCTCGCGCAACTTCATAGTGTGCTCACGCACCAGTCGGCTCGCAAGATCCGCATCGCGCTTGCCTAACGCCTTCACAATACGGCTGTGGTCTCTAACGGAGCGCTGCGCACGATCTTTTTCGTGGATCGTACGGCGGCGAATTGCGCGCACGTGACGAAACAAACCATCCGTCATCTCCGCTATCAGTTCGCATTGCGACAACTGGATGATGGTGCTGTGGAAACGAATGTTGTCGTCGGAATACTCACTCATGTGCTGCTCGACTTGAGTACTGTCATAGGTGTCGGCCAATTGCTGCAGCTTCGCAATTTGGTCGTCGCCGGCGACCTCGCAGACCAGTCGGGCGGCCATGCTCTCCAACGCGGCCCAGACCGTGATCATTTCCAAGATCTCAGGCTTAGTCCGGCGCACGATGATAATCCCACGGCGTGGTAGGATCTTCACCAGCCCGTCTTGGTCGAGACGGGTTAGCGCTTCACGTAACGGCGTGCGGGATGAGCCGAATTGCTCTGACAAGCCACGCTCGTCCAGCTTCAGATTGGCATCTGGATCATAAATATCCATCGCCGTGATAGCAGCCTTGAGTTGCTCATAGATCCGCGTGCTCATACTCGCGGCTTCTACGATCGGACGAATTTTCAGCGAGTTCGACATGATCCGATTGTTGCCTCGTGGCGATTGCGGTCCTCAAGTGGACCGCCACAACTGGCCGCCAACAATCTTGGCATACCACATACCAAGAGCAACTCAAGTAGAATTTTAGCGACGCAATCAGGGCTACCGCTTTGTTACGTGTCGACTGCTACAAAGCGATACGCGTCATCCCAGCGCTCGAAGCGACCGGTTGAAGGCTGCGGGAAGTGTGACGTGCAGATCAAGGCCGGCGTATCCATAAAGCGATCGAAGATGGCACGACGAGAGCGGCCAGCCTGCGGTGAATCATAGTCGCTCAACATACCGAGCTCGGGATAGCGCGCCTGCAGCGGCGAATGGATCATGTCTCCAGTGATCAGGGCTTGATCGTCGCCACGGCTGACATGCACCGAGCAATGGTCAATGGTGTGGCCGGGAGAGGCGATCAGTTGAATCCCATCGGTCAGCTGATGGTCGTTCTTGACCAAGTCGCAGCGCTGCGCCGCCACGATCGGAAGCACCGAATCCGTTATCCAGGGGGCAGCAGCTGCATCGGCAGCATGGCGCTCTGTCCAATAGTTGAGCTCCATTTCCGAGAAGACATAGCGGGCATTCGGGAAAGTTGGCACCCACTGCCCATTTTCGAGTTTAGTGTTCCAACCAACATGATCTGTATGCAAGTGCGTGCACATGACCATATCGATATCGCCGACGCCAACACCGGCTGCCGCGAGGTTTTTCTCATACTGGTCGGACGCGAGATTGTCCCAGAACGCGCGCGACTTACGCGGCTTGTGATTGCCAACACAGGTATCAATCAGGATGGTGTGATGTGGCGTGCGCACTAGATAACTTTGTACGCACAGGTTAAACCGCGTACCGCCCGGCTGAAAGAAAACCGGATAGAGCCAGTCGCGGTTCTCATCGAGCATCTGCTGCGTCAGGTTAGGAAAGAACTCGAACGCATCGAAGAAGGCATCCTCCTGCTCGACGATGCGTTGGATCGTGGTATCGCCGATTTGAATGGCTGACATGTCGCTCTCCTGGTTGATTGCGTTGCGGCCTCGCTACGCTGGCGTCTGGCCCATGATTTTCTCGAAACGTTTGACGAAGGCTGGCCAAGCTTCTGGGTTGATAATCCGAGGCGCCCGTTTGCCGGCCAGGATCTGCACGATCTGTTCACTTGCGTATTCGGCAACGCGCGTGCGCGCCTCACTCGTGACACCAGCAGTGTGATACGTCGCGACCACATTGTCCCGCGCCAACAACGGATGATCAACCGGCGGCGGCTCGACATCCCATACATCAAGACCGGCGCCCGCAACGTGACCTGTATCCATCGCTGCCTGCAGCGCTGCCTCATCGTGAATGCCGCCACGGGCCGTGGTGATGAAGATGCCACCCGGCTTCATTGCCTTAAAGGCTGCATCATTGATCATATTGGTTGTTGTTGGAATGCGCGGGCAGTGGATCGACACGAAGTCGGCTTCAGGAAGCAGTTCGTCGAGACTGACCTTCCTTGCGCCACGTGCCGCCATCGTGTCGGCATCCACGTTCGGGTCGGTCGCCACAACGCTCATACCGAACGCATTCGCAAGTTTAGCAACTCTCGTTCCGACTTCGCCGATACCAACAAGGCCGATCGTACGCCCCGAAATCTCGCGGCCCATCAGTTGCTCGCGTGGATAATCCCGTCGACTGGAGCGCAACAGCCGATCGTTTTCGCTCACTCGCTTCGACAGGTCCAACATCAAACCCAGCGTATGCTCGGCAACTGATTGCGCATTGCCGCCAGCCTGATTGACGAGCAGCACACCCGCCTTTGTGCAAGCTTCCGCGTCAGACGTATCATAGCCGGCACCACTCGATGACACGGCAAGCAAGTTGGGTGCCCGCTCAAGTAATGGTCCCGTCGCCCACCATTTCTTTTCGACCTCATCTTTTGCCGCCGAAATCTGATAAATGTGCGCCCGATCGAATGCCGCCCATCCCATCGCCTCGTCGTCCTGACGAAGCTCGACGTACTCGATATCTGCCTCCTGCGCGAGGCGCGCCTGGAATACCGGATTGATGAAATGATCAAACCGAACGACGGTTTTCGTGTTGCCAGCCATTGCGGCTCTCCCTCCAAGCAGTGCATCGCGCACAACAAAGGATGCCGTCGACGCTGAGTAGAAACAAGCTGGCTGCGATAACGTATCTGATCATTCATGACTGAAATGAAAAAAGCGGCCACCCAGATGGGCAGCCGCTTCAATTCCGTCGTCGTTATTCTCTTTGGCGTTTAAGAGTTCACGTACGTTGGCAACCACGTGATGATGCCAGGGTAAACGATGAACAATGCGATGGTTGCCGCATCTGCCAGGAAGAACGGGAAGATGCCACGGAACACGTCGGCAAGTGGTATATCGGGCCGTACCGCGGACACCACATAACAGTTCAATCCGACAGGCGGTGTGATGAGGCACACCTCGCACATCTTAACGACGATGATGCCAAACCAGATAGGTGCTGCCGCCCCACTCATACCAAGCGCACTATCAGCATATGAAACATCCGGTCCGCCGTTAAGCGCGATAACAGCTGGATAAACAACCGGCAATGTCAGCAACAGCATACCGATCGCATCCATGAACATACCAAGCACGGCATAGCCGAGCAGGATCATCACAATAACGACCAGAGGCGGATAAGGCAGCGCGACGATGAATTCTGCAAACGCTTCAGGCAGGCCCGCGAATCCAAGGAAACGGACAAAGATCAACACACCCCAGATCAGGGCAAATATCATCGCGGTTAGCTTAGCCGTTTCCAGCAACGCTTCTTCCAACGGTCCCCAACGCATACCACGAGCAAGCGCAATCAACAGAACCACGAACGCACCAAGCGCACCGGCTTCCGTTGGTGTTGCCCAACCCATTGCCATGGCACTGAAGATAATCGCGACGACGGCGAATATCGGGATCGTGCCCGGTAGCGTTCTCATCTTTTCTGCGAACGGTGGCGATGGAATTGCAGGACCAAGTTCTGGTTTCCACCAGCACTGACCGATGATCAAAAGAGCGTAAATGATAGCCGACACGATACCGGGCAGGAAGCCAGCCAGGATCAAGGTGCCAACCGACTCTTCGACGATGATCGCGTAGATGACCAGGATCGCACTTGGCGGAATCAACGACGCGAGCGTGCCGCCCGCCGCGACGACCCCCGCCGCAAGTCGTCTATCGTACCCGTTCTCCAACATATGCGGGATCGCTACTCGACTGAACACGGCGGCAGTTGCCGTACTCGCACCCGACACAGCCGCAAAACCCGCCGTCGCGAATACACTCGCCACTGCAAGTCCCCCCGGCACCCAACCGAACCAGGCTTTTGCTGCGTTGAAAAGGTCGTGCGTCAGACCGGCGTGATAAGCAATAAAACCGATGAGAATGAACATCGGAAGCACACTCAACACGTAGTTGACAGCCTTCGAATGCGGGATCGTCCCGACCATGCCGGCACCGGCATCCCAGCCGATAAGCGCGACCATACCACAAAGGCCCGCGAGCGCCGCTGCCGCATAAACGCGAACGCCCAAGAAGACGGCAAACAGAAGACCGACGGTGACAAGTATTCCTATCGTGAGCTCGTCCATTACGCTCCCCCGTCTTTATTGCGGTTGAGCAGATCAACCTTTTCTTTCTCGCCCGCTAGGCCGGCATCGATTTCGGCTTGAGCTTGGTCATCGACCGTCTCGATTTTTGGCACACCAATGAGCTCGGCTTCCGGATGTAGAAACAAACGAATAAAGCCGATGAGCTGAATGAGCAGACGAAACAAAAGTACTCCGAAGGCGAATGGCACAAGTAGTTTTGACGGCCAAACGGGAAGGCCAATGTCGATCGTACTGTCGCCGATTTCAAAGGCACGATTGAAGTGCGTGTAAGCGTAGTAGGCCAGGATTGAAACGATGACGAGAGCTGCAACTGTGCCGATGATCTCAAAGAAATACAGCAACCGCCCTTTGAAACGGCCGATCACGATCTCCATTCGGATGTGACCGCCAAGCCGTTGCGTGTACGAGATCGACAGGAATGCGAAGATGGTCATACTCATCTCGATCCAGTCGACATAACCAGGCAGGGGCATGCTCAGTAGTTTTCGGCCAAAGACCTGAAACGTACCGACAAACATGATGCCCAGAATGACCAAGGCAGCTATAAAATTGAGGAGCTTCTCAAACTTGAAGAAGCCCTCGTCGACGCTTTTGAGCATGCGCGCGCCAGGCGACAAGGCAGGGCTATCGTTCATAGGACCCGTCAAATAAAATTGTGGTTGTGGACGCGGCCAATGTGCAGCCGCGATGCATAGCTGTCAAAGGTAACGAGCCGCCCAGATAGGCGGCTCGAGCCAGTTAGCATTATGCTTACTTCACGCCAGCGTTCTTGAGAACAAGATCAAGAAGCTCTTGAGCAGGCAGCTTGTCTTTATTGTCAGCAACCCATTTGTCCCAAACTGGCTTACCAGCGATTTTACGGAACTCAGCCATTTGATCTTCAGGGATCTTGATCATTTTGACCTTGCTGTCCGCTGCGCCCCATTTGGCTTCGTTCTTCTTATCTTTCTCGATGTAAGCCGCTTCGATTGCGCCGTAAGCACCATCTTTTAGGCCATTGAGAAGCTTTTTGTACTGGTCTGGAAGCTTGTCGTACTTATCTTTATTGAACACGGTCGGGCAGTTAACAGTGCCAAGTTTCATGTTCGTCGTGACCCAGTCAGCAACTTCGTCGAGCTTGTAAGCCGCGAACGTGTAGCTGTATGGGAAGCCGATCGCATCAACAGTGCCACGCTGCAGGGCAGTGTAGGTTTCCGCTGCAGGCATGCTGGATGGTGTTGCACCAATCAGACGGGCTGCTGCGCCCATGCCACCAAGCGCGCGCAGACGCTTGCCTTTGAAGTCAGCCACAGACTGTGGTGCCTTGCCTTTACCCATATACTCATAGAGCGGCAGGATGTTTGACATGTAGAGAACAGCGTTCCACTTCGCCAAAGCTTCAATTGCAGCCGGATGACCATAGACGGCGCTGTGCACCTTCTTTTGGACTGCAAAGTTGCCGATTGGCAGGAACGGCAGGTCAAGCACGTTCAGGGGTGCATTTTTGCCAGGATGATATGCAGCGCAGAATGTGGCTGCTTCGAATGCGCCAATTTTAATGCCGTCGAGATTTTCTTTACTCTTGGAGAGCTGGCCGCCGTAGAAAAGTTTGATTTTGAATTTGCCGCCGGTCTTCGCTGCAACTTCCTTGACAACGTATTCCATACCCTCGGTAAACGCGCGGCGTTTGCCCCAGAGTGACAGCTTCCAGCTTAAAGCCGGGCCTTTGACTTCCTGAGCAGTTGCTTGATGACTTGCTGCAGTCATACCTGCCATTGCGAGTGCGCTTGCACCTGCCAACAGTGACGTTTTTGATAGATTCATAGTTTGCTTCCTCCCATCGGGCTTCGACTAGTTCGCTCTGTTTTTTATTTGAGCTTGCTGTGAGTGTTGCACGGCTTTTCCATATGCTCAAGCATCATAAATGAATGATGCACCAACACGTCCTTGGACACCCCTGGCATCGCACTCATAATCACTGTAATTTCTCAATAGGCCTAAATTCAGGTCAGTTTGATCATTTTGACGGCCCGAATATCATTAACACGATGAGTAAAAGTAGCATCGCGATGACAAACGCCAGCTGTCGAGAGCGCGTCAGAAGCCATTCTTCCCACGTTCGATTCGGATCGTAGCCACGGCGGTTATTCGTAAACATGGTTATTCTCGCTGAGTGAAGTGGTAATATCTATGAGATGGTCAGTCACAGAGGGCACGTTGCACATACCCCAAGGCCTCTGCCGCCCAGATCAGTCCGGCGTCACAGTCATGCCGGCCCATTCTGATAAGATTTCATAGTTTTCCGGCGTGTGTTGGTTGATTGGCATGGTTGCTTGATGATCGCGCAACTGGAGGCGGTGTGCGTAACCCTCCGGCATAAAGCGATGATCGTTAACGCCCATCTGGCGTGCCATGTGGGCTGGCCAGTCCGCGTACCACATCAATTCACGTGCCAGCGCGATCAGATCCGCCTGACCGGTTTGCAGAATCCGTTCAGCCTGCTCGCCTTCGGTGATCAGACCGACTGCCATTGTTGGTATGTCGGCTTCCTTCCTGATGCGTTGAGAAAATGGAACATTGAAGCCTGGCAAACGCGGCAGTTGAGCCTTGCTTGCCGAGCCGACAATGCCACCAGCCGAACAATCAACGATATCAACGCCGCAATCTTTCAATGCGACCGCCAGCGCGATCGTATCATCAATCATCCACATACCGCCCGGCCCATCGATGGCAGACACACGGTAGAACAGCGGTTTGTCGTCGGGCCAAACCGCCCGCACAGCTTTGGTCACTTCTAGCGCAAATCGCATGCGGTTCTCGCGACTGCCGCCATAGCCATCATTGCGTTTGTTCGTCAGCGGCGACAGGAACTGATGGATCAGGTAGCCATGTGCACCATGGATCTCGACGATGTCATAGCCGGCTTTCTCTGACCGAATTGCAGAGTCGACAAATGCCTGGATGACAGCCGCAATGTCTTCCTCCGTCATCGCACGCGGCAACGGATGGGCCGGTGTTTGCGGCACGGCGCTTGGGCCAATTGCCGTCCATGGCTCGAATCCGTCTATTGCGTCTTCCGCGTTCAGCGGTGCCCAATCTTTGATCGCATCGTGACACGATCCCTTGCGCCCGGAATGCCCGAGCTGGATCGCCGGGGTTGCACCGTTGGCTTTCAGGAAGTCATTGATCCGGCGATACTCAGCGATGTGTTTGTCGTCATAGATGCCCGCGCAGGTATAGGTTTTCCGCCCCCGCGCTTCGACGGCGGTCTCCTCGCCGAATATGATGCCGCAGCCACCGATCGCGAGACGCCCGAGATGTGCCAGCTGCCAGTCGTTCGGGCCGCCATCCTCAGATCGATACTGGCACATCGGAGAAGCGACGATCCGGTTGCGCGCCGTCACCGAACGCAGCTTAATTGGTGAAAACAACATCGGCAGTTTTCCTGATGCGGCGGCGTTGTCCTGCATTGGTGTCTCCAAGCACTTTCTGTCGGTTTGTACTGATTGATTTAGCTGCAATCGAAGCAGAACGCCAATTTTTGCAGTCAGAGATATGACGTACAATTCACATCCTTGATGTCTAGATCAATGCTCCCTTGAGATGGCGTAATACGCTGCGCATTCAGTCGGCAGTCAGGCATTATACCGGCCAATCAAAAACCACCCTAGCTTGGGAGTGTCGTCATGCCTCGTCTCGACCCGCCTAACCCGAATACTTACTCTGAGCGCCAGAATGAGGTCGCGGCCGCGATCACATCGGGGCCGCGCGGCGGCCTGCGCGGACCACTCGCCATGTGGCTGCACCGACCTGAACTCGCAGACCGTGCGCAATCCTTCGGACAGTATTGCCGTTACGACTCAAGCCTGCCGCCGATCCTTTCCGAACTCGGCATCCTCGTCACAGCACGCTGCTGGAGCGCGGAATATGAATGGTTCGCCCACAAGCGTATCGCGCTTGAAGCCGGGCTTGATCCTGAAATCGCCGAAGCCATTCGGCAGCGCAAACGCCCTTCATTCGCGGATAAAGCTCAAGAAGTCGTCCACGATTTTGCGTTGGCACTGCACAATGACAAACGCGTCAATCAGGATCTTTACGACAAGGCTGTCGCCACGCTGGGGTCGGATGCCGTCGTCGATCTCGTCGCGGTCCTGGGCTACTACAGCTTCGTGTCGATGACACTCAACGTGTTTGAAGTAATGCCACCGGCCGATGTGCCACGCGAGATGGACTAAGGAGCTGACATGACAGGACGTCTCGAAGGACGCATTGCCATCGTTTCCGGCGCCGGCTGCGTTGGGCCTGGCTGGGGTAACGGACGCGCTATGGCCGTACGTTTTGCTGAAGAAGGTGCAAAAATATTCGCCACTGACATCAACGAAGATGCGATGGCTGAGACCGTCGAGCGGGTCAAGGCCGCCGGCGGACAGATCGAAACGATGCAGTGCGATGCGACTGACAGGGCATCCGTTGAAGGCATGGTTGATGCCTGTATCAAGCACTATGGCGGCGTTGACATCCTGGTCAACAATGTCGGCGGTTCGGCCAAAGGCGGACCCGTGCAGATGGACGAAGAGACCTGGGAACGGCAGATCAAGTCGAACCTCACCAGTGTTTATCTCTCTTGCCGGTGCGTGCTGCCGCATATGGCTGCCCAAAAGCGCGGCGCGATCGTTAACATGGCTTCGACTTCAGGCATTCGCTGGACCGGCGCTGCACAATCGGCCTATGCCGCGACTAAAGCTGGTGTCATTCAGTTCGGCCGTGTCGTCGCGGTTGAGTACGCACCCCAGAATGTGCGCGTTAACACCATCATACCGGGTCAACTGCACACGCCACTCGTCGAAGTGCGCCTTGCCGGCCAGCGCGCCGGTGGCGACGTCGAGCAACTGCTTGCCGATCGGCTCGCCCGCATTCCACTCGGCTTTATGGGGGACGGACGCGACACCGCAAACGCCGCGCTGTTCCTTGCGAGCGACGAGGCACGCTGGATTACCGGCACCGAAATTGTCATAGACGGCGGCATGTCCGTGCGCTGTGACTGACGAAAACACCCGGTAATCGCACCAGCGATTGCAAGACACTGGCTGGGCGATTGTCGAACGCCGCACAATTCACTACACCATCGGCAAAACAAATGGAGCCGAACGCATGGGCACGAATGCCAACTATCAAGGCCGCATCGAGGATGACCGTCTAATCACGGGGCAAGGCCGTTACGTGGCTGACCTGCCAATGGCCAATCTCGCACATGCCTTCGTGGTCCGCTCGCCGTTCGCACATGGCACGCTTGCCCCCTTAGATACGTCAGACGCTGCAGCAGCCGTTGGTGTGCTTGCCGTGTACACCGCTGCAGATCTTGCGAAAGCTGGCATTGGCGCGTTCCCCTGTGCGGTCAAGTTTCCTCGTCCTGATGGCGCTGAAGCTTTTCCAGCAGAGCGGCGCGTACTTGCGTCCGATCGTGTCCGTCACCTCGGCGAAGGCGTTGCGCTGATCGTTGCGGAAACGCGCGCGCAAGCGCAAGCAGCTGCCGAACTCATCAGCATTGATGTCGACGAAGCGCCGGTTGCGGTATCTGCTGATGCAGCACTTGCTGCCGATGCGCCACTGGTCTGGAAGGAAGTACCCGGCAACATCGCATTCCACTGGAAGCAGGGTGAGTTTGATGCCATCGGCTCGACGATTGCCGGTGCGCATCACGTTGCCCGCTTAAAAAGCCACGTCACCCGCGTAATGGCCAATTCAATGGAGCCGCGCGGTTGCATGATGGCAATCGGCGGTGATGGCCGGCTTGTGGTCTACCCGTCCAATCAAAACCCATATCCCGTGCGTTCCGGAATCGCCAATATGCTGGGTATGGACCAGAAGGACATCCAAGTTGTCGCCGGTGACGTTGGCGGCTCGTTCGGTATGAAGAGCGGTTGTGCCCCGGAAGACATTCTGGTCGCTTTTGCTGTGCGCCAACTGGGCCGTCCTGTGCGTTGGATCTCTGACCGTGCCGAGGGCTTCCTTTCCGACGATCATGGCCGCGACGTGCTTATGACTGGCGAGCTGGCGCTTGATGCCGATGGCAATTTTGTTGCGCTGCGCGTGCGCTCTGACATCAACATCGGCGCCTATCTATCGGGTCGGTCGCTTGGCCTGATCGGCAACTACGGCGGCATTGCCGGCGTCTACCGGATCGGCCAGATCGCAGCTGAAGCATTTGGCGTCCACACCCACACACAGGTCACCGCACCCTACCGTGGCGCCGGCCGCCCCGAAGCGACCTACATCATTGAGCGCCTCATCGACATTGCAGCGCGTGAAACCGGTGCCGATCCGTTTGAGTTGCGCCGCCGCAATGCCGTGCCGCCTGAAGCGATGCCCTACGATACCGGCTTTCGCTTCACCTACGACTGCGGCGAGTTCGAAGCGAATATGCTGGAAGCCTCTACCTTCGCTGACCGTCCTGGTTTCGAAACACGTCGTGCAGAAGCAAAATCTCGTGGCAAACTGCGCGGGTTTGGCATGTCGAACCCGATCGAAGCAGCGGGTGGGCCATATGTGGCGCCTGCCAGCGACCAATCAAAAATCCTCATGCGAGCGGATGGCAGCGTCGATCTCTTCACGGGCGCGATGTCGGTTGGCCAAGGTACCGAGACGATGTTTTCCAACATGATCGCGGAGCGTCTAGGGCTCGATGTCGCCCAAGTCCGTTACCATCAGGGCGACACCGATATGCTGCCGGGTGGGCGCGGAAATGGTGGATCGAGTTCGACAGGCGTCGGTGGCTCGGCAATTAAAATCACATTGGACAGTCTGATCGTAGAAGGCACCAAGCTTGCAGCCGAAATGCTGCAGGCTCAGCCAGCGGACATAGAGTTTGGCGAGGGTGCCTTCTCTGTGGCGGGCGGCACATCCAGCGTCTCAATGGTTGAAGTCGCCAAGCTCGCCGAAGAGCGACAGCCTGAAGGTCTCAACGCAAGCGGCAAGTTCGATCCACCAGCCGTCACGTTCCCGAACGGCTGCCACATGTGTGAGGTGGAGATCGACGAGACAACCGGCGTCTGTGAGATCATCAATTATTCTGTCGTCGAAGACATTGGCACGGTGATGAACCCGGTGATGGCGCGTGGCCAGATGCACGGCGGCATTGCAATGGGTGTCGGGCAGGCGCTGTTCGAAACTGTTACCTATGACGACGAGAGCGGCCAGATGGTCTCTGGCTCATTCATGGACTACACCATGCCGCGCGCTGACGACCTGCCAGCCAACATCCAGTTCAAGACGCGACCGGTGCCAACCCAAGTCAATCCACTTGGAGCCAAAGGCATCGGCGAAGCGGGATCTGTCGGCTCGATCGCAGCGACGATCAATGCCGTCTGCGATGCGCTCGGCCCACTTGGCATTCACCACATAGAAATGCCGGCGACACCGGACAAGATCTGGTCGGCGATGCAGGCAGCGAAGGCTTAAAGCATTACCTTTCGTAGTCTCGCTTGATGCCGGCCTCGGTGACATATCCCTCGGTGAGGTCGGCTGCGAGTGCTGCCTCGTCCCTCTCCTGCGGATCACCAAAGCCACCGGAACCCGGCGTGATCATGTCGACAATCGAGCCACCGGGCACCTTGAAGGCGCCCTTGCTTGGCAGGTCACGCACTTTGCCATCTGGCGTTTTAAGTTTGACGATTGCAGCAGAGCCGGCTTTTCCGCCAGCAAGCCCAAACGGCGGCGACGTCATATGCTCCATGCACAGCGTGCCAGTTGCCGTCGCATCATCAAGAAGCTGCCAGATACGCCGCGCCGCGTTACCGCCGCGATACTTGCCGGCACCGCCTGTGTCTGGCTCGACAGAGTACTCAAGAACGCGAACAGGGAAGGCCATTTCGAGCACCTCGATGGGCGTGTTCATGGTGTTTGAAATGCCGCTCGCGACAACGTTGATGCCGTCCTTATTCGGCCTCGCGCCGAAGCCACCTTTGACGGTCTCATACGAAACATATCGATTGCCCGAGCGCGGATCGACACCGCCAAGCGTCAGAATGGCAGACGTGCCCTGGCTGCAGGCCATGACCTGTTCGGGCCAAAAATTCACCAGCGCACCCATCACCATGTCGGCCAGCCTGTGCGAAATTTCATGGTTGGCGTAAACCACCGGGCTCGGGAACTCGGCATTGAGCAGCGATCCCTTTGGCGCCGTCACCTCGATTGCGCGCCAACAACCGGAGTTCGGCGGAATGAGACTGTTCGGATCGACCGCCGTCTTAAGAGCGCAATAAACCCCCGATGCGGTGACCGACAACGGCGCATTGATCGGGCCTGCCGTGGCCGGATCCGTGCCCTCGAAATCAACGACAACACGATCGCCGCGCTTGTCGACCTTCATCCGTATCCAGATCGGCGCATCGTTGCCTTCGTCGTCATCCGGAATGCCGTCGCCATCGAGAAAATCGGCGAACGCCCCTTCACCATCAGGCAGATCGGCAAGCGTCGCGCGCATCAGTCGTTCGGAGTAATCCATCACCTCGGCCATGGTTCGGATCAACGTATCGGGACCATAACGCTCCGCGAGACCTTCGAGGCGCTGACAAGCACGCAAGGTAGCGGCAAGCTGAGATCCGAGATCACCTTTGCGCTCTTCCGGTGTCCGCACGTTGGCGAGGATGATCTTTTCGACATCCACGTTCATGACGCCCCTACTGACCAACCGGATCGGTGGCAAGCGCAAACCTTCACCATAGATTTCAGTAACTGCTCCATAACTGCCAGGCGTTGCCGAACCAATGTCTGGCCAATGCGCGCGGAGACAGGTGTAGCCGAGCAGTTGGCCGTCATAGAACGCGGGTCGAATCACATTGACGTCCGGCAAATGAGAGCCGCCGAAATACGGATCGTTATGGATGAACACATCGCCGTCATGCACGTCGTCGCCAAAAACCTGCACGATTGCGCGCACGGCATCCGGCATTGAGCCAAGATGGATCGGTAGATCAGGCCCCTGCGCCACCATATCACCGGTTGCATCAAACACGCCGCAGGAATAGTCGCCAGCTGATTTCAAGATCGGCGAGTAAGCCGTTTTGGCAAGAACAACGCGCATTTCCTCGGCGATCTTATGAAGCGCATTCTTCATGATTTCGAACGCGGCTGGATCAGAAGCAGTTGTCGTGGTGTTCATGGTCATGCCTCTATACCCCGCGTTACCGCGCCGGCTCGTGTTATGATGATAAAACCGTCGGCGTCCATTGCAGCCTGCCAACCAGGACGGACCAGAATGGTCGACTCCAACGATTCAATCACAGCCGGGCCGGTCACCGTATAACCAGCCGGCATCGTTGCGCGATCAAGGATATTGGCGTCGACAGCGCCACCCTCACGGAACCACAATCCACGGCGTGACTTGATCGGATCGCTACCTGCAACTCCCGTTTGGTCGCCAATGCGAAGCGACGGAATCTCTCCAATTGCCGCAAGCCGCACATTCACGATCTGCACCGGCTCGGAATTATTGTCGTGACCATACGTCTGTCGGTGACGCTCGTGGAAACTCACCGCGATTTCATCAAGTGTCGCCGCATTGAACGGAGGCGCACCAACCGGCACGCTCAATTCATACGATTGGCGGACATAGCGCGCATCAATCGAGCGCTCGAAACGTCGCCGCTCTGCTGGAACGCCAGCGCGCTCAAGCATTGCTTCGCCAAACGCTTGCAGTTCGCTATACGCGGCCTCCAGCGCAACTGGATCAGCCTTGTCGGTCGTTTGGAAAAACGTGCGTACGTAATCGCGTTTGAGGTCGGTGCCAACCAGCCCCAGCGCCGAGAACGCTCCCGGAATCGGTGGGCACAGCACTTCGTCCATCGCAAGCTCGTCGGCAAGCGCAATGGCATGCAATGGTCCTGCTCCACCAAACGCCGAAAGCACAAACTCGCGCGGATCATAACCACGTTGGACGGATACAATCTTGAGCGCTTCCGCCATCGAGTGGTTCACCACATCGATAACAGCTGCAGCCGCTGAGCGGACGTCAACGCCGAGCGGTTTGGCGAGCTTCTCGTTGATGGCAGTCTCCGCCGCTTCGAGACTGATTTCCAGATCCCCGCCGAGCAATGACTTCTGGTCAAGATAGCCAAGTAGCAAGTTGCAATCCGTCACCGTCGGCTCAGTGCCGCCACGTTGGTAACACGCCGGCCCGGGTGTCGCGCCGGCGCTGGCGGGCCCAACCCGCAGTGAGCCTGCACGATCCACCCACGCAATCGAACCGCCACCAGCAGAAACTTCAGCGAGATCAATCACCGGCACCCGGATGGGATGACCGGTGCCGTTCATCCAACGATTGCCACTGGCACCGCCGCCGACCTCGTATTCCGGCGTCGTCTCGTATTTGCCATCGCGGATGAGGCTCGCCTTCGCCGTCGTGCCGCCCATATCGAACGACAGAATATCGCGCTTGCCCGTCTGGTTCGCGATCAGGCTCGTGGCAACAACGCCGGCAGCCGGGCCGGACTCGACCGCCATCGCGGGCATCGATACGCCTTCGGCTGCTTCGAACACGCCACCGTTCGATCCCATGACGTAAAGCGGCGGCAATCCAAGATCGCGAAGGGTTTCTTCCAGCCGCGCCAGATACGACGCCAGGATCGGTCCGACATAGGCGCAGACCGCCGTCGTGCTCGTGCGCTCAAACTCGCGAATTTCCGGCAGCACTTCTGACGAGAGATAAACCGGCAGATCAGGAAACGCCTTGCGCAGCGCCGCGCCCAGTTTCTTTTCATGCTCAGAATTGAGGAAGCTGAACATCAACGAGACAGCGATTGATTGCACCTCGCGCTCTTTGATGGCGGCAATCAAGCCTTCGATCTCAGTTTCCGCCAGCGGCGTCACGACGCTGCCGTCCGCACCGACGCGCTCGGTAATCTCCATCCGGTTACGGCGCGGGATCAGAATATGTGGACCATCCTGGAACAAATCATAAAGGTCCGGACGCGACGACCGACGCAGTTCAAGTATATCTCGAAAACCGCGGCTCATAATCAGAGCTGCCGGCGCGCCTTTTTCTTCGAGGATCGCGTTCGTCACAATCGTCGTCGCATGCGCGAGCAAACCAACATCACCTGCCGCGATGTCATACTTCGCCATAACTGACTTCAAACCATCAAGCACGCCACGGCCAAAATCGTCAGGCGTGGTTGGCACCTTGGCAACGCCGATCCGACCGGAACCTTCCTCAACCAAGGCAACGTCCGTGAACGTGCCCCCGATATCCACGCCAATGCGCCAAGCCATACTGTGTGTTCCTTAGCTCTAAGAAGTCGTGCCAAAACGCTGTGCCATGCGCGCCTTTTCCGCCTCGATATCACAGTCACGCGGCGGCGCCTTTGTCACCAACGCACTGAGCAGTTCATGGGCGACATCAGCAACTTGATCGACAGCACGGTCGAATGCAGCTTGGTTGGACTTGGAGGGCGCAGTGAAGCCACTCAATTTGCGAACAAATTGAAGCGACGCGGCACGAATTTCTTCCTCGCTTGCGGGTGGTGAAAAATTGTACAACGTCTTGATGTTACGGCACATGATCAGCCTCTACTTGCTACGCAACTTGAAGGACTTCGTCCCTCAAACTCTCTGACAAGGGACGTCGTCCCTTGACCCTATTTGTTTATAGCCGCTTGGATTGCATCGCGTGTCAACGGCAGATCGAGCAACCGCAAGCCAATCGCGCGCTTGACCGCATTTCCAATCGCAGCGCCCGTCGTACCGACCGCCGTTTCACCGACGCCAAGCGAAGGCAGTTCTGGCCGGTCAACTAACTCAACCTCAATCTCGGGTATCTCTGAAAACTTTAGGATCGGATACGCGTCCCAGCCATCCGTCGCAATCCGATCACCGTCAATGGCCAGCGCTTCCTTCAGTGTCCAACTCGCCGCTTGAATGATACTGCCCTCAATCTGATTGCGGATACCATCTGGATTGACCGCCTCGCCGCTGTCGACAGCCGCATAGACATTGAGAAGACGCACTTCCTCGTCAAGACGCACGCGCACCGCAACCGCTGAATAAGCGCTCTTGTTCTTATATTGCGAGACCGCGACGCCGATTGCCTCGCCTTCTCCGCTCGGACCCGGCCACCCCGCCATTTCAGCGACACGCTCAATGAGGTAGGCAGCGCGCTTGTCTTCCAGGTGGGCCACCCGAAACGCGACCGGGCATTGTCCTGCTGCTTCCGCCAACTCATCCATCAGCCCTTCCAGCGCGTAGAGATTGGCATAGCCACCAAGGCCACGTAGCGCGGACGTCCGAACCGGCCACTTCTGGAGGATACGTTTCTGCACGTGCACATTCGGAATTGCATAGAGCGGTGTCGCATTGCGATCAGCCCCGCCACCTCGTGCGGGCGGCACATCAGCGGATACCGGCGTGACCGGTAATGGCGGATCGAGCAGAGCTGCGTTAGTCATCTCAGCAAAGCCGCCACGCCCTGGCCGCTGGGCATGCGGTTGGCTCAACGATTCCATCGAAATCGACGCAATGCGGCCATCGTCACCCAGAACACCTTCGGCGTGAACCACCATTGCGCAACCAGCCGGCGACGACTGAAAATCATCCGCGCGCGACCAGAGCACGCGAACAGGTACGCCCGGTACGGATTTCGCCAACAACACAGCATCAAGTGCAGCATCATCCTGGCCGCTATGACCATAGGTGCCAGCCCCCGGCTTATGGATAACCGTGATGTCATTCATCCCGTCGAGCCCAAAAACGACACCGAGACCATCAGCAAGCCCATGCGGTGACTGCGTATGACTCAGCACTTCGATTTTGTCAGAGGCAGTCCATGTCGCGATGGCACACGATGGCGCGATCGAAGCGTGGGCGATGTAAGGCTTGGTCACCGTCAGCGAGATTTTCTTGCCAGTGACGGCCGCAACATCGCCCTTATCGGCAGTAACTTCAGGAGCATTGTCGAGCGCCCTAAGTGTGCCAAAGATATTCTTGGGCGGCGGTTCTGGTTCATTCCACGTGACAAGCTTCGCCGCTAACTCAATAGCCTTGATGACTACTGCTTCAGTCTCAGCAATCACACCGACAATTGATCCATTTCGCACGATTGTGACATCGGGAAACTTGGAGGCTAGCGCTGCCTCATCGAACGTCACCAAACGGCGTACACCAGATGGCGGCTGCACAATGCGACCATGCCGCATGCCGGGCAGTGCGATGTTTTGAATGAAATGCTCACCCACCGCCTTATGCAGCAAATCAATCCGCGGCATCGACGTGCCGACCAAGCGCCGTTCACCGGGTTGCTTGGGGCTGGCAAACTCCATAACAGACTGGCCGAGATCAACACTCGATGCGAGCGACGACAGCGTCAACGAACTGTCGCGACCACCCACATGCACGGCACCATCAACAACGCTCAAGTTTGACATTTCTGCCTGCAGCAGCGTGCCCGCCTCTGTCAGCAGAAGCTTGCGCACTGCCGACGCCGCATGACGAATGGCCTTGCCTGATACTTCGATGGAAAGTGAGCTTGATGTGCCCGCCTCCACGGGACCGAGTGCCGTATGCCCCGAGATCACATCGAAACGGTCCGGCGATATATCGAGTTCGTCGGCTGCAATCTGGACCAACGCGGTCAAAATACCCTGGCCGATTTCAACTTTTCCGGTTTTCAACGTGACACGACCATCCGCCTCAAATGTCAGCCAATCGCTGCACAATGGATTGTCGGTGAGGCTTGGCGAAATTGTTTGTGCGCTCATGCCGCTTGCCCCCCGCTCAGTTCATTTGCCGCCCGCTCAATCGCGGTTAGTATTCGATGATGCGCCCCGCACCGACATAAATGATCATCCAAGGCCTCGGCGATATCCGCACGCGATGGTGATTTGGTATTGACCAAAAAGGCCTTGGCTCGGATCAAGATGCCAGCCAAACAATAGCCGCACTGGCCTGCCTGCTCATTCATGAACGCCCCCAACAATGCCTTACCGACTGCATCGCGTTCAAATCCCTCAATGGTCTCAACGGTGAGACCGGCAACCGCCTCAACCGGTGTGTTACATGAGGTCACTGGACGGCCCTCGACCAACACCGCGCAGGCGCCGCAATTACCGGTCGCGCATCCGTGCCGTGTGCCACGCAGCTCCAAATTATTCCGCAAGGCCAACAACAACGGCGTCGCGCCGTCTTCCTTGACACGCTGGCGCCCGCCGTTGACCTCGAACTCGATTTCCGTTGCCATGTCTCGGGTGCCTCTCGATCTGTTGTCGCGTCCCTGATTTTGGCCCATCCCCCCATTACGCGCAAACAATGAGTTCCCTGTCGCCATCAAAATCTAGCATGCGTTCGCGACTCCGTGCGCCACGGCACAACACGAAACCCCGCCAACTTGCGTTGACGGGGCTCACTTTAGATTGAAATTCTACGGCTACTTAGTGGTAACCGCAGTACCGACGACCGTGGTGCCAGTGGCAGTTGCGGTAGTAGTAATGCCGGCCCCAATTGTGACGGCCATGCCAGCGGTGATGCCGGCCCCAACGATGGCGGCGGAAGCCACCGTGACGGCGGGAACCACGATGCCGGGAACCGCGATGACGACGCCCGCCGACTTTGACGATTTCCGATGCGGCTTCAGACTGGGCAACTGCTGGATTGGCAACACCCATAGCGGCGGATGCTGGTGCCTGCATGCCAACCATCAGAGCGACGGCTGCAAAAGCGGAGATGATCGTTTTCTTAAACATTGTTGATATTCCTTGTATGTGAGCGTGTGCTCGGTTGGTTTCGTTTGTTTTTGCCGGCGGTCGTTGTTGCCGCCCGCCGATGAACCCAACATGCGCCATCTCCTGACCCACCGCTGTGAACCAGGACACACAAGGAATTTTTTCTCAGACTTTTTTTGAACCTAGCCTTTTCAGGTCAGAGCAACGTGTCTTCTGGCCTGCGTGACTTATCGCTCTCCCAAGCCAGACGATTGAGTGGAAATTTGGGGAATTCGCCTTTGAGCGCCGTCGTGATTTGCTCAAACGCAGATTGCGTCAATCCACTTGAAGCCTCAACTGTCCCACCCGCAATATGCGGCGACAACGTCACGCCTTCGTGGGCAAGGAGTGGGTGATCATCTGGCAGCGGTTCAGGATAGACAACATCAAGCCCCGCCGCGCCAACATGGCCGCTATCAAGCGCGCCAATAAGTGCGTCAAGATCGAGCACCGCGCCGCGCCCGGTGTTGACCACAATTGCACCCGGTGGCAGCGTGGCCAATTCTTTGGCACCAATCATATTCCGGGTTTCATCCGTCAGCTCAGGCACCAACACCAGAACTTCGCTCTCAGCCAGCATTTCAAACAAGTCTGACTTAACCGTCACATCCGCGAGGTTGGTAATGCGCGGATCGACATGCGGGTCATAACCCAGCACGTTGCATCGAAAGCCATACTTGAGTTTGCGCGCAAGCTCAGAGCCGATATAGCCGAGCCCGACGATGCCAACCGTTTTGCCATCAAGCTCAAAGTATTTGTTGCCGGATCGTTGTGTCCATGCCGAGCCGTCGCGATATGCCTTGTCGCCCCAGACGAGCCGCTTGGCGGCTGCCAGGATCAGCATAATTGAGTGCTCGGAAACCGGAATACGACCGAACCCCAGATGATTGACGACCAATATTCCACGCTCTGTCGCAGCTGGGATGTCGATGTTGTCGGTGCCGAAGCCTGATGTCGAAACGACTGCAAGATGTTTACCCGCTTCGAGCACCTCCGCCGTTACGCGCTCCGGTGTGCGCACCCAAAGTGCACGGGCACCATGCAGCGCCTGCTTGAGTTCATCGACATTCGGTGTATCGACAATCACGACATCCACGCCTGCGTCTTTCAACATGTCATGTCCGGCCAGATCGTACATCGGGCGCCACAGCACCACTTTCGGGTTCGCCAATGTCATTCCTCCCTTTCAACGCCAATCGAGCCTCACAACGGCTGACTGAATGATGACCGCTGCTACCTGAAGATTGCAAGTCCGTGCTCGCAGCCTTCAGGTAGCAGATCACAAACGCAAAAACACAGGCCGCGAGTCACTTGGACATCGCAGCCTGCTTCCGGAGGGAACCTCGGGAATTTCTATGCTCGCCTCAACAGCGATTGTCGTACTTCCAACAAGCGTTATTACTGCCATTCCAGCAGCGGCGGCTTAGGCGGCGGCACATGCGCTCGTGGCGGATGCTCGCTCCGATGACGACGGCAGCTCCAATGCCAAAAGCAAGCCCTTTTAAGAATTTGCGATGCTTCTTACCGACTTTGTGGACGATCTCATTTTGTCCAGCAGCTGACTTCATGGATTGTTGGAGGCCCGACATGCCTGCGGCGGACGGCCCTGCGACTGCAGCCGTAGCTGCGATTGCACTCAAAGCGATTGTGGCGGTGATAACGGTTGCTGACTTACTCATGATGCTGCTTCCTTAAATCTTGTGTTCTATTGTCCTTAGGCGATGCTTGCCTTTGTCGGTTTTGATAGTCCCTCGGGCGCCCCCCGTTCGAGGACGGGGAGGACTGATCGGGAGGCTCCGCGAGGAGGGCAGCTTGGGGCTTTTTTTTGCTGCCCTATACTCATCAGTCGCGGCCAACTCGGAAAAGGTTCAAGCAGTTCAAAATTTTTTCAAAAAAATAGGGCGGCCCCAATGACCGCCCCGTTCCTTCGCGCTACGAGCCACCGTTATCGATGCTCTTTGCGAAATGTTAAGGCTCCCCGACGTTTTGAGTGGGTAATTTTTTGCCACCAAGAGTTGTCAATGACATCAAGCGCTACTCAGGATTAGTATGTTGGTGCTCGCCCCGCCGCGGTTCAAGCCTGCCGTCGTGCTCGCGGCCGTCAAGGACA
>CAJQQK010000101.1 GCA_905480435.1 uncultured Hyphomicrobiaceae bacterium | reverse complement strand
AAGCCGGAACGCCTCGAGCGATCGAACGCTCATTCCATCATAGCAACCGTCTCACCTTCCGGAATAGCTTCACCTTCCTCAACCAATATTTCCTTCAGTGTACCGTCTTTTGGTGCCGTCACGGGAATCTCCATTTTCATAGATTCCATGATGACGATCGTGTCGTCCTCAGCCAATTTATCGCCAACCTTTGCGACAATCTTCCAGACGTTACCGGCAACGTCTGTCACAACCTTCGTTGCTGCCATAGTTCGTTTCCCTCATAGTGCTAATCTTAATTCAACCAACGTGGCCTGCGGCGGCCCGCCTGACAATCATATCGTTGATTCTACAAAGACGATTGTATCCAGGTTTATCCCACCGGCTTCGTAAGCGCCGAATTCCACGTATCAAACACACGACATAAAAGCAGCCGAAACAGTACAAGGCAGTCCAATGGCGAGCCCTCGCGGGCAGCACAACGAACACATGACCGGCGACACACTAGAACAGGCCCGCAGCGGCGCCCATTCGCACGGCGGACGCTTCGCGACGATCATATCTGCACTCGCTCTGCTATTCTCTGGCTACAGCTTCTACGAAGCCGTCTTGCGCGCCCCGGAAATGGCCATCTACGTGCCCCCACGCATCGCATATACCGACCCCGACAGACCGGATAGTCCGTTCGAAGTCTTTGTCATACCTGTCACCCTCGCCAATGACGGCGCCCGCACCGGCACGGTTCTCTCTATGGATCTCACCGTGAAGAACACAAAAACAGGTGATATCAAACAATTCTATTCTGCCCAGATCGGACCTTGGGGCGCTCAACCTGTCAAAGCGTACGCCCCCGTATCACTGCCAGGCCGGATATCAAGCTCACAGTCTGTGCAATTTTTTCCACTTGCCGAAGGAAACTCCCGCGCATCACCAGCCAGGAAGGTGCCATCTACGAACTCGAGATACGGCTCAACACGGCTTCAAAACGGATCGGCGTGCCATTCCTCGACCTACAGACCAAGCCGATCAAATTCAAAATGCAAATGGGCAAAATGGATTACCGCCGCTTCACGCGGACAGGCACAATCGAGCTTTGGTCAAAAGGCAATCGGCCCGCTGGCAGCAATGGTGCAAACCAATAATTCCGCAGCAAGCAATTTGGCCCCTCCCAATCCATCCGAATGGTCGGAGTAACCTATTCTGCAGCCTCTGCCCGTTTCGCGTTTTGCTCTGCGAGTTTTGAGAAGCCATCACGAGTTTGCGGGATTTTCATGTCTAACTCACCGCCAGCAATCAGCGTACGAAGCATCTGCGCAGTGCCACCAGCAATTGTGAACATCCGAGCATCGCGCACAAAACGTTCTGCATCGCAGTTGCGCGAATAACCCCAGGCACCGTGCATCTGCAGGGCATCGTTGGTGACTTTCACCGCCATCTCGGATGTGAACAGCTTGGCTTGAGCGGCCATTGTCGGATCTGGAAACAAGCCAGCCCGGTCGCCCTTTGAACGTGCCGCGCGATAAATCAAGCCACGACTGGCCTCGATGCCGGTTGCCATATCTGCAAGCATCCATTGCAAACCTTGGAACTCCGCAATGGGTCTCCCGAACTGTTCGCGCTCCTGAAGATAATCAAGAACCAGGTCATAAGCGCCTTGAGCGAGACCTAGCGCGACAGTCCCAGCGCCAACGCGCTGAGAATTATAGGCATCAATCAGATCGCCGAAACCACGACGCAGACCAGATGGTGGCACCAGCACCATATCCGCTGAGACTTCCATATCCTCGAAGATAATTTCCGTTTCCGGTATCCCTCGAAGACCCATTGCGGGTTCGCGCTTGCCAATCACCAAGCCCGGTGTTTCATCACGCACCGCAATAAAGCCACCAATGCCGAGATCTTCGCCCTTTTCATCAAAAGCCCGAGCAAACACCAGATGCAGCCGCGACACACCACCGCCGGTGATCCAATGCTTGCGTCCATTTATGATGTACTTGTCACCGCGCTTCACAGCCCGCGTTGTCATCTCTGTCGCAGCGCTGCCTGCATCAGGCTCGGTAATACAAATCGCCGGTTTATCGCCGGATAGCGGAAACTGCGCCGCGAACTTCTTTTGTTCTTCGGTGCCGTACGCCAGAATCGCTGAAATGCCACCCATGTTGGCCTCAACGGCAATGCGTCCGGCCGCTCCGCAACATCGCGCCATCTCTTCGATAACCAACACAACATCGAGATAATTCAGCCCCAGCCCACCATATTGCTTCGGGATTGTCATGCCCATGAAGCCTGCATCACGCAACGCTTCGACATTCTCCCAGGAATATTGTTCGCTCGCATCAACGTCACGCGCTCGTGGTTTGATGACGCCTTGTGCCAATTCGCGTGCCCGCGCCTGCAGTGCCAGTTGATCTTGGGATAAGCCGTAGGTCATGGAACGTTCCTGAGGTCGCGATTCACATAATTCTGGCCTACATTGGACCTGATATCATGACAAACATCAATTCCCCGTGATCAATAACCGCGTATCCGATGCATTTTTACTGAACGAAAAGACGCCAACATAAATCGTTGATCTGGCCATGCACGCCAGCATCTGATAGCCGGGACAACAAAGAGAGCACTCTGGAAGGAATACTCAATGACGACGATCGGTTTCATTGGTCTGGGCATCATGGGCGCGCCGATGGCCGACCACCTCGTCAACGCAGGTCACAAAGTGGTAACCCATACTCATAAATCGCCTGTGCCCAATGATCTCAAAACAAAAGGTGTTGAAGAGCTTGCTTCCTTAAAAGCAGTCGCCGAAGCATCAGACGTCGTCATAATGATTGTGCCGGATACTCCACAGGTTGAAGCTGTGTTGTTTGCTGATGACGGCATTGCAAGCGGGCTGTCAGCAGGCAAACTCGTCATTGATATGAGCTCGATCTCACCGATCGACACGAAAGCGTTCGCTGAGAAAGTTGCCGCCCTCGGCTGCGATTATGTAGACGCCCCCGTCTCCGGCGGTGAAGTCGGCGCTAAAGCAGCATCTTTGACGATCATGGTTGGCGCGACGGACGAAGGCTTTGCGCGCGCCAAACCGCTGTTTGACCTCATGGGCAAAAACATTACCCATGTTGGACCGATCGGCGCTGGACAGACCACCAAGGTTGCCAATCAGATCATCGTTGCACTGAATATCGAGGCCGTCGCAGAAGCGTTGCTGTTTGCATCGAAAGCCGGCGCAGATCCCGCCAAAGTTCGAGAAGCACTGATGGGCGGCTTTGCCTCTTCAAAGGTCCTCGAAATTCATGCCGAGCGCATGATCAACCGGACATTTGATCCCGGCTTCCGCATCCGCTTGCACCAGAAAGATCTCAACCTGGCGTTGCAAAATGCCAAGGAAATGGGCATCTCCCTGCCCAACACGGCCACTGCCCAAGAGCTATTCAATTCATGCGCCAGCCATGGCGGTGCTGATGATGATCATTCGGGCCTCGTCAAAGCGCTCGAACGGATGGCCAATCACAAGGTGGCCGACTGACCGCCATGGAACAAAAAGTAATCTTGCGCAGATTATTCGATGCGGCAGTAAAAGCGGCGGATCCAACCCACTGCCTGCCTCCATTTCTGCCCGAACCGCCGAAAGGCCGTACCATCGTCATCGGCGCCGGCAAGGCGGCTGCGTCAATGGCGCGTGCCGTCGAGCAGCATTGGCAGGGCGAACTCAGAGGCCTCGTCGTTACTCGCTACGACCACGGCCTCGGATGTGATCGTATCGAAATTGTCGAAGCAGCACATCCGGTGCCCGACCAGAAAGGCATCGACGCGGCTGCCCGCATCCTCGCCTCGGTACAAGACCTAACCGCCGATGACCTCGTCCTGTTTCTTGCATCAGGTGGCGGCTCTGCCCTTCTCACCATGCCCGGCCCTGGCATCTCACTTGCAGACAAACAGCATCTCAACCGTGCGCTTCTTAAATCCGGTGCGAATATCACCGAGATGAATACCGTGCGCAAACATCTCTCCGCGATCAAGGGCGGTCGCTTGGCGCTCGCGGCAGCACCCGCCAAAGTTGTTACACTTGCGATATCCGACGTGCCAGGTGACGACCCCGCAGTAATTGCGTCGGGGCCGACCGTTGGCGACGCCACGACGGTCGAAGACGCGATCGCGGTGCTCGCGAACTACAACATCGAACCCGCGGCCTCGATCACCGCGTTCCTTGGTAGTGCCGATGCTGAAACGCCCAAACCAGGTGATCCACGATTAGCTCATTGCGAATTCCGCATGATCGCAACCCCAATGGCTTCACTTGAGGCCGCCGCCACATTTTCTCGCGACGCTGGTATCATCCCTAGCATTCTTGGTGATGATCTTGAAGGCGAGGCCCGTGAAGTCGCGACCGATCACGCAGCTCAAGCGATCGCCATTGCCGATCGTCTCAAACCAGGCGACGCGCCCATTGCGTTAATCTCCGGTGGCGAAACCACTGTCACGGTAAGAGGCAATGGCCGTGGTGGACGCAACGCAGAATACCTGCTCGCGCTCACCATTGAACTTGCCGGTCACCCCCAGATACACGCAATCGCCTGCGATACTGATGGTATCGATGGTAGCGAAGACAACGCTGGCGCCATCACCAGCTCCGACACGCTGGACCGAGCGCGCGCGACTTCAATCGACGCAACCGCCTGTCTTTCCAACAACGACGGATATACATTCTTTTCCAAGCTAGACGACTTGGTCATGACCGGACCGACGCTGACGAATATCAACGACTTCCGCGCCATCTTGATCCATCCACCGAGCGACTGAGACCGTAACCCGTAGCGAGGACGTGACATGGCACTCATGATGCCGAAGCCCGAAGAAGAGATCCTCGCAAACCGCGATCTTCTCATCGAGCGCCTGCGCAAAATCTTGCCTGCGGACAACGTCATCGATGATGAAGTGTCGCGCCGCGCCTATGAATGTGACGCACTGACGATGTACCGCCAGCTACCACTCGTCGTCGTATTGCCTGAGACCGTCCCGCAGGTATCTGCCGTTATGGCACTCGCCAACGAAATGAACGTCAAGGTCGTACCGCGTGGTGCCGGCACATCGCTATCAGGCGGGTCATTGCCACTTGGCGACGGCATCCTATTGGGCCTCAGCAAATTCAACAAAGTCCTCGAAATTGACTATCCCAACCGCTGCGCCAGCCTTCAACCAGGCGTGACCAATCTCGCAATCACGAAGGCCGTCGAGCACAAAGGCTTCTACTACGCACCGGACCCATCAAGTCAGATTGCCTGCTCGATCGGCGGCAATGTCGGTGAAAACTCCGGCGGGGTGCACTGCCTCAAATACGGTCTGACAACCAACAACCTGTTGGGTCTCGAAATCGTATTGATCGATGGTGAAATCGTCCAACTCGGCGGCAAACATCTCGACAGCGAAGCGTACGATCTGATGGGCCTGATGACCGGATCAGAAGGGCTCCTCGGCATCGTCACCGAAGTAACCGTTCGGATCTTACAGAAGCCACAAACAGTACGCGGCCTCCTGTTTGGCTTTCCAACCCTGGACGACGGCGGCAATTGCGTTGCCGATATTATCGCAGCCGGCATTATTCCGGGCGGCTTGGAAATGATGGACAACATGGCGATCGTTGCTGCCGACGATTTTCAACCATGCGGTTACCCACGCGATGTCGAAAGCCTTCTCATCTGCGAACTCGACGGCACCGATAGCGAAGTCGATCATCTCATCGCGCGCGTCTCCGAAATCGCCAAACAGAACAATGCCTCTGTCATTCGCGTGGCCGAGACAGAAGAAGAGCGATTGCAATTCTGGGCTGGTCGCAAAAACGCATTTCCAGCCGTCGGCGCCATTGGACCCGACTACCTGTGTATGGACGGAACCATTCCACGCAAGGAGCTCAGCCGGGTCCTCGCCGGCATGCGCGAGCTATCCGACAAGCACGGGCTGCGCGTCGCCAATGTCTTTCATGCTGGAGACGGCAACCTGCATCCACTCATCTTGTATGACGCCAGCATCGATGGAGACATCGAACGCGCTGAAGCGTTTGGCGCAGACATCCTGCGACTATGCGTCGATGTCGGTGGCGTACTGACCGGCGAGCATGGCGTCGGCGTTGAAAAGCGAGACCTCATGCACACGATGTTTTCCGAAGCCGACCTGGAACAACAACAACGCGTGAAATGCGCCTTCGACCCCAACCATCGCCTGAATCCCGGTAAGGTATTCCCAACCCTCCATCGTTGCGCCGAGCTTGGCAAAATGCACGTGCACAAGGGCAAGGTCCCCTTCCCCGAATTGCCGAGGTTCTAGCTGTGGAGCAATACGCACCTACCTCCGCCGAAGACGTTGCCGAACTGGTCAAGGCGGCCATCGCGAACGAATCGCCGCTTGAAATTGGCGGCAACCACACGAAGCAGGCGCTGGGTCGCCCCGTCGAGGCCACGCACGCGCTGTCAACGCGTGGTATGCGTGGCGTACATTTTTACGAGCCATCGGAGTTGGTCGTCTCGCTCGCACCTGGCACCACCATGCGTGAGCTCACCGACTTGCTCGATCAGAATGGACAAGAACTCGCCTTCGAACCCATCGACTATCGTGCGCTATATGGCAACGAAGCTCTCTCGGGCACCGTGGCTGGTACGGTTGCTGTCAACGCGAGTGGACCGCGCCGTATCAAGGCCGGCGCCGCGCGTGACCACCTCTTAGGGTTTTCCGCCATCAGCGGTCGCGGCGAGGCATTTCAATCCGGCGGTCGCGTGATGAAGAACGTCACCGGCTATGATCTCTCGAAACTGATGACCGGCTCCTACGGCACACTCGGCATTTACACCGACCTGACGCTAAAAGTTTTGCCGAAACCTGAGATGGAGGAAACCCTGGTCATTCATGGCTTAAGTGATCAAGTCGCGATCGACGTGATGACCGAAGCTTCCGGCCTACCCCACGAAGTATCGAGCTTCGCGCATCTCCCTGCTGATGTCGCAACAACAATGGATGCCCCTCTCGCTGGATCAACTCTCCCAGGCGCCATGACGGCCCTCCGCCTCGAAGGCCCCGAAATATCTGTCACCAAGCGCAAGGCTGATCTCCGGGAACATTTTGCAAATTGCGGTGGCGAGTTTGACGAGATTGAACCATCTCGGTCGAGGAATTTTTGGCATGCCTTACGTGACTGCGCCCCCCTTGCAAAACGCAACGTCGATATATGGCGCATCTCCACGGCCCCGACCATCGGAGCCAAGTTTACCACTGCCATCCGTGCAGCCGGCATCGAAGCGTCGACCTATTACGACTGGGCTGGCGGATTAATCTGGTTGGCGACCGAAGCCGATGCAGTTGAAGCTGTGTCGTCCATTCGCGCAGCACTCAAGCCGTTCGGTGGCCATGCGACGTTGATCCGCTCCAGTATAACCAACAGGGCAACAGTAGATGTGTTCCAACCGCAACCAGCGCCGTTGGCGGCTCTGACAGCACGCGTCAAATACAGCTTTGACCCGGAACGTGTCCTCAATCGCGGCCGCATGCGAAAAGATCTCTGATGCAGACCAATTTTACGCCAGCTCAACTACAAGACTCAAATGTTGCGCAATCCGAAGCAATCCTGCGCAAATGCGTGCACTGCGGCTTCTGCACGGCAACTTGCCCAACATACCTGTTACTCGGAGACGAACTCGACAGCCCACGTGGGCGGATCTATCTCATCAAAGAGATGCTCGAAAATGACCGCCCGGCGGACGCCAAAACAGTCAAACATGTCGACCGGTGTCTGTCCTGCTTATCGTGTATGACGACATGTCCTTCGGGTGTGCACTACATGCACCTTGTTGACCACGCCCGTTCCCATATCCAAAAAACATTCACGCGGCCACTTGCCGATCGACTGCTGCGCCGGGTTCTCGCAACTGTACTGCCGCGCCCGAACCTGTTTCGTCTGGCACTGTTTGGCGCCCGTTTCATGAAACCGTTTCGTGCCCTGATGCCTGGCCGCCTAAAGGGCCTCATTGCTATGGCGCCGGCGTCAATCCCATCGCCATCATACGTTGATCGTCCAGGTGTTTATTCGCCAACAGGGCTGAGAAAACTGCGTGTTGCTCTGCTCAATGGTTGTGCCCAAAAGGCCCTTGATCCGAGCATCAATGAAGCAACAGTGAGACTGCTCAATCGGCTCGGTGCTGAAGTTGTCGTTGCCCATGGTGCCGGCTGCTGCGGGGCACTCACTCATCACATGGGCGAGACGGATGCTTCACACGCGTCAGCAGCTGCGAACATCCGCGCATGGAAACGTGAGCTGGACGGTCAAGGTCTCGACCATATCATCATCAACACATCTGGTTGCGGCACCACCGTCAAAGACTACGGTTTCATGTTCCGAGATGATCCGGTTCTCGCTAAGGATGCGACCACCATTTCGAACCTCAGCTGCGATGTCACCGAGCTATTGGAAAAACTTGACCTCCAGACGGTAGATAACATCCCGCCCCTGCGCATCGCCTACCACTCCGCATGCTCCATGCAGCATGGCCAGAAGATAACCACCGCGCCAGTTTCGATCCTCAAGTCCTTGGGATTTGAAACTATGACGGTCCCTGAAAGCCATATCTGCTGCGGCTCAGCTGGCACCTACAATCTGCTACAACCCGAACTAGCTGGCCAACTGCAGACCCGAAAAGTCGCCAACATCGAGAGCCTATCACCGCAGGTTATTGCAGCCGGAAATCTCGGCTGCATGATCCAGATTGGCGCTGCAACCGACATTCCCATCATCCACACTGTCGAACTGGTTGACTGGGCAACTGGCGGCCCAAAACCCGCAGCATTAAAAAACCTAAAGACGATCGACAGGCAACCTTCCGACTACATCATCGATAGTGCCGCATGATCAACGTCAATCTCCTGTCACGGAATCGAGCGAACACAGTTACAATCTCAATTGACTTCAGGCCAGCGCCGCAGCCCAGCCCCGATCGTGACCAGAAGTTCACACGCAATCCGGTCAAAGGATAAACCATGAGACGCAATCGACGTGCAAAAATCGTTGCAACCATCGGACCGGCCACCTCTAGTCCTGAAATGATCCGCAAGATGTTTCTTGCCGGCGTCGATGTCTTCCGCATGAACTTCAGTCATGGCAGCCAGGACGATCATGCGGCCGTGCATGCATCGATCCGCGCGCTCGAAAAGGAAGTCTCCCGCCCAATTGGCATCCTGCAAGATCTGCAAGGCCCCAAAATTCGCGTCGGGACAATCAAGGACGGCAAAATAGAGGTGCAAGCGGGCGAAACAGTGCGCTTCGTTCCAATCGGCGAAAATGGCGACAAGGATGCCATTCCATTGCCCCATCCTGAAATATTTGAATCAACCGCACCCGGCCATAGGTTGCTAATTGACGATGGCCGACTGCTTCTCAAGGTGACAGGCTTTGACGGAGACGCCATTGTCGCAGAAGTGATCGTCGGCGGCACAATCTCGAACCGCAAGGGCGTTAATGTTCCAGATGCCGTGCTGGAACTCTCCCCCCTCACCGACAAGGACCGTGCGGATCTAGACTTTGGGCTCAAGCTTGGCATCGACTGGCTCGCACTTTCGTTCGTCCAACAGCCATCTGACATCATGGAAGCACGCCAGACCGTTGGAGATCAAGCTGGTATCATGGCCAAGATCGAAAAGCCGGCAGCGCTTGATCGTATCGATGACATCGTCGCGTTATGCGATGCCATTATGGTGGCGCGTGGTGACCTCGGTGTTGAAATTCCGCCAGAGCAGGTTCCGGGCCGACAAAAAGAATTGATCCGCGCTTGTCGCTTGGCCGCCAAACCGGTCATCGTCGCGACCCAGATGCTCGACTCAATGGCGAGCTCACCAGCACCAACGCGGGCCGAAGCATCTGACGTTGCAACGGCGATTTATGACGGTGCCGATGCGGTCATGCTCAGCCAGGAATCTGCTATTGGCACGTATCCGGTCGAAACAGTTGAGATGATGGATCGGATCATCTGGCATACGGAAAACCATCAGGCTTACCGTTCAATCATCGACGCACTCGAACCGATCGTTGATCCTTCAATTCACCATGCTGTTTCTGAAGCAGCAGCCGACGTTGCCAACAAGATCGGCGCCACGGCCATTGTTGCCTTCACATCACGTGGCACGACCGCATACCGGATTGCGCGCAAACGTCCTGAAGTCCCAATCCTCAGCGCAACAACAGATAAAGCCATTGCCCGACGTTTGACTTTGCTGTGGGGCGCGCACAGCGTCACCTCCGACCACATGATCTCGAGTTACGATGAAATGGTCGAAGACAGCCGCAAGCTCGCCATTGCCGACGGCTTTGCAAAGCCGGGTGATCGCATTGTCGTTATCGCAGGCGTTCCTTTTGGAACACCCGGATCAACGAATAATTTGCGCGTAATCACGGTCTAGAGAACGCCGGCGCCACGCAATACACGACTGAGTGCGTATCCCACTGCATATGCAATAGGGATCGCGATCAAGGCTGCCAACCATGGAAACAATCCAATCTCGGCAAGGAAAATCGCACTCACGACAAAACTTGCCACCAATGCAAAGATGAGCAACGCCATAGTAAACTCCTACATGCTCACTGGCCGGAAAGCCCGGAGCCGATAACGGTGATAACTGCCGCACTATGACGTCAGAATCTTGGCGCCGCAAACCCCAACCACATTCGTGATTATCAAGCCCGGATTGCGTCCCAGCCGCCTCCCTGGATTGTCCGGCTAATCCGGGTCAGGCACAATTGCTCAAGACGCTGGCATTGGCCGGCCATTCACTACAGATTTCCCCGGAGGGGCTTCACGTGACAAACCCATTCTCACTCGATGGTCAGGTTGCCATCGTTACTGGTGGCAGCAAGGGGATCGGTCTTTCAATCTCCCAGCATCTCGCTCAACTCGGTGCCAAGGTTGTGGTATCCAGCCGCAAGCTTGATGTATGCGAAGACGTCGTTGCCGACATCAAGAAGAGCGGCGGTGAGGCGATCGCAGTTGCATGCAACATCTCGCGCCGCGAAGAATGCGAAAACCTCGTTAAGGTCGCGCACAACACATGGGGCCGCGTCGATACGTTCGTTGCCAACGCCGCCGTTAACCCCGTTTTCGGACCCATGACTGGATTGTCCGACGAAGCATTCAACAAAGTAATGACGTCAAACGTGCATAGCGCAATCTGGTTCGCAAATGCCGCCATGCCACACATGGCAGAAGTCGGCGGTGGTAGTTTTATCATTGTGTCGTCAATTGGCGGCATCAAAGGATCGGCCACACTCGGCGCTTATGGCATTTCCAAAGCTGCCGATACCGGCGTCGCGCGCGCGCTGGCCGTTGAGTGGGGCCCCAAGAACATTCGCGTTAATTGCATCCTACCTGGGCTCGTCAAAACAGATTTTGCCCGCGCACTCTGGGAAGACGACGAAAACCGCACGAACCGCGAAGCACGCACACCACTCCGTCGCATCGGCGATCCAGATGATATTGGAGGCATCGCAGCCTTCCTGGCAGGCCCGACAGCCAAGTTCATCACCGGCCAGGCTATTGTCGCCGATGGTGGCACAACAATTATGTAAGTAGGCAAAAACGGCAACACTGACGGGCGCTCTCTCAATTTGAGCGCCCTTATCATCTCATCCCAACTTGGTCGGCCATGTGTCAGAGAGTTGGTAGCCACCGGGCCAGGGATCCGATGGATCGAGCAGCAACTGATGCGTGCCTGTGATCCAGGCCCGCCCACACAATGCGGGTATGATCGCGGGACGTCCTGCTAGGTCAGCAACCGACTCGATTCGACAATCAAATCTCGAACCGATGATTGATCGACCGACGAATTGATCGCCGACACTCAGCTCCCCACGGGCATGCATCACCGCCATGCGCGCTGAACAACCCGTGCCGCAAGGAGATCGATCGAGTTTGCCCGGCTCAATAGCGACAGTGTTCCAGCCGGTTTTGACGCCATCTATAATTTCAACCGGTTTTGTGAACTCGCAGAACGAAATGTGGTTCCATTCCGAATTCTCCGGGTGTGAAAAGCTCAGTTGCTCATTTGCAGCCGCACGAATGCGCATCCCCATCCGAGCAAGGTCCCCGGCTTCATCAGGCGACAAATCAAAACCACACGACGCCGCATCCACCAGCACGAAGCTATCACCACCGTACGCGGTATCAACGTTCAACGTACCCACACCCTCGACTTCAATATTTACGCTCAGTTTGTCGGCAAACGACGGTACGTTGTGGATCTCAACACGCTCCGCCTTACCATGCCGGCATTCCGCGCGGACCCGCACCAATCCGCCGGGCGCCTCAAGATGGAATATCGTTTGCGGCTCAACCATTGGCACAATGCCCGTATCGAGCAACACGGTCGCAACGCACATCGAGTTCGAACCGGACATCGGCGGTGTATGCACAGGTTCCATGATAATGAAGCCCATTGCAGCCCGCGGGTCCTTAGGCGGAACCAGCAGATTGACGTGACGAAACACACCACCGCGCGGTTCCTTCAGTACAAAATTGCGCAGCGTTTGATCCTGCGCGATCCATCGCGACTGTTCCCACAGTGTTTCACCTGGCGGCGGCGCGACACCACCGACGATGACATCCCCCACCTCGCCTTCGGCATGGCAAGACACGACATGAATGGTCTGAGTTGAACGCACGGTTCGCTTTCCTACTCGCTGGGGAGGTGCAGCCTCGACGGCCCCATCAAAACCTGCGGTTGATTAAACTTCGTCGACCACTGGATTGCGCAACACGCCGATCCCTTCAACTTCGACTTCAACCACATCACCCGCTTTCATCCATGCCGGTGGCTTCCGCGCATGAGCAACTCCCGATGGTGTACCCGTGGCGATGATATCGCCTGGCTCAAGCGTCATAAATTCGGACAGAACCGCAACAATGCGCTGGGTCGAAAAGATCATGTCGCTGGTGTTCGAGTCCTGCATTGTGTTGCCGTTAACCCGAGTAGTAATACGCAAGCCCGATGCACCAGGTGCCAGTTCATCGGCAGTCACCACAACGGGGCCAAGTGGTCCGGTACCATCAAAATTCTTGCCCGGCGTCCACTGTGCCGTCTTGCGTTGAAAATCACGCACCGAAACATCATTGAACAGCGTGTATCCAAACACGTGATCCAGCGCATCAGCTTCCGAAATATGGCGTCCGCCTTTGCCAATCACGATCGCGAGCTCGCACTCATAATCAAGTTGCTCTGACACGTTCGGACGGATCACATTTGCGCCCGCTGCAATTAGAGACGACGTCATCCGCAGAAAAACCGACGGATAGGTTGGAATGTCGTGACCACCCTCTTTCGCATGCAACGCGTAGTTGAGCCCGATACAGATCATCTTAGGTGGTCGTGCAATCGGCAACGCAGGCTTCACGTCAGCCAGCTTCTTGCGCGTGCCACCAGCAATTGCGCCCTGCACAGCGACGAGTACGCTTTGCCCGCCCTCAATGACGCCCAGCAGATCTGCAGGGATACTGTCCCCAGAAACTGTGATCACCTCGTCATTTTCAACAACGCCAAGCTTCACTGCGCCGCCATCTTCAAACATCATCAATCGCATGTTGAAATTCTCCCAAACCCGGTCAATTGCAAATTTCTAGCCGCCACGATACCGATCGCGCAGCCCCGCCACCAGTATGACGCCTATCGAGGAGCTGATCATCCTCGGCCGAGCCAACCCCACGGCTTGCAGCCCCACATGCCCTGATCATAGACTTTTTGGCAATCACCTCGGCTTTATAATCCTGGAGCGCCACAATGTCAGATGCTGCCCAATACGACGATCTCGGTCTGAACGACAAAGTTGCCATTGTGTGTGGCGGCGGTGCCCGTGGAGACGGGATTGGCAACGGCCGCGCGGCTGCCCTGTTACTTGGTCGTTCTGGCGCGAAAATCGTTGTCGTCGATCGCGAACTCGAACTCGCTCAGAAAACCGCCGACATGATCGCCGCTGACGGCGGCATCGCAATCGGCCACGCAGCCGATGTCACCAACGAAGCCAACTGCAAAACAATCGCCGAACGCGCGATGGATGAATACGGTCGGGTTGACTTGCTCGACAACAATGTCGGCATTTCCAGCCGCGGCAGTGTCGTGGAAGAAGATCCTGCAACTTGGCGCCGTATCATGGAGGTAAATGTCGATGCCATGTTCCTCACATCAAAGTATGTAATACCCGCCATGATCAAATCGGGCGGCGGCGGCGCTATCGTCAATGTCTCGTCAATTTCAGCGCTGCGTCCGCGCCGGTTGACGGCCTACACAACATCGAAAGCAGCCGTGATTGGATTGACGCGCGCCATGGCGATAGACCATGGCCCAGAAGGTATCCGCGTAAATTGCGTTGCGCCGGGCCCCGTCTATACGCCGATGGTCATCAAAGACGGCATGCCCGAGAACTTACGCCAGCAACGCGCGGCTGCCTCCATACTCGGCATGGAAGGTACGGGATGGGATATTGGCAATGCCGTCCGATTTCTCCTCTCGAACCAGGCACGCTACATCACGGGTCACACACTGGTCGTCGATGGTGGCCTAACCATGCGCGCCCCTGAACGGGAAAGCGCTGAGCACGGAAGTTGAGAATAGCGAAGCAAAGACACCAAACGAAACGGAGCCATCCACGATGTCCCCATCAGCAGAAGAACGCGACGCGCTTTTCAAATCCTTCGGACGCGCATTCTTCAAACGGGATGCTGACGCACTCTACGAAGTCTGCTCTCCAGATTTTACTTGGATGACACTCAATGAGGATGGTTCTGCAAAAGCCGTTACGGGCAAAGCCGCTATTGCCGAGCAACTGCAACGTCGCTCAGCCGACCTCGAGAACGTCCGCTTCGAAGACGTGCACTATCACCATGCACCTGACGCGACATTTATGACGTTCCGACTAACTGCAACCCGCAAAGACACCGGCGAACTCCATGAAGAAGTCGGCATTGAGCGCTACACATTCCAGGACGGACAAATCACTCTGAAAGACGTTTACCGGAAGCCAACATGATTTTCACGTCGCCCTTGCTCACCCGACAACTGGGGCTCACTCACCGCTAGCGGCGTCTTCGTTGCGACGCCGCCGCGCTTCGAACCAGGACATCGAGGCGCCAAACAATCCACCGGCCAGAACCGACAACAAAATAGCCAAGCCTATGGACGTGCCTTTGTCTCTCCAGCTCATGTGATACATGAAGGCGCCCCAACCGGCGCCGAACACCACAGCTTGCAACAAACCGAGCTGCCATAACGGCATACGTTTGGGACGGTCATCAGACATGCGGCACTCCTTGATCAAGCAGCTGATGCAACCGACAGCCCAACAACACTGTGCTTCTCGATGAATCCAGCAACCATTCCGGATGCTTTAGCTTCTTCGACAAAAGCTGCCAGCCACTTAGACGCTTCGATGTTTTTCTTCGGCGTGCCCATGGCTTGCTGCACAGCGCTGAACTGGCCATCAAGAATGCGCGCACCCGGTAGATTCTCTACATCAGAAATCAAACGCGGTCTCAGACCAGCCAGCACGTCGAGCTTATCCGCGACGAATTTCTCGTACGCGCTATCAAGCGTATCCGTCTTAACGAGTTCGGCGTTCTTGATGTTGTTTTCCAACCAGAGGCCGTAGGCAGCGCGGCCTGTCACAGCAATCCGCACGCCGGCCTTGTCGACGTCAGCAATGTTCTGGATCGGCGAGCCCGCGGGAACCATATAGGTCGCCGCAATTTCACAATAGGCGGCCGAAAAATTGATTTTCTTAGCGCGCTGCGGCTCGGCACCAATGTTGCCGATATCCCAATTGCCAGAATCCGCATCATCCCCGAGCGCACCTGGATTGGGATATGGCACCAACTCCAGTGGGACGCCTAAACGCCGGGCCACTTCGGCTGCCATATCGGGCGATACACCGGATGGGTCTCCGTTGTCGGCTTTACCGGTCACAAGCAAAAAATTGCTCATGTTGACTGCCGCTCGCAATTTACCTGTGGGGGTCAACTCTGCCTTGACCTGCTCGTTGATATCCATGCCAGTCTCTTCCTTCAATTCGCTTTGGAATTCTAAACTACCTGTACGACCTGTTTGCCGTAGTTGCCACCTGTCAGCATATTGATCAGCGCCGCCGGTGCCGTCTCAAAACCAACCGAAACAGTTTCGCGATACTTAAGTTTGTCCGCGCGCCACCAGTCCAGCAGCTGCTCAAGCGCCTCGTCGCGACGCGCCAACCGCGAACCAATTCGAAATCCCTGCAATCTAACGCCTTTGTCGAGCAGAACCTCAACGTTGCGCAGCACAGCCGGCTCGGTCGCATTGTACCGCGATATTTGTCCACAGATCGGCACCCGCGCTTCATCGTTGACGTGATCGAGAGCTACTTCAAGCGTCTCGCCGCCGACATTGTCGTAATAGATATCGATGCCTTCCGGCACCGCCTCACCCAGCGCCTGGGACAGATTGCCGACCTTGTAGTCGATGCAGTCATCAAACCCGAGATCGTCAATCACATGTCGGCACTTTGCCGGACCACCCGCAATCCCAACGACACGGCATCCTTTGATCCGGGCGATCTGACCGACGGCGCTGCCAACGGCTCCTGCCGCAGCAGATACCACAACCGTCAGCCCCTCTTGGATGTCGCCAACGTCATGTAACCCGACCCACGCGGTCGCAGCTGATTGCCCCAAAACGCCGACACTTAGAGACAAAGGTTGTAGATCCGATACTAACTTGCGCAGTCCGTCGCCCTTAAGGACAACATGCTCGCGCCAGCCGAACTCACTTTGCACCGCATCGCCTTCTTTGAAATTAGCATGTCGGCTCTCGATCACGATCCCCGTGCCACGCCCGATCATCACCGATCCAGGTCGCATTTGCCCGTAGGCTTTCGAACCACTCATGGCCCGCCGCATATAGGGATCAATCGACAGAAAATGCGTTTTGACGAGTACTTCACCCTCCCCGGCCTGGGGAATGGCCGCCTCAACCAGCTTAAAACAGTCTTCGGTTGGCATGCCACTTGGCACTTTGGCGAACTGAAATTCGCGATGTGTCGTCATATTGGCCAGTTCTCCATCAAGTCGTCGGCACTTTCCTATACGTTAGGCCGACGCGCCTTGCCTCGCCATCGCAAACCTGATCAGATTTTGAAGTGTTTCCCCTCCTCTTGCGCAGCACTGCGAACCCGCGCACCATAACGGCATGATTAGAGGCCTGAACCCGATAGATTGCGACGTCCATCCCAATGTTCCTGGGCTGAAGACGCTGCTCCCATTCATGGAGCCCTATTGGGCTGACACGCTTGTGCAGCGCGGCATGCACGAACTTGATTCAATCTCATACCCAAACAACTCACCACTCACGGCCCGCGCTGACTGGCGCCCGGAAACTGGAAAACCGGCAACAACTTTGGAACAACTCCAAAGTCAGCTGCTTGACCCGTTCGGCATCGACATCGCCATCCTCAATTGCCTTTACGGCGTGCAACTGCCGTTCAGCGAGGATATGGGGGCTGCCTATGCACGCGCGGTCAATGATTGGATTGTCAAGGAATGGCTGGATCGCGATCCACGTCTACGCGCTTCAATCCTGATCCCCATCCAAAGCCCAGAACTCGCTATTGCAGAAATCGAACGATTGGCCGGCGACAAACGCTTCGTCCAAATCATGACGTTGGTTGCCGGCGAGACCATGCTCGGCCGGCGCCATCATTGGCCAATATATGAGGCCGCCGAACGCCATGGGCTACCGATCGCCATCCATGCAGGCTCCAGCTATCGAAACCCATCAACCGCCAACGGCTGGGGTTCGTACCACATCGAAGATTACGTCTCACAGGCCATCACGTTCCAGTCTCAACTGGCCAGCCTGCTCTCTGAAGGCGCCTTCAGGAAATTTCCAGACCTCACGTTCGTCATGCTCGAATCCGGTTTCACCTGGGTACCGGCATTCTTATGGCGATTCAAAAAATACTGGCGCGGCCTGACCATGGAAATTCCCTGGGTCGATCGCTCTCCCGTCGATATTGTGCGGGAACGCGTCCGTTTCTCTCTGACACCGTTCGATGGTCCTCAGTCCGAGGCTGACATCACAAAAATATTCGAACATCTCGGTTCCGACGAACTTGTGCTATTCTCGACCGACTATCCGCATTGGCAATTCGACGGTAACGATCCGCTGCCGCCCGGTCTGTCTGATGATCTGGTTCGCAAAATATTAGTCGACAATCCGCGTCAAACCTACGCGAGGCTCCGATGAACATTCATGTATCTGAAGCAGAAGCCAAGAAACGCGCGGCCCGCATAGGTCTCGCCATAGCCGATGGTGACGTGCACCCGGCACTGCCAAAGCCACAGGCAATCTATCCGTACTTGTCACAGCGTTGGCGCGACCATATGGATACCTACGGTATGATCCCGCGTCACCAATACCAAGCGGGTCCAGCCTATCCCAAAGGCAACCCCGACGCCTCTCGCCGCGACTCTTATCCACCCGAAGGCGGGCGTCCCGGCTCCAGTCTTTCATTCATGCGCGCCCAGCATCTCGATCCGAACAATGTTGAGCTTGGCATACTCAATCCGTTAGCTCCGACACCTGGCAATGCACAAAACCTTGAATTGAGCGCCGCGCTGGCAACTGCCATGAACCAATGGCAGCTCGCGGAATGGCTAGAGCCTGAACCACGCCTCAAAGGCTCGATCATGCCGCCCTACGAAGATGCGGCCGCCAGCGTCGAGGAAATCAACAAGTGGGCCGGCAATCCGCACTTCGCACAAATTTTACTACTCAGCCGCACAGCTGAACCACTTGGACAGCGTCGCTACTGGCCAATTTTCGAAGCCGCTGCCAATCATAATCTGCCCATCGCCATCCACGCATTCGGCTATGGCGGCAACCCCGTCACCAGTGGTGGGTGGCCATCGTTCTACATCGAAGAAATGTGTGGCCACGCCCAGTGTTGCCAAGCTCTACTTGCCAGCATGGTGCTCGAGGGTGTCTTCGAGCACTTCCCAACGCTTAAGATCATCCTGGTTGAAGCAGGCTTCGCTTGGCTACCAGCCCTAACTTGGCGTTTGGACAAGCACTGGGCCAAATTCAAAGGCGAGATCCCACATCTCAAACGGCCACCGTCCGAAGTCATCCGCGAGCATGTCTGGCTGACGACGCAGCCGATGGAAGAGCCCGACATCCGCCGTCATCTCAAAGACACTTGGGATTGGATCGGCGATGATCGGCTCATCTTTGCAACGGACTATCCGCATTGGGACTATGACGATCCCATTGAAGCCCTCCCGATCCGTCTGGACGACGAACCGCGCCGCAAACTCTTCCGAGAGAATGCCCGCACGGTTTACGGGTTCTAGTTCCCATGACACGTCACGTCGTTGCCACCATCGATGAAATCAAACCAGGCGGGCGCAAGGTCGTTACGATTGATGATCGCGAGATCGTCATCTTCAACCTGAACGGAGACTATGTTGGCATCCTTAACCGATGCCCGCATCAGGGCGGAAAGTTATGCGACGGCGTGGTCACCGCGCTGATCACATCCAATGAGCCCGGCCAGATCAACTACGCACGTCCCGGCGAAATCATTCGTTGCCCGTGGCACGGCTGGTTCTTCGACCTACGCAGCGGTCAGTCCTGGGGCGAACCCGACCGAATAAAGACCCGCAACTATAATGTGGCGGTAACAGGCGGAAATGAATTGGTCGAAGGGCCCTATCAGGCAGAAACCATCGAAGTGACGACCGACCAACAATATTTAGTTGTTGAGACCTAGAACCGATCACCTGCTGTGAGGAAACAAACATGCTCGGCTTGATGCAAGATCACCCGTTGCTGATTTCAACGCTGCTGCAGCATGCCGCCACAAATCACGCCAAAACCGGAATACTGTCACTCGACCGCGATGCCTCCGGGGCATCCCTGGGAACAGTTACCCACACCAACTATGCAGAACTTGCAAAGCGAGCAGCAAAGCTAGCGAACGCACTTGACCGTCTCGGTATCCAACGAGGCGACCGGATTGGCACCCTAGCGTGGAACGATCAGCGCCATTTTGAGCTCTACTACGCAATTTCAGGCATTGGTGCGATTTGCCATACGCTCAACCCTCGCCTGTTCCCGGAACAACTAACCTACATCATTCGCCACGCTGAAGACCGTTGGATCTTTGTTGATCCCACTATACTCCTCGCACTCGAGAAAATATTCGATGGCATCAAGGATGTACCAGCTGGTATCGTCATCATGGCCGACAGGGTGCCCGAAACCAAACTTGCTGGCCAAATACAGTTACTCGCCTACGACGATCTAATCGCAGCCGAAGCGGACACCTACGACTGGCCAATCTTTGACGAGAATACGGCTAGCAGCCTCTGCTATACTTCCGGCACCACGGGCAACTCCAAGGGCGTGCTCTATTCACACCGCTCAACTATCCTACACACTTGGGCAATCGCCAGTGCTGAAGCCATCGCGATGCACCGCGGCACAACTCTATTGCCCATCGTCCCAATGTTTCACGCCAACGCCTGGGGTACCATCTATGCCGCGACCATGACGGGTACCACCCTCGCCATGCCCGGCCCGCGTCTTGACGGTCAATCTCTCTATGAACTCATCACAAGCTCAAACACCAACTATATCGGCGGCGTGCCCACCATATGGATGGGCCTCCTCGAATATTTGCGAAAATCCGGCAATAAACTGCCTGCTGGAATGCGCGGCATTGCCGGTGGATCAGCGCTTCCTCCGGCACTAAGCGAAGCGTTCTGGAAGGAACAAGGTCTGAGGATTGACCATGGTTGGGGAATGACGGAGCTCAGTCCTGTCGGGGCCTACAACATGCCAGCCAAACCACTCACCCAGATGTCGGATGACGAAATCATCGCTGGTACCGCCAAACAAGGCCGCCCGCCATACGGCGTTGCCTTGAAGATCATCGATGATGACGGCAACGAATTACCACGCGACGGCAAGGCGGTTGGCGAACTTGTTGTGCGTGGCTCATGGGTAACCAGCGGCTACTACAAAGACGACGAAGCCAACAAGACCGCTTTTACCCACGACGGCTGGTTTCGCACCGGAGATGTTTCCACCATCGACGAGGACGGCTTCATCGAATTAGTTGACCGAGTCAAAGATCTCATCAAAACCGGCGGCGAATGGATTTCCTCAATTGATCTTGAGAACCTGGCTCTTACCATACCCGGCATCAGGGAAGCAGCTGCAATACCGGCACGTCATAAAAAATGGGACGAGCGACCATTGATCATAGCCGTCCGCGACGAGGGCGCCGAAATCGATGCTGACGGCGTGCGCGACTATCTCGCCAAGACGCTTTCAAAATGGATGCTGCCCGACGCCGTAATCTTTGTCCACGAGTTGCCCCACACAGCAACCGGTAAAATCATGAAGCGCACACTTCGTGACGAATACGCCGACTATCTCGAGAAGCACAACCTCGACCAGTCTTAAACCTTAAGAGGCGTCGTGCCGTGGCTCGCCCTCTTTTCGCAATCCATCGTCGTGTATCAAAGAACAATTGCGCCGGACCAAAGTGCACCGCGCACCTAAAATAGTGCGTACCCCACCTAATTTGGATCTTTTGAATAATTTTGTTCCTATCAATGAAAGACTCTTAAAAGCAAAAATTGCGGCAAATCCCAACAAACTGAACTTAAATAAAATTCGAACCTTTCCTGATACGAACTAGCATTAAATTCCTGGCTTTAGTGATCACACAGACAACGAGCGTAAATCAAACGCCCCGTCAGTTGCCACAGAGTTATGTTGTGATCAGGAACCAGAAAATGATGAACCGGACAGGACTGAGAAGTAAACTTCGCACCACCACCCAGAATTTCGCCGCTGATCGCAAGGGCACCGTTGCCATGATCTTCGCTGGCGCATTCGTGCCAATCGTCGCCGTCGCCGGCATCAGCGTTGACTATTCCCGTGCCCAGCGCATTCAAACAATCATGCAAGTCGCAGCCGATGCGGCCTCAATTGCAGCCGCAACAGCGTCTGCCCCGACAACGGCGCAGCGCATCACCATTGCAACCGATGTGTTCAACGCGAACGCAAAACTGTCGAGGTTCAACTTGACCGCTACTCCAACGGTCAATGTTCAAACCGGTAGCGTTGAAGTCTCAGTTGACGTCAACGTGCCAACAACATTCATGAAAATCGTGGCCATCAACGAAGTACCCGTTCGGGTAACAAGCCAGGTCACCACGGCTGGCAAAACCCTGGAACTGTCGCTTGTACTCGTGTCAAGCGACACCCGGTTTTGACCCTTTTGCGCCACGAAGAACTGACCCACCTTTCGTCGTAGGCTAGGCTTTCGTCGGTTTGGATTTGGTTGCCGATGCTGGCTTGCTGAGCAGGCCGCTGCGACGTTTTTCCTTG
>CAJQQK010000100.1 GCA_905480435.1 uncultured Hyphomicrobiaceae bacterium | reverse complement strand
GAAGAAACCACTTGCCCAAAATCATCGAGGGCGTCAAATTCTCTGACGGCATCGAAGTGACTGAGCCGACACGAAACGCCGCCTGATCAGCCCGTCACCCAAATTGCGGCATAGCTCATTTCCAAGCATGAAGTTCCGCGAACCCAAGCAACTCAAAGCAGTCAATGGTGCTCGCAACACAGACTGACGCGACCGGTGCGGGTCCATCTGGCACGTGCATCGGCGCGAGCGCTATCAACGCGGCAATGTTCGCGCTTTCACACACACGATCACAGCCCGCTCAGTTAACGGCGCCAAAGCGGTCCTGTGAAAAAGGAGCGAGTAACGCCGGGCGTGTATCTGTCAACGCCCACTCTACAAGCATCTGGGTCAGTGGCGGTGCAATCGCCCAACCGTGCCCGCACCAGCCGGCTGCATAGAGCGCGTTGTCGACACCGGAGACCCGATCAATAATCGGAATGTTGTCGATCGCCGATGATTCTAGATGATCTGCGTCAGCTACCTCAATCTCAGCTGCCGCCAAGTCGGGATACACGGATATCGCGTCCGCTAAGTTGGCGCTGATCGAGGCCTCAAGCGCCGTGCCGCGTTCGGTCTCGGCGTTCCAGACACCGGGCAATCCCCCGGAAATCATGATGCGGTTGTCGGGTTCGCTCTTGAGAGCGAGCGTGCGGCTCGCGTGTCCCATAAGATGTTTGAACGGCTTCGATTGCATCGGCTTGGTGAGCAAAACTTGGAACGTACGGCTCCATATCGGCAGGCTGACGCGATCACACACGAGCGCATTGACACCAGCATTCGCGAGAATAAAGAGCCGCTTCCCCACCTCGATCCGTTCGCCATTCGATGTCACAACGGCATCAACCCGGCCACCGTTGATCTCCAGCCGTTGAGCAACAGTGTTTTCGGATATCTCAGCACCGGCCCGGCGAGCGGCATTCGCAAAGGCCTCTGTCACGGCGGTATGATCGCTTGCGCCGTCGAGCGGGCAATGGAGCGCGCCAATGATGTTTTGAGACAAGCCAGGCTCCATCTCGTGGACTTGCCCAGCGCCCAGAACATGCGTCTCGGTACCATATTGGTTTTGCAGGAGCGCGCGAGCTTCGCAAAGTGCGATGTCCTGCTCCCGCTCGATCAGCAGAAGATGCCCAGTGCGCTCGAAAAATTGCGGCACCTCCAGGTGTTCGTGCAGCGTTGGCCATATCTCATGGGCCAAGCGCACGAGTGGCAATTCACGTAGATCTCGCCCATTGGCGCGGGTGCCACGACGCCCCGGGCCAGCAGAGGCGCCGTTGCCAATTCTCTTCGCTTCCAACAGACGGACATCAGCGCCGTTCTGGCTCAGCCAATAGGCGACGCCTGAGCCATACACCCCACCGCCAATGATTACGTATTCGGCCATATGTGCGTTCCTGGCGAATGAAGGACGGAGTTATCCGAAACGCTCAATGCGATAGGGCGTGAGATCTGTATTGGGCTCAACGCCACGCACGATATTTGCAACGATCCGGCCTGTTGCCGGCGCCATGCCAAACCCATAATGGCTGTGACCAAAGGCAGCGAACAGGTTCTCGTATCCAGGCACGGGGCCGATGCACGGCAAGCTGTCAGGGAACGACGGGCGGTTGCCCATCCATTCCACGGTGTCTTCGGTATTGATATCTGGGAATAATCGTTTCGCGTTGGCAACGAGCGCTTTGGCGCGCCGATAATTGGGTGGCGCGTCCAAGCCCGCGAACTCAGCCGTGCCAGCACAGCGCACGCCGGCTGCCATCGAGCTCGCAACGAACTTCGCATGCGTATCCATGATCGAATTGTTGATGGTGATACCCGGATCTTTGAGGATCACGTGATAGCCACGCTCGGCTTCCAACGGCACGTTAACACCAAGCGGTTTTAGCAGACGAACAGACCAGGCGCCGGCTGCAACAACAACCGTTTTCGCCGTCATCTCGCCATTGTCGGTTGTGATCTGCCAGCCGCCGCCATCAATAGGACTGATCGACTGAACACCGGCACGGTGAAAAATGGCACCCATAGATTCCGCTTTCTCGGCAAGTGCTTTGCCAATGCTGCCAGGGTCCATCGCACGGGCTTGATCCTTGATCAGAACGGCTGCGCGATACTCGCTTGAAAGCGCCGGCTCCACCTCGCGCAGTTCGCCATCCTGCACGACCTGCAATGGCACGCCACGCTCAGTGCGCATGCGCCATCCGATTTGATTGAGATCAATTAACGCTGGGTCCTTGTAGGCATGTACGTAGTAGGAATCGCGAACAAGATCTTCCTTGCCCGTGCCGCTCAGATGATGACGGTAGAGATCCACGTTGGGCCGGTTGAGTGCCATCATGGCATCGGCGATTGCCGGCAATTTGTCGGCCTGCCCGGCGCGGATAAACCGAATTGCCCAGGGCAGGAACTGCGGCAGGTAACGCCAGCGCACTGACAGCGGACCTTCTGGATCCATCAGCCATTTCGGAACGGACTTCCACACACCCGGCATCGATTGCGGCACGCACGTCCAGGGCGAAATGACACCAGCATTGCCGTGACTGGCACCGGCAGCCGGTTCGTCACGATCGATCAATTCAACCGTCTGCCCCGTCTCAAGGATCGACAACGCCGAAGCGATACCAACCGCGCCCGCGCCAATAATCGTCACATCTTTTGTCATCTCAACTCGACCTGCAAACTTAGGATGCCGCCGGTTCAACAGACGGCGACTGTTCCCGATAGTACACTTGATGAGCCAGCACCGGCAAAAACACAACGAGAGCATAGAGATCGCTCTTCATGCCGGGTGCCACCAGTAGAATGCCCGCGAGCGCCATGCCGGCACGGACTGAGAACGGCATGTGCGTCAGAAAATATCCCGCAACCGATGTCGCAACCATGAAGACGCCGACGGCACAGCTGAGCGTCGTTGTCACGAATGAATACCAGGTGAAGTGTCCTTCGATCACGATCAACATCGCCGGTGAATAGACGAACACCATCGGCACCATCAGTTTCGCGATTCCAAGTGAGAACGCTGATATGCCCGTGCGGAATGGATTGGCGCCCGCGATGCCGGCCGCTGCATATGCCGACGCGCACACAGGTGGCGTGATCTCGGAAATGACACCGTAGTAGAGCACGAAGAGATGCGATGCGAGTGGTGGTACACCAAGCGTGCCAAGCGCTGGCTGTGCGACTGTTGCGAGCATGATATAGAGCGCCGTTGTTGGCAGGCCCGCGCCCATCAAAATGCAAGTGACAGCGATCAGCACCAGCGACACGAACAACGTCAGATCCGGGATCGTGAAATCCGCAAGCGGGAACCACGATATCAGCGGATGCAGATTTTCGGCGAGCGTCTGTGCGCTGTTCGTCACCATGAAGCCAAGCCGGAACCCAAGCCCGGTGGAATTGACAACGCCGACGACGATGCCGATGGCGGCACACACCGCACCGACGGCAAGCGCATATTTCACGCCCATCACGCTGGCCTCACACACATCTCGTATGGTGATGCGATGCATCGGATTGATGAATCCGATTGTGAGGGCGGTCGTGATGCCCCAGAAAGCCGCCATATGAGGTGAGTAACCGCTGAACAGCACATAGATCAGCACAACGAGTGGCACAGCCGTTGGCCAGCCGCGTTTCAGCACATGCAGGAGCTTCGGAATTTCCTCTTCCGGCATGCCTTTCAGGCCGAGACGCTTTGCTTCGAAATGAACAATCGAAATGACGCCGAGATAATGCATCGCTGCTGGAACGATCGCAGCGAGGACAACTGTCGTGTATGGCACCTCCAGGAATTCAGCCATCACAAAGGCAGCAGCACCCATAATAGGCGGCGTTATCTGGCCGCCGGCGCTCGAAGCTGCCTCAACGCCGCCAGCAAAATGCCCCGGGTAGCCCATTCGCTTCATGTTTGGGATGGTCAGTGAACCGGTTGAAACCGTGTTGGCAATAGATGAGCCAGATATCGTACCGAAAAATGCAGATGACACGACACTGACTTTAGCCAGGCCGCCCGTGTAGCGGCCCGCCATGACGGCTGCGATGTCGACGAAGAACTGGCCGAGACCCATACGCTGGGCGATGACGCCGAACAGCACGAAGTGAAACACAACGGTCGAGACGATCCATAACGTTATGCCGAAGATGCCTTCCGCCGGGAAGTACATGTTGTTGATGTACTGCGCCCAACTGATGCCGGGGTGTTTTAGGATTTGCAGGGGCATGTATTTGCCGAACACGGCAAAGCATGTGAACAGGATGATAATGATCGGCACCACAATGCCGAGCGTGCGCCGAACCGCTTCAAGCAGAACAACAATCAGGATCGTACCGAAGACAATATCAATCTGGGCCGGATTGCCCTGCCGCATAACCTGTTCGCGCAGAGCAAACTTGTGTCCAAGGAATTCAAAGCTGATCGCGTACCACGTGACGCCGATGTAAAGCGCTCCAGCAATGCCAGCGATGATTAGTAGCCAATCCCAAATCGGAACATTGCCGATCCGCCACCAGGTATTGGGCTGAAGCTCCATGGCGCCAGCGCTTTTGTACGCCGGATAGCCGATGAATACGAGCAGCAAGACGCCCGACATATGAAAGCCCATATGCCAATAGTCAACGGGCACGCCTATGCCAGCGGTGATGTAATGGTAGCCGGCAAAGAAAAGCGAAAAAGCGAAAACGAATTGAGCGAGCCAAGGTGCTATAGGCCGGGTCTGAAGAGCGGAATCGTATTTCTTTTCCAGCTCCTCGGCAGTCTTGACGTTGTATTCTGCCATGCCGGTTCCGCTCGTAAGTTCGTGTTGGCGTTAGCCCAAAAAAGAAGGCGGGCATCTGATCCCGCCTCCCAGTGGTTCAGGAATGATCGATGCTTACTTGATCATGCCTTTTTCTTTGTAGAATTTCTCAGCACCTGGATGCAGTGGGATCAACACACCGGTCAATGCCGTCTCGATTGTGATCGCTTTGCCTTTTGAGTGACCTTTGTCGAGCAGCTTGCGGGTGTTCTTGTTCCACAGAGCTTTTGTGATGTCATAAACGAGCTCAGCTGGTTGATCGACTGATGTGATCAGCTGGCCATTCACCGCAACGGTCATCACATCATACGTGATGTTTTCGTAGGTGCCGGCTGGGATCTTCGATTCCACATAGTATGGGATGATCTTGTTGATCGCTTTGCGTTCTTCATCCGAGAACCTGTAGAGCTCAAAGCCTTTCGTTGAACCCAACTGGATCAGCGCTGCGAACGGTGTACCGCCCGCATAGAAAAACGCATCAAGTTGACCATCTGCCAGACGCTGCGTGCTTTGCGAAAGGCTAAGTTCAGACTCTCTCGCTTTGATGCCATAATGCTTCAAGATCATGCGCACCGACACCTGCGTGCCTGAACCAGCTGCCGCCACACCGACGCGCTTGCCGTTAAGATCTTTCAAAGAGCTAAGTTTGGTGCCCTTTGGCAGCACAAGGTGCATGTCTTCAGGGTAGAGATTAGCAATCGCACGGATCTTGTTCTTCGGGCTTCCGGTAAACTTACCTTCGCCCTTGTAGCCCTGCACGACGCTCTGTGCGCCAGCGAGGCCGGCATCAAGCTGTCCGGCATGAATGGCGTTGACGTTTGCAACTGACGCGTTGGTTGAAACGGCAATCGCAACCAGATTTGGTACACCGCATGCGCCGCCCTTATCGCAAGGCCGCGAGCCTGGCGGGTTGGAGATCGCATTTGCAATCAGGCCGCCAATGGGGAAGTAAGTGCCGCCGGCACCGCCTGTTCCAATTCGCCAGAATTTCATTTGTTGCGCGTGGCTGACACCGGCTGCGACGAGCAGGCCGGCCACGGCAACGATCCCAAGCTTTCCGAATAACTTCATAGACTGACTCCTTAACAAGGGTCGATTTCGCCTCAACGCGTCCAGCGCGTCCGCCGGGCCACTGATGATGACATAGCGAGGCGAAGCATACCGATTTGGTTCACATGCGCAATTTATGATTTGTTCTTGATCTAAAAAAATAGTTTGTAGATGAATTGTCAGACAACGCTGGAGTTCGCCTTGAACCTCATGCAACTTGCACTTTCAAAGAGGTTATCCTGACCGGCTCGGCATCGCGCAATCTCAACCGAATACAATCGGCTATTTTTCACGACCCTGTTTTGATTGAGCTGCAAGAAGAAGCAGCTAATTGGACGTAAATTAGGTGCCACCAAAGCTACGCAAGTGATTTTCCCATTGCCGATATCGCATTGCATGCAATTCGCGCAGCTGTCATGGCAGACACACCGCTCGTGTCGCGCTGCGGTGCAAGTTCCACGATATTGCAACCAACGACTTTCTGGCTGCGGGACAACTCATCGAAAACATCAATAACGTGCCAATAATTGAGACCACCAGGTGCCTGCGCCATCACGCCTGGCATGAATGCTGGGTCAATGGCATCAAGGTCTAGTGACACGAACACGCGTGCGCCGTCAGGTATCTGATCGAGCGCGGCCGCAATGCCTGTGCGATACACGTCTCGCGCCGTTACGATTCTAGAACCCCAAGCTTTCGCATCGCACACATCCTGTACAAACGCGCTACCAACTCCGCGAATACCGATCTGGATCATCCCCGTTACCCAATCCATCTCGGACGCCCGTCGCATCGGACTGCTCCAACCAAGCGTTTCGCCGAAACGTTCGTCGCGCCAATCCATGTGGGCATCGATCTGAACAACCCAGATCGGCCCGTGGCCTTCGTACGCTGACAGCACAGGTATCGGGACAGAGTCATCGCCGCCAAACACCAGTGGCCGAGCACCGGCTGCCAGAACACTCGACACAGCCGCCTGAATATTCGCCCGATTGCGCTCTGGCGTATCAGGACTGCAATCGATCTCACCGACATCAACGATGCTGCCATCCGGGAAATCGATCAGTTTGGCGCTGATGTCGAAGTCATAATGGTCATGCCACCGGGCGAATTTCTTACTGGCAGTGCGTATCGCCGCCGGACCATCCTGCGAATGACTGGCTTTTCCAGGCTCGTAGGGCGTCGCGTCTGTCGCGCCCATGACAACAACGCTGTCCGCAGCAACATGCTGGATGTCGGTTGAAGGCAGGCCAAGAAAGGTTAGCATCACCGTCCTTATAGATTCTCTGGAATGTTCAATATTTTGCAATCAAACTATTTCAGTAAAATGAAACCGCAAAACATCATCGTCCCAAATAAACGGGGCAGCTCCGTTTGGTGGGCAAAATTGCACACCTGGAGCGCTCGACAATAGAGAATCCGGACCCTAGGGTCCGGTCGCAGGTCAGAGCGCATACCACAGATATCACACGGAACGCTTCACAGTAGTAACGATAGGAGAGGCAACAATGAGCGTACACGTTCTCTATCTGGTAAAATACGAAAATGACCAGAAAGCCATAATGCGTGACACGCCTGAGATGCGCGACCGCGCAGCCATACATCGCAAGGCCATCGCCGACTTTGGCGGCAAACCGATTGCCCAGTTTGGCTCTTATGGTGAATACGACATGGTGTATATCTACGAGATGCCAGATGAGAAAGCCCTGGCAGCCAATCTCCATCTGACTGACACTTACGGCCTTGCAAAGTACAGCAAAGCCATCCCGCTGATCAGTAGTGATGATTTTGTCGAGTCTCTGCGATTGGCATGTGACACACCAACCGAGTACTCGCCGGCCAAAATGTCCAAGGAGAGTTAAAGCCCGTCGCGTTTAATAAGAGCCTTAAATCGCCCGAAAATTCGGCGTTTTAAGGCGGCGACATGCTGTAGTTGAAGAGCTGCCTTCACCAGACCTCGAAGGCAGCTTTGAGATCATCGGCAGCGTGTTCACTCCAGGCTCAACGGGAGCGTCCGTGTGGTTGATTGATGCCAAGTGTGTCATCTGCCTAAGAGCACAGTGGGCAGCCAAAGAGCCAGCCACGGGAACGCGAATAGCAACGCGAGCACCACAAAGTGTAGCGCGACGAACGGTATGACACCGCGATACATGTCGCGCAGCGTGATTTCCGGTGGGGCAATGGCGCGGAAATAGAAAATCGCGCCGGCCATCGGCGGGGTCAGCATGCTGGTCTGCATCATGATCAACAACGTGATCGCGAACCACAGCGGATCGAATCCGAAGCTTTTGATGATCGGCAACGCGAGCGGCACGAGTATCAACATGATCGTGATTAGATCGATAACGAATCCGGCGATGAACGTGACGAACAGGATCAACAACAAGCTGCCCCACGAACCAAGCTGAGAGTCGACTAGGATGCTTTGTAGCGCGTTGAGGCCTCCAGCAGCCGCGAAAACGCCGGAAAACATCAAGCCTCCAACGACAATCGTTAAGATCATTGCAGTGATCGATAATGTCGTCATCAGTGCTTCGCGCATCACATCGATGGAGAATTTGCGATAGCCAACTGCCAGGGCGATTGACCCGATCGCGCCTATTGCAGCGGCTTCCGTTGGCACTGCGATCGCACATAAAATGCTGCCAAGCACGGCCACAATCAACGTGAGTGGAGGTAGCAACACCACAGCTGTCCGCCACAGATGCTCCGGCCAAGGCGTATCATCCACGACATGCGCGACGCGCGGTGCTGCATTCGGCCAGATCGTGCAGTAGGCAATGATGTAAACGATATAAAGGCCTCCGAGCAGCAGCCCGGGCAGCAGCATGGCCGCGAACAATTCTCCAATGCCCATGTCAGCAACAGTCGCCAGGATAACCACCAACACCGATGGCGGAATGATCGAGCCAAGCGAACCGCCGGCGCAAATCGTTCCCGAAATCAATCCTTTGTCGTAGCCATGACGCAGCATGACCGGCACCGCCAACATACCGACAACGGCTTCTGTTGCGCCCACCACGCCACTCGACATGGCAAACAGGATGCACATCACGATCGCGCCGACGGCAATCCCGCCGGGTAGCCGATACGTCCACGAATGAATGGTTTCAAACAACCCCTCGGCGATCCCTGACCGTTGCAGCATCGCGCCCATAAAGACGAACAACGGCAGCGCGGCCAGAATATGCGATCCGGCGATTTCTTCGACCCGATGCGCGAACATGACGACCACGGCATCGCCAAACCACATCAGGCCAAAGACCAGCGCGACGGACATCAGCGCGAATGCCACCGGCACGCCAATAAAGATAACAACCAGCAGCACCGGAAACATCCACAACGCCAGATTGCCGATCATGACACCACCTGTTGACGACCCGTTGCAAATCGAAAGCTGCGCACTGCTTCAGCAAGTATCTGCAAGCAAAACAGCCCAAATCCAATCGTAACGATTGTGCGCATTGGCCAGACGGCAGGGTTCCATACAGATTCGCCGGAAACCTCGCCGACGATGTACGCCTCGATCGCCACCTGACCCAACCGCCACGTCATCCATGCGGTCACCGGAAAAAGAAAGAATGCGTAGACCACGAAGTCGATGGCCTCCTGCGCGCGCCGAGACAGCTGGGCATATACGAAGTCAACGCGGACGTGCTGGCGCGTTTTCGTCACATAAGCAATGCCAAGCACAAAGTGCGAACCCGTGATCATGTACGATAATTCCCATGACCAGAATGTTGGCCAGCCCAATACAAAGCGGGCGAAGACTTCATATCCCATGACCGAGAATAACGGCACGACCAGCCAAGCGCCGAGCGATGATACTCTGTCGGTCAACCAGTCGATCCACTCGACAAATCGATTTGCCATTCTTCTTCCTGTTTTCCACATTCCCGTCATTGGGCCCGCCATTCGGCATCGTCCCGATGTTGCAGTCTTATCGCAAACGGAATTGATTTTCTGAATCGAGTTGACCAGCCGCACCTTATCGCGGAAAGTGTCAAAAGGTCTAATAGGGCGATGGCAGACGATAGTCTGTTGATGCTGCTGCTTGAATTTGATGCTGTTGTAGCGTCCGACTCGATGCAACGGACCTAATAAACAGCCGCCGCCTTCGTGGGCAGCGGTATATAAAGGCACAAAAGGGAGAAGCGTCCAGATGAAGTCGAACTTTACGAAACTGGTGCTTGGCGCCATTACTGCTGCGAGCATCGCTATGTCGGGCTCGGCGCAGGCTCAGAAGGCGAACTGGAGCATGGCGACGCCATGGGGTGGCGGCGTATTTCTTGAGGAAGCAAAACGCTACACAAACATGGTCGAAAAGCTGACTGACGGTCGCGTCAAGATCACCGTTTTCCCAGCTGGCACCCTTGGTAAAGCACTCAAGGTAACTGACAGTGTCAAAGCAGGTGTTGCTCAAGCCGGCCACAACTGGATGGGCTACGATTGGGGTATCGACAAAACCACGGTTATCTTCGGTGGTTATGTTGGTGGTCTGACAGAGGAAGAGTACTTCCTGTGGCTTTACAGAGCCGGTGGTGCTGAGCTTTGGCAGAAATACCGGATGGAAAAATTCGGTGTCGTTTCGATCCCTTGCGGCATCTTCCCAGCTGAAGTCTTCTTGCACTCCAAGAAGAAGGTCACGAACCTAGCCGAATACAAAGGCATCAAGCAGCGCACCGCAGGTGCCTGGGCTGAAGTCGGTGGTCAACTGGGTGCGACGACGGTCATTCTGCCTGGCGCAGAAGTTTATGCTGCTCTAGAGCGTGGCGTTATTGACGCGACTGAGTGGAGTGGTCCTTCAGCTAACGAACCAGTTGGCTTCCACAAGATCGCCAAATACATCATCTTCCCAGGCGTTCACCAGCCAGGTGCTACGCAGGAGTGTGAATTCAACAAAGCTGCGTGGAACAAGATCTCTCCGAAAGACAGAGAGCTTATTACGATCGCGGGTCGGTTGAAGACATTCGATTCTTGGACGGGTCATGCCTACAAGGACCTCGGTGCTTACCGTCGGTTCGAAAAATCAGGCAACACCATGCTGCGCTTGGAGCAGAGCTTCATCGATACCGCACAGAAAGTCGGTAATGAGTGGGCTGACAAGGTTGCAGCATCCAATCCTACGTTCAAAGAAGTCTTGAACCATCAGCGTAAGTTCCAGATGGAAATGACTGATTATCCTAAGATGCGGACTGCGCCAGGTGCGCGTACTGCGATTGGTAAGATCCTCAAGTAGGTTGATCATAGTCGGAGACATTTATTGGGGGGCTTTATTGCCCCCCAATTTCTTCGTCTGATGATGACAACTCCAATCTTTCCAAAGGAACAATCCAAGGGACTTGGCAATGGAAGAAATCGTTAGCGTCCTCTCGGAGACGCATGCGTTTATCCTCTCGGGGGAACCGAGTGGTTATGGGTGGCTGTTGGGCATATTGGTGGGGCTTTTCTACCTGGCGGCTGCATATATGGCCTGGGGAATGCTGCAGTCGATCTTCAAGCGGGACATCTGGGAATTCATTAGAAACGTAGAATCGGTGTCACTACTTTCCGGTTACTTTGCGGCCGCGATCATCCCACTGTTGGCAATTCTGATCGCTTACGAAGTGATCGCAAGATACGCATGGAACGCACCGACGAGCTGGGCTTTCGAAGTCTCGTACATGCTGATGGGTATCAGTTTGATGCTTGGTTTGGCCTGGTGCACTCTGGCCCGCAAACACATCCGGGTTGATTTTGTCTACGATAAATTAGCGCCTAAAGGCAAAGCTACTGTCGACCTGATGGGCTATGTGTTCCTGCTCCTTCCCATCCTGATCTGGGTTACGTGGGCACTGTTCGTCTACTTTCTCGAAGCCTACAAGGTGAACGAAACGTCTGGCGAGTCGGCTTGGAACCCCATCATCTGGCCGTTCAAATTCTCGTTCGCGTTTGGGTTTTTCCTATTCACGATGCAGACCGTGGTCGAGACGATTAAGTCCGCGCTCACACTGTTGGGGCATGACGTGCCAGCCCCCGTGCTGCCGAAGGGGATCCACTAATGAATCCTGAATTTTCACTCCTCATGTTTCCGGCGTTGCTGTTTTTAATGTTCTTCGGCTTCCCGGTTGCATTTTCCCTAATGGGGACCGCACTCGTCTTCGGCGTTATTCAGTTCGGGGACGCAGCGCCTGCTATGTTCCTGTCCAAAGTCGATGACGTTGCGTCGAACTACGTGCTCGGTGCAGTACCACTCTTCATCTTCATGGGATCACTCCTGGAGCGCTCGGGCGTTGCCGAACGTTTGTTCGAAGCGATCCATATGTGGACACGACGGCTGCCAGGTGGCCTGGCTATTGGCACTATTCTGCTGTGTGTCGTGTTTGCGGCATCAACCGGCATTGTTGGTGCGACAGAAACTGTGGTCGGCCTGCTCGCGATCCCGGTCATGCTTCGCTACAACTACAACAAGTCTCTCATCTCCGGCACGATTTGTGCTGGTGGTTCACTGGGTACGATCATTCCACCGTCGGTGGTGGTGGTGATCCTGGGGCCAGTTGCAGATGTTTCGATCGGCGACCTCTTCGCCGGTATGATAATTCCAGGCTTAATGCTGGCTGGCTGCTACATCATCTACATCATCGCGCGCTGCACGATTATACCAGCCGACGGCCCGCGGTTACCGCCAGGCGATGATGAGCCTTCGTTTGTTCACAAGCTCTGGGTCACTGCGACGGCATTGATACCACCATTCATGCTGATCTTCGTTGTGCTTGGTACGATTCTGATGGGCGTTGCGACGCCGACAGAAGCTGCTGCCTGCGGTGCGGTTGGTGCAACTGTGATGGCGGCCGCTTATGGGGCGCTGTCATGGGGTGTCATGAAGGAAGCATTGTTCAAAACCGTGATTATCACGGCGATGATCCTGCTTATCCTGATCGGCGGCACCATGTTTGCTGGTGTCTTCACGGCATCAGGTGGCCTTGTTGGTATGCAGAACATCGTGGCTGCATTCGAACTGACCAACTGGCAAACGCTCGGAATTCTGCTTGGACTGGCATTTGTTGCTGGCTTCGTGTTGGACTTGATTTCACTGATGCTCATCGTGGTGCCGATTGCCATGCCGATCATCGTGAAGTTTCCGTTCTACGCACTTGATCCAGGCCAGATCAAAATTTGGTTCTCGATCTGCTTCTTGATCATGATCCAGACAAGCTATCTGACGCCGCCGATGGCGCCAGCGATCTTCTATCTGCGTGGCATCAGTCCGCCGGAAATCACCTTGATGCATATGTATAAAGGGGTCATTCCCTTCATCTTCTTGCACTTCATCGTGTTGGCCTGCGTGATTTTGTGGCCGGATATAGCACTCTGGTTGCCAACTATCCTGTTCCGCGGCTTTGGCTGATGGACACCGGTTGAGCAATCACAAACACTGTCAAGGACGGCTGCTTGCAGCCGTCCTTATTTTTTGGACCACTCTTTACTTGCCAATCGATCAGAGACCGAACGATGTCAGACACCGCCGAATTTTCTCATCACTACGCCGAACTCGGCGAGGTTATGCTGCACTATGTGACCGCTGGATCAGGACCACCGCTGGTGCTTTTGCATGGCTGGCCACAAACTTGGTATGAATGGCGCCACGTCATTGCTCCGTTGGCAAAGCACTACACCGTCATCGCGCCGGATTTGCGCGGACTCGGTGACTCGTCACGCCCCCCGACCGGCTACGACAAGAAAACCGTCGCAAACGACATCTGGCAATTGATGTCAACTAAACTCGGCCACCAGAGCTTTGACTTGGTCGGCCATGACTGGGGCGGGCCGACCGCGTTTGCGCTGGCAGCAGCTCACCCGGATGCCGTCAAATCTCTGACCATCGTCGACGTCGTCATTCCCGGCGACGGTGGTGATTTTTCTGAGGGCGGCCGGCGCTGGCATCACCAGTTCCACATCACGCCCGATCTGCCCGAAGCGTTAATTGCCGGGCGCGAACGCGTCTATCTGCAATGGTTTTATCAGACGTTCGCCTATCGCCCCGATGCAATCGACGATGCCGCTCTCGATGAATTCGTGCGCACCTACAGTCAACCGGGGGCTCTGCGCGCCGGCTTCAATTTCTATCGATCTATCGGTCAAGACGCGAAGGACAACGCGGCGCTCCTTGCGACAGGATTCCGGCTGCCAATGCCGGTGCTGGCTATCGGCGGCGGTACGAGTTATCCACATGGGCGTGGTCGCGGCGCAGCCGTCGAAGAAAGCATGCGACGCGTTGCAACCAACGTGCGTGCCCACGTGATACCGGAATGCGGACATTTCGTGCCTGAAGAACAGCCCGAAGAGTTGACACGCCTGCTGCTGGAATTCCTGCAAGGCACCGCATCGTGAAATCGGGCCCATCTAGATTGCGCCTGGTATGAACCAGCCCGTTGCCGCTGGCGGTCTCAAGAGCAACATTTCGCGCGGCATTCTGTTTATGTGTCTCGCCGTATTGTTGATGCCAGTGATGAACGCTTGTGCAAAAGCGCTCGCGGCGGAATTTCCCGTTCTGCAAGTCGTGTGGGCTCGTTTCACCGGGCACCTAATTTGCATGACGCTGGTGTTCTGGCCGGTGCGCGGCTGGAGGTTGTTCAAAAGCGCGAACTACACACTGCAATTGACGCGTTCGGCAATCATGTTTGCATCGAACACAGCCTTCATTACGGCGCTCTCAACGGTTGCCCTCGCGACGGCATCAGCGATCATGTTCACGGCGCCCTTGATGGTGACCGCACTCTCTGCCCCCTTGCTTGGTGAAAAGGTCGGCATCCGACGCTGGAGTGCCATCGTTGTCGGCTTCATTGGCGCGTTGATCATCATCAGGCCCGGCATCGACACGCCGTCGTTTAACGCCACCGGACTGGGCCTGGCACTGCTTTGCTTTTCGGCTGCGTGTTTTGCGGTCTATCAAATCCTGACGCGGAAACTATCGGACCGCGATACGGCTGAAACGAACATCGTCTACACCGGGCTCATTGCAGCACTGGTAATGTCCAGCTTGATACCATCGATCTTTGTGATGCCGGAAACCACATGGCACTGGGTCCTGTTCGGCGCAGTCGGTGTGCTTGGTGGTTTCATGCAGTATTTCGTTGCCAAGGCGCTTGAGCAGGCACCGGCATCCGTCGTTTCACCCTACCTGTATGGCGAGCTTATCGTTGCTGCCGTTGTCGGATTTGCTGTTTTCAGCGAGTTCCCGGACCAATGGACCTGGGTCGGCGCCACCATTATCGCTGCAAGCGGCATTTTTGTCGCCTATCGGGAAGGCATCGTGCGGCAGCAGGCAAAATGAACATGCTGCCCGTGTCAGCCACCAAATAGTTTGGTCAAATACTGGCCGATAACGCAGTAAATTGAACAGTCAAAACTGGACCGACCCCAAGGCGCTATGACCGCGACCGCGAGAGCGCCACCTACTATGATCGTCAGCACGAGCAGCAGGAGGCCACATCCCATTGACTTCATGGCATCAACCCACAGTGCCTCACCAAAAGCGGTCAGCTTTTCGGTCTTTGCCGTCTCTGCGTCAGACGTTGCCTCGGGATCAGGTTGCTGGTTGGCCATGTTTGGGTCCGGCAGGTTGCTTGCAAGTGTTTGAATTCATCGACGAGGATGCCATCATTGGTGATCCACCGATCAGATCTGGAACCGGTCAATAGGACCACACAGCCCAATTGATCACAACCATTGTCACCCAATTTCGAACGTACTTGGGTCTGCAGCCGAAGAACGGTCAAAACTTGAGCAGTTCACTGGCTATTGACCTTCCAGTTAGTGGAAGCTTTACATGTCGCGCTCTGATCGATCAATTTGGAGACGGGCATGACGGTTGCATCGACCGAAAAAGAAGAAGCGCCATCAAGGGCGGCTCTTCAGCGCGACCCGATTTGCGCCATGACCGTCGATCCAGACACGGCGAATCATACGCACATTCACAATGACCACGACTACGCGTTTTGCTCAGAACGGTGTCAGCAAACGTTTGCATCCGATCCTGACGCCTATGTAACCGCCAAAGACCCTGTGTGCGGCATGTCGGTCGATCGCGCGTCTGCAGAGCATATTGCCAAACACATGGGCGAGCGATTTTATTTCTGCGCATCTCGATGCCAGGACAAATTCGAAGCCGACCCGGATCAATTTCTTGGCGACCGGCCGGCGCCTGAACTGATGCCAGAGGGCACACAATATACGTGCCCAATGGACCCCGAAGTCATCGAAAACAAACCCGGTGATTGCCCCGTGTGCGGCATGGCCTTGGAGCCGATGGGCATCCCAACTGGCGATGTCGGTCCCAACCCTGAACTCGTCGATTTTTCACGCCGTTTCAAAATTGGTTTGGCTCTGTCGCTCCCACTTTTGATCATTGCCATGGGACCGATGCTAGGGCTCCCTATACGTCAGTGGTTCGGCGGCGCGGCGCCATGGCTGGAGCTCTTACTCGCAACACCGGTCGTGGCATGGTGTGGAGCCCCCTTCTTCAAGCGCGGCTTGGCATCAATCGTTAATCGAAACCTCAATATGTGGACACTGATCGCCTTGGGTGTCGGCGCTGCGTTTGGCTTCAGTGTTATCGCGACGATTGCACCCGACTTGTTTCCCGATGCATTTCACGACGCAAACGGTCACGTCGGTGTCTACTATGAGGCAGCCGCCATCATCATTGTTCTTGTTCTGCTTGGCCAGATCTTGGAACTGCGCGCACGTGAACAAACCGGTGGCGCTATTAAAGCGCTGCTTGATTTGTCACCAGATACGGCTCGCATTGTGCTGTCCGATGGTCAGGAGGAGGATGTACCAATTGAAACCATTGTCGTCGGCGACAAACTACGTGTGCGGCCAGGCGAGAAAATCCCGGTCGACGGGATGATCGTGACCGGTCGCAGCTCAATCGACGAATCGATGCTCACGGGCGAACCGGTACCGCTCGAGAAAAACATCAGCGACAGCGTCACCGGTGCAACCCTCAACGGCACGGGATCACTCATCATCGAAGCCACGCGGGTTGGCGGCGATACCACACTTTCAAAGATCGTTGAGATGGTGGCCAATGCGCAGCGCTCGCGAGCGCCGATCCAAAAGCTTGTCGATGTCGTGGCCGGCTGGTTCGTGCCGATTGTGGTAACGGCTGCCATTATTGCTTTCACTGCGTGGGCGACATTCGGGCCTCCACCCGCAATGGCCTATGCGCTTGTTGCTGCCGTCTCCGTCTTGATCATCGCGTGCCCCTGCGCGCTTGGCCTCGCGACACCGATGTCAATCATGGTTGCGACGGGGCGTGGCGCCCAGGCCGGCGTCTTGATCAAAGACGCCGAAGCACTGGAACGCTTCGCATCCGTTGACACATTAATTGTCGACAAAACAGGCACGCTCACAGAAGGCAAACCAAAGCTTGTCGCGGTGGTGCCCGACGGCGATCACGATGAAGACGGCATCCTGCAAGCGGCAGCCAGCCTCGAAAAAGGCTCGGAGCATCCATTGGCTGTTGCAATCGTGAAAGGCGCGCACGCTCGCGACTTGGTGCTTTCCGATACACACGACTTTGAAGCGATCACCGGGCAAGGCGTCGCTGGCACTGTCGACGGGCGCCACATTGCACTCGGCAATTCGAAGCTCGTTGATGGGATGGAGTTGGATTGGCGTCGATTTTCTGAGACCGCCAACAAACGCCGCGATGCGGGTGAAACAGTGATGTTCGTTGCCATTGATGGCAAGATTGCCGGTCTCGTCTCGGTCGCCGATCCCGTAAAGCGTACAACTGCGGACGCGATTAAGGCCCTCCAACGTGAAGGCCTCAAGATTGTGATGGCAACCGGCGACAACGCGCGCACCGCCCGGGCCGTTGCCGCCCACCTTGGCATTGATGACATCCGCGCCGATGTTTCACCAGAAGACAAAGCACGCATCGTCAGCGAATTGCAGGCGGCCGACCACAAAGTCGCGATGGCCGGTGATGGTGTCAACGATGCGCCGGCGTTGGCGCAAGCAGATGTCGGCATCGCAATGGGAACAGGCGCCGATGTCGCGATCGAAAGCGCAGGCATTACACTCGTTAAAGGCGACCTGAATGGCATTGTCCGGGCGCGCCGCCTTTCCAAAGCGACGATGCGCAACATCAAACAGAATCTGTTCTTCGCGTTTGCCTACAATACGGCCGGTGTGCCGATCGCTGCCGGCGTGCTTTATCCGATTTTCGGCGTCCTGCTCTCGCCGATGATTGCCGCTGCTGCTATGAGCCTGTCTTCCATCTCGGTGATCGGCAATGCGCTGCGCCTACGATCACAAAGACTTTAAGTCGACCCGCCCTGTTGCCCGTGAATTGGGCTTGACCTTCCAGTTAATGGAAGCCCTATTCAATTATGCAACCGCCTAGCGTCGTGATCCTGGGCCCCGAACCTTGAACGAGGAGAGAGCCATGGAGGTCATGACAATCGGTGAGGTTTCGGCGGCAAGCGGACTGCCGGCAAAGACCATCCGATACTACGAAGACATTGGCCTGATCCTGCCGCCGCGACGAGACAACGGCTACAGGTACTATCGTGCGCAAGAGTTGCATAAGCTGCGCTTCCTGCATCGGGCCCGCAGCCTCGGCTTTACCATTGATGAGTGCCGGCAACTGCTCTCACTCTATGAAGACGAGAGCCGCGCAAGTTCCGATGTAAAAGCGTTGGCGCGCCAGCATCTGAAAGAAGTCGAAGTCAAAATCCTTGAGCTCGAAAGCATGAAGTCAACGCTGAAGACGTTGATCAACTCCTGCCGCGGCGATCACCGACCTGACTGCCCGATTATTGACGATCTGGCATCTGTGTAAGCCAATCAATTCCGCAACGTCACTTTGACCTCAATCAGATGGCCTATTTCTGAACATTCAACTGTAACCAATCGAACGGGAACCAGACCATGCGATCCATAATGACGACGGTTGCACTATTCCTACTCCTATTCGGCAGTGCACATGCTGAGGGCATCCGGGTGGATGTGAAAAAGACCGCAACCTGTGGATGCTGTCAGGCGTGGGTCGACCATCTCAAGAAATCAGGAATGCAAGTGACGACCGAGAATATGGCGACAGGAACGCTTGCTCGCTTCAAGCGCAAACATGGCGTCAAGCCCGCATACCAAGCGTGTCACACGGGCCGCGTCGCCGGTTACACGATTGAGGGGCATGTGCCAGCCAAAGAGATTGCAAGCTTGCTGAAGCAGCGGCCAGACGCCATTGGACTCAGCGTGCCCGGCATGCCTATGGGTTCTCCGGGAATGGAATATGGCACCGAGCGGGATGCCTACGACGTACTGCTCCTCAAAAAAGACGGTAGTACTGAAGTATTTGCCAGCTACAAGGCGAAGCCATAGTTGCCTGAAATGTTACATTGGTTGAGCCGAAATTGGCGGCAATCACTCTTCCTTCTAGTGCCCATCTGCGTCGCCTATGGCGCGCTACTGGCATTGGAAGGTGTCGCCATCTCATGGATCGACAGATGGTTGCCGGTCTCAACATTTGAGGCTGCGACCTGGTCGGTATTGTTCGTTACGGCTGCTGCGACCTGGCTGCGCTTCTGCCTCGTTGGATTGGGCGTCTATCTGATCATCCGGCGTGCCGCGCCAACGGATCGGATTGGCTGGCAGTTTGGCACGGCTTGGGCGATAGGAAGTGCCGCTGTGGTTCTGGCGGTATTGGCGCTCGAATTGAGCCAACATCGCATGCAATACGGCGGTCACTCGTTTTCCGGCGAAGCCGTACGCTATATTCTGTTGCTGTTTATTTACGCGAAGATACTGCTGGTTTATCCAGGCATTCGCCTACTGCTTGGTGCCGCATCTGTTGTTGATGATGGCAGTTCACAAGGCTTGCTCTCGGCGTGGAACGCGACATCGTTCGTTGAAATCGCGCGATTGCTCTTTCTACTCATCGTGCTGAAGCTGGTGATTGAAAACGTCTTCGTTAACGTGCTCAGCTTCATGCCGTTCGTCGCGCCCTTTTGGTTTGTGGCAGACGAGCTATCGCGCGTGCGCTTTTTTGTCGGTCAGGGAACCCGCATCGTTGCCGAAAGTCTTGGCGTGATGTTCTATGTGGCGTTCTTTGTTGCGCTCGGCCAATCACGCACTCGGGACGAAACGTAATTGCGGAGCCTCTCCGCTATCGTTGCGGCAAAGCAGTTCGACGCTTCACGATCACGTCTTCAAATGCATTGCAGAAATCATCGAGATGCTGCGCTTCAAGTACAATAGAAAGCGCCATGAATCCGCGGCGCGCCATGTAAAATCCGCGATCCAATAAATCGAAGAACACCAACTCCTTGGCCTGATCATCTGAACCTTGTACGTCCGCCACACTTCTGATTGATCCCACAACACCATGCAGGTTCATCAGTGAACCTCTACCACTGAAGGACATTCCAACACCGTGCTGCTCGAGGATTTGGTTCAAGCGCTGCCGGAATTGATTGCCGACGCCGTCCAATCGCTCAGCTTCATCCGAGGTGAAAACCGTCGACAAAGCTGCGATCCCTGCCTTCATTGAAAAGACATTGTTATTGAACGTCCCGGCATGCGGGATCACGTTTGCTTGTGTCGGATCAAATATATCCATCACGGTTTTTTCGCCACCGAAGGCACCAAACGACATGCCGCCGCCGACCCATTTGCCAAGCGTCATCAGATCAGCCTTGATACCGTGACCGTGGCCTGCACCATGGCGACCAAACCGTGATGTCATGACTTCGTCGAATATGAGTTTGGCGCCGGCATGGCTAGACTCTTCGCGCAGAACTGCTAGAAACTCGGGTTCTGCCGGAATACAGCCACCCGAACCCATCATCGGTTCGACCAATACACAGGCCAAGTCGGCTGCATGCTCGCGGATGAGTTCCCGTGTCTTCTCGACATCATTGTAGATGCCGACAACGAACTCATAAGGCGCGTTGAGTGGCATGCCGCCGCCACCGAAATAGAGCAACCCACCGTGATACCCGCCCTTGAACACCAAGACTTTTCCGCGACCGGTCACGTGCCGCGCTGTCGCGACCGCCATCAAATTGGCTTCCGTGCCAGAATTCGTGAAGCGGACGCGTTCTAATGTTGGGAACCGTTGGGTCACAAGGCGCGCAAGCTCGGCCTCGGCAACGTTATGTGCGCCAAGGTTCATGCCTGTTGCCGCTGCCTCAACAATCGCTGTTTGAATGACCGGATGGCTATGGCCGAAGATGCCAGCCGTGTATTCGCCAAGCAGGTTCAGATAGCGGTGTCCGTCCACATCATGGAGATACGGCCCTTCACCGCGTTCGGCACGCAACGGGAACGGTCCGTGAAACAGCACAGTTCTCGTGTTGCCGCCCGGCAAATGCCGGCAAGCTTCCTCATGAACTGCACGCGCCTTGGGGTGCTTATGAACGTATGTCTCGCGTGCTTCGGCGAGCGCCTCATCCAGCGGTATGTTACGACGCATGCTCAACTCCTTCGCGCCGCCACACCGAGATCGAGAAGTCTCTCCTGGCCGACGACCAACAACTACAGCATGGCGCGTTTTCAAAAATTCACAATGCGCCTTAACACGCCTAATCTTCGGGCGATTATGGCTCCTATTAAACGCGATGTGCTTTAAGCCAGCAACCTTTGGCACTCATCGGTCAATACGGAGAGATCACGCACCAGCCGGTCTGCACGATGATGCCGGCTTTGGGCGATATCAAACCGGAACTTTCCATCATGTGACGTTGTTGGCGCTTTGGTTGGACGGCTCACCGGTTGCTCACGCGCATCAGGCTTGGACAACTCAAGACTGGTCACCGATTGGGCCACCGGCTGAGGCACATCTTGGGCATGGACAACAGCCAGCTGCTCGTTCTTCAGAGACTGGACAAGGTTTGTGCCACTGATAGACAACTGCAATGCGGAGTAGTCGATTTCCGACTCCAACTCCTGCTTACCGAGCCGCACCAATTCCGGCACGATTGGCAGAAACTCCTGCAGTATAAGCCCCTCTAAAGATGCAGCCGCTTCTTCCGGCGTGACGCGTCGACGCCACCAACGCCGCCAAAATGGCTCATCCAAATCAATCGCCAATGCTTCACCAAGTGGTGCTTGTGACGGATAGATGAAGTCGCGCGAGACACTGTCGACATCCAGGTTCACGCGCGCCTCGGACTGCACCTTGTTCATCAGGAACATCAATCGCGCGGCGACAACACGAAGCGAACTGGTGAGTTCGCGCCGCACACGACGATAGTCCTGCGTATGCGTTGCCAGAAGCTGCCGCCTCAACTCTTTCGTATCAAAGCGAATTGTTTTGCTTGGTAATTTTGACGGATACTTTTCGAGGAACTCGCTCTTCTTCATTGCGGCAAACTCTTTCACGAGAGATTGAAGGTTCGTAACGGCCTGCTTTTCATACGCCGCGCTGATGTGCTTGAGCTGCTCGATTGCGCCGCCCGTCGTTCGTGCAATCTGTTCGGAAAGGTCCTGCAGGAAAGCCATGGCGCGCGCGTCGCACTTCATCATCAAAGCTCGCCTTTTCAATCTCCAATTCGCTGTTCAGTTGGCTGATCTGAACGGCTGCTTGCGATCGTACGCCATCAGCTAGGGCAGTCAGCGTGGCAGATGCCTGATGGACATAGTGGGCGGAGTTGCCATGATGTATCAATGCCGACAGCGCATCTTCAAGCTCGCCCAAACCACGTTCTGCCTCATAGACCAGAAACTCATCGCTATCTGTCTTGGGGCTTGCACTGCCAAATATGACCGGAATATCGGTACTGCCCAGCTCTTGGGATACAGTCGCAGCAATCTCTTCGGTCACTGAGCGCACATGCTCCGGCGCGCCGCTCAACAGATCAATTTTGTTAACAAACAGTATCAGGCGTTGCGTGTTAACGCCCCGCAGGATGCGGAAGAGCCCGCGATCGGAGTCGGTTACGCCCTTGGTTGCATCGAGCACAACGATGCACGCGTCACTCGCATCGATGCAGCGCAATGTCGTTTCTTCGCGTACTAGAAATGGATCGTTGGTGCCCGGCGTATCGATCAATGTCAGCGGATATCCAAACGGCTCCAATTTGAAGAACAAATCGGCTGACCGCGTAATGTCTGCATAGTTCGGTTTCGCCTCACTCTCAGACGGCTCAACATCCGCGCTGGAAGAAACATACCGCGCCACGACATCGGGATGTAACGAGGAAAATGAATGGCTCCCCGACGTTTCAAGTGGGTAGCCTGAGATCGAGTTTGCCAGCTATAAGGTAGGTGACGGCCTTCAAGGTCTTGCTGTTTCGGTAGCCGCGCGCCTTGGCTTTTGCGGCCTGGACGAGAGAATTGATGCCCTCGAT
>CAJQQK010000099.1 GCA_905480435.1 uncultured Hyphomicrobiaceae bacterium | reverse complement strand
AGGGCATCAATTCTCTCGTCCAGGCCGCAAAAGCCAAGGCACGCGGCTACCGAAACAGCAAGACCTTGAAGGCCGTCACCTACCTCATAGCTGGCAAACTCGACCTCAGGCTACCCACTTGAAACGTCGGGTAGCCGAGATATGTCGTTGTCGTTCAAGTGTCGCCGCATGACATTGTCAGCCGCCATGCGCGTGTTTTTGGCAGCGCCGGGCCTGGCATTGAGGTTGCGAAGAATACCAATCAGCGCTTGAGCCGGCTGCAGGCGCAGGCCGGTATCCTGGTTGCGACAATCGTCAAACGGGCAGTGCCGCATCTGCGCATGGTGCGCCATCGCGGATCTGAAGGCCGCCCGATGCTGCGTGCCTATGAAAGTCGGCGCCGGGCGGTGAAGCGGATGCGTGGGACGAAGCGCATCAGACTGCCGTTTGTTGCAGCTGATGCAGGTCGGGTCGCGCGCGCAACGGGAAGTCTTAAGAGGATGATCGCACATGCCGGCCCGGTGCGGATAAGACCGCTGGTCAGCCCCGATGAATTGAGACCATCGGTGTTTGCGTCGCTACCAAGGCTCGTCGCAGCACCGCGTCTTGTGGCGGAGTTTATCGGCCGACCAGTGTTGACGATGGATAAGCTGCTACAGCGCATATCGAGGACACCAATTGCGCCGAAACCTCAACTCGCGTGCCGGACGGAGCCGGGGTTTATCTGCCGGTAGCAGCGTCGTCGAATTACGTGCTATTCGACACGCTCCCAGCCGTTTGGACCGAGCCGCTCTTGTGGTCCGAAGCGCGTTTTGTATTGCATCTTCGGACTGCCGTTGATCCAGTAACCCAGATAAACATAAGGCAGGCCCAACGATCGGGCGTACTCAATGTGTTCGAGGATGACGTGAGAACCGAGGCTGCGCTCGGCCTGATCGACATCGTAAAAACTGTAGACCATCGAGATGCCGTCGGAGAGGCGATCACACAAGGCAACGCCATAGAGCGGGCTAATCAGATCCTGCCCACCATCATGACGGTGCGGACGGAGTGGCGGCCTTGGACGGTACTCGGTAATGAAGGTGTTGACGACGGAATCTTCGACCATTTGCGCATAGTCAAGCACGGACATGTCAGCCATCCCGCCATCGCCGTGACGCACTTCAATGTAGTCGCGGAACAAACTGTATTGCTCGGCACTGGGTCGCGCCGGGTGGCGGGTTGCTTCGAGATCGCGATTGGCGTTGGTCGTCCGCCGCATATTTTTCGATGGCTTGAATTCATCGACCAGAACGCGAACTGAGACGCAGGCCTGGCAGCCCTCGCAATAAGGTGTGTAGGCAATATTCTGGCTACGCCGAAAGCCACCTTTGAGCAGATTGTCAATCAACGATGGCTGCTTGTCCTGGGTGAGGTGCGTGAACAGCTTGCGCTCCAAGCGACCCGGTAGATAGGGACAAGGCTGCGCGGACGTCACGTAGAACTCTGGAAAGTCCTTCTGCTGTTCAGTCATATAACGCGCTCACGATGCAATTTTCGGGCCTTGGTATCAGCTCTGGCTTCGGCTTTGGTAGAGGTGCCGACATATGTGTGACTGATCCTAGCATGCATCGCGCCGTTATGATTGGTGCACCAACTCACTTAATATTAGGCGAGTAGCGCGCGCGCGGCACGTGGCGCGAAGTAAGTGAGAATACCGGCACATCCAGCTCGTTTAAAGGCCATGAGACTTTCAAGCATAACGCGGTCGCCATCAAGCCAGCCGTTGCGGGCAGCGCCTTCGAGCATCGCGTATTCGCCTGAGACCTGATAGGCGAAGGTCGGCACCGCAAACGTGTCATGCACACGACGGATAATGTCGAGATACGGCATGCCGGGTTTAATCATCACCATGTCTGCACCTTCAGCCAGATCGAGCGCAATCTCATGCAGCGCCTCGTCGGTGTTGGCCGGGTTCATCTGGTAGGTGCGCTTGTCGCCTTTGAGCGTTCCGGATGAGCCGATCGCATCGCGGAATGGCCCGTAAAACGCAGATGCATATTTCGCGGCATAAGCCATGATCTGTGTGTCTTGGTGGCCGCTTGCATCGAGTGCCTGTCGGATCGCACCGACGCGGCCATCCATCATATCGGAGGGCGCGATGACATTGCAGCCAGCCTCGACCTGAACGATACTTTGCTTGACCAGCGCCTCGAGCGTCAGATCGTTGACGATGGTTTCGCCTTCCATCAATCCGTCGTGGCCATGCGAGGTATAGGGATCGAGCGCGACGTCGCAGAGAACACCGATGTCATAACCCCCGTCGCGGATTGCGCGAGTGGCACGGCAGACCAGGTTGTCTGGATTGAACGCTTCGGCGCCATCTTCAGTGCGCTTGTCAGCTTCGGTGTTCGGGAAGATTGCAATTGCGGGTATCTGCAACGACAACGCTTCTTCGATGGCCTGCGGCACGAGATCAATCGAAATGCGGTCAACACCAGGCATTGAGGCAACGGGCTCGCGCACGTTAGTGCCTTCGGTGACAAAAATCGGCCAGATGAAATCCGCAGGCGTCAGGACGTTTTCAGCAACCAACCGGCGCGACCAATCGGTGGCTCGATTGCGTCGCATCCGCACGGTTGGAAACGCGCGAGCGCTTGGATTTGTTGAGCCTGTAACACCTGGCACCCGAATAACTTTCATGACAATCCCGTCCATCTTGATCGCAAGAGCGCATAGTATAGCAAGTTGGCGCGGCGCTGTAAGCGTGACCTGCAGGACACGTCGGCCAGCCGTTATGAGTGTGCAGTAGATGCAAGTTAGTGCCGCGGCCGCCCGCTCGCTCATTCTAGACTTGATCGACTTCCGGGCCGTGTGGCGGCTATTCTCAGCTGTAACTTGCCAGATGCGCCTAACAGCGGTGCATCGCGGTTGAGCAATCTGCAGGTTGGGGAGTGCGAGAGCATTGGATACGGAAACTGAGCAGTGGGATGAGACGGTCGACATCGTTGTCGTTGGCTATGGCTTTGCCGGAGCGGCAGCCGCAATCGAAGCGCACGACCAAGGCGCTGAGACTTTGCTCGTTGAAAAGAATATAACACCGGGAGGCATATCAATTTGCTCGGCCGGCGGTGTTCGGATTGCGCGAGACCGTGATGCAGCACTTGCCTACCTGAAAGAGACCAACGCTGGTACGACACCGGATGAACCGCTTGCAGCCCTCGCAGAGGGTATGACAACAATTGCGAGCTTTATCGAAGACCTAGCGAAAGCAGCGGGTGCCAATCCGGTCACGAACTGGATGGCAGGCACCTATGCATTTGAGGGCTACGAGACGTTCGGGTTCATATCGATAGCCGACTACCCGGGCGTCGATATAAATGAGCAGTATCCGCATGTGCGGGCGCTGCGCGGCGGCACGCGGATGTTTGCCGTGGTCGAACACAATGTCAACGCGCGCGGTATTCCAGTGCGACTTTCGACGGCGGCTGAGCGGCTGATCACGTCACCTGATGGCGCGGTCATTGGTGTGTTGCTGCGCGATGGGGCCGGCACCAAGCGTGTGCGCGCACGTGGCGGCGTGATCCTCACGTGTGGTGGCTTTGAAGCAAGCACTGAAATGCAGGCGCAGTATTGGCAGGGCAAGCCGGTGTTGCCGCACGCCTACCTGGGCAATACCGGTGACGGCATTCGCATGGCCCAGGCGGTTGGCGCTGATCTCTGGCACATGTGGCACTATCATGGCACCTACGGCATGAGGCATCCCGATCCAAATTATCCATATGGCATGCGTCTGACGAAATTCCCGGACTGGGTTCCCGGCGAGAAAGATCCTGAAAACGTGCCGGCGTTTTTTGCGGTCTCGCAAGGCAAGCGCATGCCGTGGATCATCGTTGATGCCAATGGCCGGCGCTTCATGAACGAGTACCCGCCTTATCTGCAGGACACTGGTCATCGCGATATGGAAGTGATGGATCCGATCACGCAAACGCATCTGCGCATTCCGTCCTGGTTGATCCTTGATGCGAATGGTCTGGCAGCCGGTCAACTCGGCTTGCAGACGTATAACGATCCCGAGCAGTCGTTCATCTGGAGCGCGGATAACAGTCAGGAAGTGGATCTCGGTATTATCCAGCGCGCGGATTCGCTGGAAGAACTAGCCGACCTGATCGGGGCGTCACCGAGGTCTTTGAACGAAACCGTTGAGCGCTGGAACAGCCAGTGCGCTGAGGGTGAGGACCGCGATTATGGGCGTATGAAGGAGTCGCTGCTGCCTATTCAGCAGCCGCCGTTCTACACGACGGCCTTGCGTCCGATCGTCGGCAACACCCAGGGCGGGCCGGTGCATGATGGCCGCCAGCGCATTCTCAATCCATTCGGCGAGGTAATCGAGGGGCTTTATTCGGCTGGCGAACTCGGCAGCGTGTTTGGGCATCTCTATATTTCCGGCGGCAATCTTGCGGAGTGCTTTGTTGGGGGACGTGCAGCTGCAAGAGAGGCTTTCGGGCGAGCGGCTGCAAGCGGCTGAGGTTTCAAATAAACGGTCGATCTTAGCGGGGTCCGAATTGAATCAGTCACTTGGAAATTCAATTTCAAACGTTCCGTCACTCCGCACCGTTGTATTGACCATCGTGGCGATGGTGGCGCTCGCGGCTAATGCGGTTTTGTGCCGGTTGGCGCTGGTGCAGGATACGATTGATCCGGCGACATTCACTCTGGTGCGTTTCGGATCAGCTGCCGGCATGCTTTGGCTGATCCTCGTGTTCAAAAGAAAGATCGGTTCACTGCGTGGATCATGGCAGGCGGCATTTGCGATGTTCGCGTCGGCTGCAGCGTTCTCGTTTGCTTTCATCACGATTTCAGCCGGCGCCGGTGCGCTCCTTCTTTATAGCGCCGTTCAAGCGACCATGGTGACAACGGGCATTGTGCGTGGAGAGCGGATGACGGGCTTGCAATGGAGCGGTCTCGTGCTGTCGTTTCTGGGGTTGGCCGCGCTCATGGCGCCGGGTGTTTCTGCGCCCCCTCTCGTTGGCACCGTTTTGATGCTCGGTGCCGGCATTGCCTGGGGCGCTTACTCTCTTCTGGGTCAGGGCGGGACAGATCCGCTGGAGGCGACTGCCGGGAACTTTCTGCGGGCATTTCCGATGGCGGTATTGCTCACATTGCTCGCGGCTTTGGTGGTGATAGTTGACGTGAGAGCCGATGCGGCTGGTCTGTTCTACGCCGCGTTGTCGGGGGCAATCGCGACTGGGCTCGGATATACGATCTGGTATGCAGCTTTACCAGGACTGTCTGCAGCTCAGGGAGCGTCCGTTCAGTTAACGGTTCCGGTCATCGCAACCGTGGGAGGCACGCTCATGATCGGTGAGGAGATCACGTTACGTCTCTTGCTGTCCTCTGTTGCAATCCTCGGTGGCATTGCGCTTGTGGTCGCAAATAAACGTTTGAAAACGTAGTGGCAATTTTAAACGTCGGCACCGGCTTTCTCAGCTGAACCAACGAAAAAAGCGGCACCATAGGGCGCCGCTTTTTTGTGTTCTTTGAACTTCAACTCAGAGCGCGTCTGATCTTTCAGATCAGGCGAGGTCGAAGCGGTCGAGGTTCATGACTTTGGTCCAGGCTGCGACGAAGTCGTTGACGAATGTCTCAGACGAGTCGGTGCATGCGTAGACTTCCGCAATGGCGCGGAGTTGAGAGTTTGAACCGAATACGAGATCCGCGCGGGTTGCGGTCCACGTCTTGCTTCCGGTGCCATTGTAGATGCCTTCGTCTGACGATGACTTCTCCCACTTCGTGCCCATGTCGAGCAGGTTGACGAAGAAGTCGTTGGTCAACGTTTCAGGCTTGTCTGTCAGAACGCCGTGCTTCGACTGGCCGGAATTGGCGCCGAGGACGCGCAGACCACCAACGAGGACGGTCATTTCAGGACCGGTCAGCGTCATCAGTTGTGCTTTGTCGACCAGCAACTCTTCGGCTGACCTGGAGTGCCCAGGACGCAGATAGTTGCGGAAGCCGTCAGCGGTTGGTTCAAGGACAGCAAACGAGTCGACGTCGGTCTGCTCTTGTGATGCATCTGCGCGGCCCGGTGTGAACGGCACGCTGACGTTGTGACCAGCAGCTTTGGCGGCCTTCTCGATGGCAGCTGAGCCGCCAAGGACGATGAGGTCGGCCATCGAGACGTCTTTGCCAGCATCCTTTTGGACGCCTTCCAGCGCTGCAAGGACATTGGCCAGATTAGCTGGGTCGTTCGCTTCCCAGTCTTTCTGTGGGGCAAGACGTACGTGGGCGCCATTGGCACCGCCGCGCATGTCTGAGCCACGATAGGTTGCAGCCGATGCCCAGGCAGCAGAGACCAGCTGGGATACCGACAATCCTGTTTCGAGGATCTTGGCCTTGAGTGCTGCAACATCAGCATCGCCGATTGGCGCGCCAGCTGCTGCTGGGATCGGGTCCTGCCAGATCAGTTCTTCTGCCGGGACCTGATTACCAAGGTAGCGCGCACGAGGGCCCATATCCCGGTGTGTCAGCTTGAACCAAGCGCGAGCGAAAGCATCAGCGAACTCTGCTGGGTTCTCATGGAAGCGCTTAGAGATAGGCCCGTAGATCGGATCCATCTTCATGGCCATGTCGGCCGTCGTCATCATCAGCGCCTGCGTCTTTGATGGGTCGCTGGCATCCGGTGCCATTTTGGCCTTGGACCCAGCCGTTGGCGTCCACTGATGTGCACCGGCTGGGCTCTTCGTCAGCTCCCATTCATAGCCGAGCAGCGCATCGAAATAGCCATTGTCCCATTGAGTTGGATTAGGAGTCCAAGGGCCTTCAATGCCACTGGTCGTCATTTCGCTGGCTTTGCCCGATCCGAACGTCTGCTTCCAGCCGAGGCCTTGTTCCTCGATTGATGCACCTTCCGGCTCGCGTCCGACATATTTGTCCGGATCAGAGGCGCCATGGGCCTTGCCGAAGGTATGGCCGCCAGCTGCCAGAGCAACGGTTTCTTCGTCATTCATCGCCATGCGCGCAAAGGTTTCGCGGATGTCGCGGCCAGATGCGAGTGGATCAGGATTGCCGTTCGGGCCTTCTGGGTTGACGTAAATCAGTCCCATCTGGACGGCACCAAGCGGATTGGCGAGTTCTCTGTCGCCGCTGTAGCGCTCATCACCGAGCCAGGTTGTTTCAGGACCCCAGTAGATGTCTTCTTCAGGCTCCCAGACGTCTGGACGGCCACCGGCGAAACCAAAGGTCTTGAAGCCCATTGTCTCAAGGGCACGGGTGCCAGCGAGGATTAGCAGATCGGCCCAGGAGATCTTGCGGCCATACTTCTGCTTGAGCGGCCATAGCAGGCGGCGCGCCTTGTCGAGGTTGCCATTGTCCGGCCAGCTGTTGAGCGGCGCAAAGCGCTGGGTGCCGGTGCCGCCGCCGCCGCGACCGTCGTGGGTGCGGTATGTGCCGGCGCTGTGCCAGGTCATGCGAATAAAGAACGGGCCGTAGTGTCCGTAGTCAGCCGGCCACCAGTCCTGACTGTCGGTCATCAGGGCGTCTAGGTCTTTGGTCAGCGCGTCGAGATCGAGGCTCTTGAATTCATCAGCGTAGTTGAACGCCTTGCCCATCGGATCGCACAGCGGCGAATTCTGATTGAGGATCTTCAGGTTGAGCTGGTTTGGCCACCAGTGTTGGTTCGCCGTGCTGCCAACTGCCATTTGCAGATTGGCGCCGCTCATCACAGGGCACTTGCTATCACCGTCCATGTTGTCTCCGATCGTGGTTTGCAGTTTTGTCTGAGCCCGTCTTGTCCGTGCCCATCTAGTACGAGTTTGGGTCAGTAAAGAAAAAGTAGACTTGAATTAATCAGATTTGGAGATCAGAACCAATCGTATTAAGTTTTAATCCCAATAAGATTTTCTGATGCCAGGTGTTCTGGTCTCAAGGATACGGTCTAATCTGTGATTTCGCTCAAGCAACTTCGATATTTTTCAGGGTCCTCGCTGTTTCGAGTGGGTAACTCCTGCTTGACGTCGTCCGCCTCCTTCAAGTTCAGCTTTTTTGTTCGGCCCCCCAGCGGAGCCCGCTTTTCCGTCCCGGCCCACATTATCTGACCGCCGACGTGTCGAGCGGCAGTCAAGGAAGGCCCGCCTTTCGGGCGTCCCGCAGGGCTTGTTCTTGACGGCTGCGAGCACGGTGGCATGCTGGTAAGTGTCGGGGATCACGCCGACGCGCCCACCAATACGTGCTGACCCCATCAATCACAATTTTACGTTGCTGCTGATCTACCCACTTGAAACAGCGGAGAGCCGAAGATATGCTATCAAATTGATCGCAATTGGCCCTCCGCAATGATAAGGTTCCATGTGAAAGACTATACTTTCCGCTTTTCGATCACCCATCAAACCGAAGATAACTTGGGTCGCCTCCACCTTGCTCATCATGCACCTGAGGCCGATGCGAAGGGAGCTGATCGTGCCAAACGGCTAGTCGCTTTTTTTCACAACGCCAAAGCTGGAATCGCCAGCAAACAGCGCACACAGGGAATGAATGATCTATGGACCGGTATCGTGGCTAAGGAAATCAGACCTGCTCTGGAACTTATCGAAAATAAGGACAATACGGGGCTTGCAAGTTATTTGGCGAGTGTAGGTTGCGACTATACGTGGTTCGGCGGACTCAGCACCGGCCTAGATGGATTTAATCATTGGAACAGGGATCCAGCGGTGGTGGCCCAGAGCTATTTCGACCACCTTCTCAATCTCGCCGTGGCCTTAGCCATACTCCCAGCCGAACTGCCTGAGCAAGGATTGCGAGGAAACTGGGGACAAAATATCGCCCGCGAGCCAGACGAAGTGGCAGATTTAGTCGAACAAGAGCTTGGCTTCAGTATCGCTCCGCCATTAGGTGTTATTCCCGTCACGGGTTTGTCTAGGAGGGGCCGCATGATCCATTATCGGCATATCAACTCGCTGTACGCAGCACTCAAAACACGCGATCTTGTTACTATGAACAGTCGAGATGAAGTTTCGTCGCATTCGATTTGCGAATACGGTGGCGGGCTTGGTTTCGTCGCTTACTACCTCTGGCTCATGGGCTTTCGCGATATCACCCTTTTGGACCTTCCAATCACTAATGTCTTCTCCGGAAATCTCCTCATTGGTCTTCTTGGCGAAAGCGCCGTTTCTTTGGAAGGGGAACCTGCATCCTCCAATCAAATAAAGATTAGGAGCGGTATACTTGCCGACAAGCATATTCTTGGGTGCAAGTTTAATGTTTCACTCAATCAAGATTCATTTCCGGAGATTGACGAAAATGTGGTGAGATTCTATTTGCACCTCATACATTCCACGACCACTCAGTGGTTTCTAAGTATCAATCAGGAAGTGGAGCACGCTATAAACGATAGGGTGAAGCATTTGTCGATCCCGAAGCTGATGGCCGACCGCAAGAAAGAGTTCCAAAGGGTCGCCCGGACGCCGAACTGGATTCGACGTGGATATGTCGATGAAACCTATCGCGTGTTGGCAGCAAGTTGACACTCCGTGGGTCTTTTGTAAGAGGCGACGTAAACTGGTCGCGGTAATATAAAACACTCCATTTTCGCCAAATAGAAACACTCGAAGTTGCAGGTATGCCCTTACACAAAAAAGAAACATCGGGAATTGGCGTCATCGACAAAGTGCGACCAGATGCCAGCGACCCGAGAGCCAACGCCAACAACCAATCGAGTGATGTGTTAGGCGAACGTCCATCGGTCCATTTGAACCCGCAGCACCAACCAAGTACTATCAAGCTCGCACTGACGATCGGCATGCCTGTGTATAATGGTGCGGCGACTATTGGGGTGGCGCTTGCGTCTCTGCTCGCCCAGACCCGCGGTGACTTTGTGGTTCAAATCTCCGACAATGCCTCGACCGACACAACCGAAGCCATCTGCCGGCAGATCGCCGCCGAAGACCCGCGAGTGCTGTATTACCGGCAGCCCAAAAACCTGGGTCCAGTCGCCAACTTCCGGCATGTCCTGCAGGTCGCGAAATCCCCCTATTTCATGTGGGCCGCTGCCGATGATCTGTGGGCTCCCACCTTCGTCGAAAAATGCATCAACTTCTTGGATCAGAATGACGATTATATCGCCTGTCAGTCCAAGGTGCTGTTCGTCGAGGATCGTCGACCCAGCCACCTTGCTGTGGGCACCTTCGCGATCGCCCACGATACCGCCAAACAGAATGTTCTTGGCTTTCTGGAAAACCCGTCCGACAACAGCCGTTATTATGGCATGTTTCGTACGCCGGTTCTGCAGAAGAGTTTTCCAAAAGCCCACTTTCATGCCCTCGACTGGGCAGTCTCAGCCCGCACCCTACGCCATGGCAAACATGCCGAACTACCGGAGGTGCTGATGATACGTGAAAGTAGCGATATAAGCGCCTACCAGAAAGGGGTCCTGACAGACCACACTTTTGCGCTATTTCGTTTCTTCCCCGTTCTGGTCATGTCTGGGCACTTGCTGTTACGTGGTATCGCGCCTTTATCGCGACGCAGCCTCTATCGGCTTTACCAGCTCAATCTGTTTTCTCATTTTTTATTGAGCCCGTACCGTTCAAAACATCTCGCTCAGCATTTCTTCGAGTCCGGGCGCCTATCGACCGCATTACTGCGGTGGCTCAGGCGCAAACGCGCATCTCCAACCTCTACGAGCGAAATGGGTACAGAGATTGGCACTTGCCCGACGACGGGCCTAGCAATCTATGGCAGTCACGGGATCGAGCCGTACGGCGACGCTTTGCTGAGTTGGACCAACGGGCACGGGTGCTATGTCATCGAACCGTCGATGACGACGAACGTTAGACACGCTGTCGTCTCACTCTGGCCCATTGCGCCGGGCGAAGGAACCGAGTTTTCGGTCATGGTGAATGGCCATGAAATCCTCAGCGATAGCGTATCCAAAGGTGACAGGCCCATCACCTTTACCTTACCGCTGGAGTCGGGAGATAACGCACAGACGATCATCGAATTCCTGAGCAGCACTTTCCACTCTCCAGGTGACGCGCGCCTGCTGGGGGTTGCAATCCGCTCAATCAAACTTGTCGAGGCTGACGAGGGCAACCCTTGAATTCGGAAATGGCCTGAGGGATCATAAGGGATCGGCGGCCGTTACCGCCGTTTGGGCGTTTTTGTTGCGCAATTGCAGACCTGAACCTGAAATGGTCCGACTCGAAGTATTGGTATTTACCTTGAGGAGGACCGAAAGATGCGAAAGAGACACAAGCCTGAAGAGATTGTCGCGAAGCTGCGGCAGCGGTTGGGGTTCGCCAAATTCCTTGGGCCAGCGATAACACGTGAACTCCGTCACGCCGATTTGGCGAACTGGAAACTGCTAACTGATCTTCCGGTGTCGTCTCGTGCAGCGGCCATCGACGACCTATTGCCGTGGAACTGGAAATCCACAAAACCACAGACCCGTGGTCTTCATCGGATGGATACCTAAAAAAAAGGTGGCCTCGCAGAGCATTGATCGTCCGGGTCTTCTGGCGAGCAAGGAGATCACGGGTCTTGAAGACCATTGCTGAAGATTGCTTGTCTTCGCTCTTCACAGCAACGAACCGCACGGTTGGACGTAGCGCCGCCTCGCAAATTGCCTCAGCATCTGCCGCATCATTCTTTTGTCGTTTGACGAAGGGCTTTACATAAATCGGTGCAATCAGACGAACATCATGACCCAATTCGCCGAACGCCCGCCCCCAGTGATGAGCGCTGGCACAGGTCTCCATCACAACAATACACCTCGGTTGCGCGGCCAGGAATTTTAGCAATTGGCTACGACTTAATTTCTTGCGGAAGACAACGGCACCGTCTGCACTCGCCCCGTGGAGTTGAAATGAATTCTTCGCAAGGTCCAACCCAATTATGCCAACTTATTCCATGAACGCCTCCTCTGTTCGCGGTTCTCAACACCGCCATCCTGGCACATAGATGCCGTCGAGGGGCGTCCACTTCATCGCTCACGGTTGGTCTTCATCCACGACGATACTCCTCTCATGGACTGCGCCGGTAGCACCAACAGCGAGACCCACATCATCAAACAACGCTTGTATACGCACCTGGTTCACTTCACAGGAATACGTCCGCTTTGCATGGCGATACCCCGCCTCAGAAATTCGCTGCCACATTGCTTCATCGTGATAAAGGCGCACCACTGCGTCTGCAAAGGCCTCGGCGCCATCTGCAACAACTATCTCCTCGCCATCGACCAGGTTTGTGCCCTCAATGGCGATCGGCGTTGCCACAGTTGGCAGGCCCGCTTGCAGTGCACTTGCCACTTTGCCCTTAAGGCCGGCACCGAAACGCAATGGTGCCACCGACAATTTCACCCGGTTTAGCACGCTGTCAAAGTCTTTCACGAAGCCCACGACATCAACCCCATTGCCCTGGAGTTCCATAACCTCCGGTGTCAGGGAACTACCGACCAACATCAGGTTGGCATTCTCAGGCAGACGCGGGCGGACCAGGGGCCAGACCTCTCGAGCCAAGAATATCGCCGCATCCACATTCGGAGGATGTTGGTAAGTACCGACGAACACAATTCCTTCGCGATCAGCAAAACCCCGGGCATCAAGCGCATCTGGCACATCTCTGATAAGGGGGACGCAATGAATCTTAACAGACTGATCCGAAATCTCCCGATTGAGCAGCGTACGCTCGTATTCGCTGAGAACAATAGTTGCATCAGCTTCACGTACTCCAGCCAGTTCGAAATTCTTCATAACCATTGCCGCGCGCAGCTGCGCTTCGCTCTTGTTAACCGCAGCTGCGCGCTCCATTCGCAGATGATGCAAGTCAACAGTATTGAAGATCAACTTCGCCTGGGGCGCGAAAAAACGGCAAGGGCCCATATAGCGGGCCATGATCGATGCACGACAGAAGACAACAGCGGCCAGTTCTGGTCCTAAATCACGCAGTACATCTAGGGTGCAGCGATAGTCCGGCGCATGGAGCACTCGCACGCCCTGTGCTTTCAGTTCTTCCATATAGTGGGGTTCGTATGCATAGTCGCTGTTCGGCGCAAAGATAACGTCGAAACCAACCTCAATCAATATCCTCATAAGATTTACGGCATCAAGAGAGCCAGAATTATGGTCAGGCTCAGGCGTCACTTCATCAACATATAGCAGCGCCGGACGCGCATACTCATTGCTGGGCGGAGCCCAGCAACTGAGCCTCCGAAGCGTCCTGTCAAGACCCGGCTCGGACAGGAACGTCTCCCAATCTGCTGCGAGCACTTCGTCCTCGCGAGGATCATTAGCAAAGGCGGGCATGATAATGACACCAGCACCTTCCGGGATGACCACCCGTTCATCATCTACCAGCAGGCGGCTTGCCAGCTTGGCTCCAGCCACTTCGAGTGTCCGCAAGGTGTCGCAAAAACCACCTTTGGCCACCATAGCCGCACGGTTTATAGAAAAAGCTATCGGACAGAAATGAGGATAGCGCAAATTGCGGCAGACACCCTGGCCAAAGGCACCGTCCTTCTTGTTGTACCGAAACGCTCCGAAAGGGTCGAGGCGGCCACCGTAGGAGATTATTCTTTTGTCTGTCGGGTGCAGCACCTGCACACCCGCCATGGTAGCACTTCCGAGTGCCGACTTTATGCGATCTACCGCCCCGGCCAGGAATAGAACATTGTCTTCAACGAACAAAAAATCCTCTGCACTCGCTTGAGTGTAGGCTTGGCTGGCCACGGCAACAAGGCTCACCTCGGCAGAACTACTGATAACTTCGACGCCGGGAACGTCAGCAAGAGCGAGCGCGGTGACATCGTCATCGCCCCGCTGAAGGACGATGAATTCGGGCACGGCGTCAACTGCACTGCGCACGATACTATCTATAACCTGCAGCGTAGCCACGACGCCCCGTGACGACAGAACAATCACCGAAAGATTAGCTTGGCTCGCCTTGGCCGCACGTTCAAGCTGCCAGTCCCGCAATCTCTGAAGTTCAATTGACATGTTCACGACGAGCCTCGATACAGATTGCCAACATAGGACGCGAATGATGGCCACAGCAGATCGGCTTCTGCTATCATTTTGGGTTCCGCCGGCCAGTCGATGGCTAATTCTGAATCGCTATAAAGTAATCCTTTTGCCATGCCAGGGACGTAGGCGCTCCCCATCTGATAGAGTATATCTGTGTTTTCTTCGAGGGTTAAGAAGCCGTGGGCGCACCCCTCTGGAATGATCAGCGCATTGCCGCGATCAGCCGATAGTTTGCTAGCCGTCCATCTGCCAAACGTTGGACTGTCCACGCGAAGGTCCACTGCGACGTCGAAGGCCTGTCCGCGGACAACGCGCACAATCTTGGCTTCGGCATACGGCGGCTCTTGAAAATGCATTCCCCGGAGCGTCAGACAGGCCGGGTTACGGGACAGGTTGATCTGCTTGGAAGTGAAGGCAATTCCGAGTTGAGCGAGTTCACGTTCGCAGTAGACTCTGGCAAAAAAACCCCGCTCGTCCTCGTGACGCGTTAGATCAAGACGGAGAACTCCGGGCAAGTCAGTCTCAGTTACCCGCACTAGGTCAGCACCTCAACTTGCGGCACTGCAATGGCCCACTTGCCACCCCATTCCCGAATGACCTTCGTCTGCGTCATAATCTCCTCCTTCAGGTTCCAGGGCAGGATTAGCAGGATATCGGGTCGGATGCGCGGCAACTCCTCCGGTGCCAGCACCTCGATGTGGCTGCCGGGCAGGTATTTCCCTTGCTTAGCGTGGCTGCGATCAAAAACGCAAACGATGTCATCTTTCGAACAGTCGCAAACGTTTAAAAAAGTGTTGCCTTTTGCCGCGGCGCCGTAAGCGGCGATGGTCAGTCCACGGCCTCGACAATCCGCCAGAAAATCCTGGAACGAACTCTTCACACCCTGCACCTTGTCGGAGAATCCAGCGTAAGTCTCATGCTTATCAAGCTTGGCCGCTGTTTCCAACGCGCGCAATTCCACCAGCCGCTCAGTCGGTTTGTGCGCCGCACTTTCGTGCGCGACAAATACCCGAAGCGAACCGCCATGCGTTGGCAGGGTCTCCCCGTCGAATACTCTGAGCCCGGCGCCGGCGCAGAACCGCTCCACTGCAATAAGCGAGAGGTAGGAGTAGTGCTCGTGATAGATCGTGTCGAACTGAACTTGATCGATGAGTTGAAGGACGTGGGGAAACTCGAAGGTGGCTACGCCTTCAGGCTTCAATAAAGTTGAAAAACCAGCCAGAAAATCGCGAATATCTGGGACATGGGCGAGAACGTTATTCGCTGGCATTAGATCTGCGCGCACCTCCCTGTTTGCCAGATCCTCAGCGACTTTGGAGCCAAAGAACTCCTTCTCGGTCTCAACACCGATAGATATTGCCTTATCCGCCACCTCTGTTGCAGGTTCTATTCCGAGCACGGGAATGCCTTTCTTCGCGAAATACTTCAGCAGATAACCGTCATTGCTAGCGATCTCGATGACACGGGACGTTGCGTCTAGGGCGAAACGATCCGCCATCTTATCCGCATAGTCAGAGGCGTGACGTAGCCAACTTTCGGAAACGGAAGAATAGTAGGCATAATCTGGCGCAAAAATGTGCTTCGGATCGACATCCTCCGTTGTTTGAACCAAGAAGCAAGTGGGACAGACGCGGATGTTGAGCGGCAGAAGAGGATAGTTCTTCTTGCGGATCCGTTCCTCGGTCAAATAATCATTGGCAACGGGGGTATACCCCAAGTCCACGAAAGACCAATCAAGCGAGGATTCGCAGAATCGACATCGTCTAATCATATCTACTCAATCTCCAAAAAGCCGATGATATTGGGCGATCTGATCCAAAGTACATTCGCGAACATTCTTATCCGAGCGACCTGCATCAGCATACCAGGCTGCGGTCCATTTGACGGCGCTTTCCGTGTCAAGTAGCGAGCGCCACCCTAAGGTATCGCGAGCCAGGGTTGCGTCGATGTGCAGGCGCCCCATCTCCTTCACCTCACTTGCCCCGGTGGCGTTGTAGCCAGAGTTTATATGCAGTGAATCGAGGAAGGTCAGGGTTAGCTCCCCAACAGTCAAAGAGGTTAGCTCAGCAGGACCGAAATTGAGGGCTCCGGGAACGTCAACTCCCTGGTCAAGATCCTCCAGATAGCAAAGATAGCCGTTGAGACAGTCAAGCACGTGCTGCCAGGGCCGCACCGCATGGGGCATCCGCAGCGGGGGCTTCTTGCCCTCGCTCACCGCACGCACAATGTCAGGAACTATACGATCAACAGCGTCATCACCACCGCCAATCACGTTTCCACCGCGTGCTGTGGCGAGCCGAACACCGGCGGGTCTAAAATAAGTCTCAAAATAGGAACGCGAGATGATCTCGCAGGCAGCCTTGGATGCGGAGTAGGGATCATCTCCCCCTAACCGATCTTCCTCAGCGAAAGCGCGGCCGTGCTCGTCATTGAAATATACCTTGTCGGACGTGACAACGAGAATAGTGGCAGGTGGAGTCCGGCGCAGAACATCGAGCAGATTTGCTGTTCCCACCACATTGCTCGTGATGGTGCCAATCGGGTCGGAAACCGAAGGGCGCACCAAGGCCTGAGCCGCCATGTGTAGCACGATATCAGGAGCCGCTTGCTGCACTGCGGCTTCGACCTCATCCATATCCCTAAGGTCTCCCAAGATGGAAACCATGCTATCAGCGACCTTGGCTCGCGAAAACAGCGAAAGTCTGCCGACTGGGGGCAACGCAAATCCGGTCACGGCAGCGCCCAATTCACTCAACCACAGGGCCGCCCAGGCACCCTTAAAGCCGGTGTGGCCAGTAACAAGAACGCGCTTGCCCCGCCAGAAATCACTGTCGGGAACTCGCCCATTCATGACCAAATTTTCCAGGCTGGATTGCCGCCATCCCACATGGCTTCGAGCTGCATCTTATCGCGCAGCGTGTCCATAGGCTGCCAAAATCCCTTGTGATGATAGGCCATAAGCTCCCCTTCGTGAGCCAGTTTTTCCACCGGCTCACGCTCCCACACTGTATTGTCATCCGCGATATAGTCGATGACCGATTTTTCCAGCACGAAGTAGCCGCCGTTAATGAGCCCGGAGTCCCCCGGAGGCTTCTCCGCAAAGCTAGTGACCCGATGGCCATCCAGCTCGAGGGCGCCAAAGCGGCCAGGTGGCGTTACAGCGGTCAGCGTCGCAGCGTGACCATGCGCGACATGAAAATCGTAAAGAGCGGAGACGTCCACGTCGGCGACACCATCTCCGTAGGTCATGAAGAAGGGAAGCCCATTCGGCAGATACTTGCCCACCTGCTTCAGTCGCCCCCCGGTCATGGTTTCGAGCCCGGTGTCGATCATCGTGACTCTCCAAGGTTCAGCCTCCGAGCTATGAAAGGCAATTGTGTTGTCACTCACGTCGACTGTAAGATTTGAATTGTGAAGGACATAGTTTGAGAAGTACTCTTTGATTACGTAACCTCTATAGCCAAGGCAAATGATAAAGTTGCGGACGTTATAGTGGCCGTAAATTTTCATGATGTGCCAGAGGATCGGACGTCCCCCAATCTCGATCATCGGCTTCGGCTTTAAGTGAGATTCTTCAGAAATGCGGGTGCCAAGACCGCCTGCAAGCAGCACTGCCGTCATGTCACTAATTCTAACCATGATCCCGCCCCTGGTTCGCCCGGACTAACAGTCCTCTCGACGCTCAAACTGTCTCGACCGATCAAACTCGAGTTGTTCAGACTTTCCTTAGCCCACCCTCTTGATCCAAGCGTCGGGCCAATGGGTGATGTTACCATGCAAGCTTGACTCGTTGAAGTTCCAGGCCGGCTCTTCAATGACGAAGCCGTCATGTTTAAAAACGAAGTCAACGGCTGCATTTGCTGGATTGTCTTGCTTCCAGCCCGGCAGGCCACGCGGCGCTTCGGTAAGATAGCGCATATAGCCGTCAGTGGAAATTATATAGGAGCCAAGGGTCACCATAGGCGCATAAGCCTCCAGCTCTCTTGTCACATGAGCGTAGGAGTGGTCACTGTCGAGCACAACCAGTACGGTCTCGGCGTCGCCGATTTCAGCACGCACTTGATTGACGATCTCCGGCGCCGTCGAGGAACCCTCGATTAGCGTCATAAGCGGCTTCAAGGGGTGAGCCTCAAGACGCTCTAGATTGTGGCGACGGATGTCGATATCCACGGCGACCACGCGCCCCTTGCCGATAAGCTTGCATAGGCTCGCCGAAAACACCGCACTTCCGCCGTGGGCGATGCCTGTCTCAATAATCACGTCCGGCTTCAAACGGAACACCACCTCTTGATAGCGCAGGACATCTTCAGGAAGCTGGATCATCGGAACATCGAACCAGGAAAACGTATAAGTATATTTCTGGTTCCAGCCGACCGTGAGCCAAAGATCGGACAAAGCTCGGAATGCTTCATCGGAGAAGAGGTCAAATTCTTTCTCCCCAACGCTAATTTTCCGAGTGACCGTATTGATCGAGTATTGCATCTTTAATCCCTACCGCATGCCTGTTGATATTATTTTCGTTTCGCGAATTGGATGCACGAGCTCATTTGAGCTGTCCATCCCAAAAATGGAGAGCTTCAGTCAGTCCACGTGACAGATTGTATCTTGGCGAAAATCCAATCGAACTTACAAGCTTAGTGGCATCTGCAACAATGTAAGGAGGTTCGTCCGCGCGATCCGGTCGAGCGCCGATCCTGATGAGTTCGGGACGACCGGAGAGCTCACCCAGTTTAAGGGCGACCTGCCGAATGGAAATACCTTCGCCGGACCCGATATTGACAGCACCTTGGGCATTGCTGACGGAAACGGCGGATATGGCGGCACCTACATCACGCACGTCCATGAAGTCACGCACTGCCATGCCAGAAGAACATTTCGCCGGTTTCCCCGCTAGTAGCGCTCGAGCCACGGAGGCGACCAGTCGGTTCGGTGGCTCGTAAGCCCCGTAAGCGAAAAACACCCGAGCCCAAGCGAACTCCATCTCGCATTGCCGGCAAAATGCCTCCAAAGTACGACGCACTCCGTCCTTCGCTGCATCATAAATCGTATGATTGGTGATCGGGGTGATATCCTCGGCGCACGGGCTCTTGTCGGGCCAATCGTACTCATAGCAGGTCCCGGCCCCTATGAAGCGCCTCACCCCCGCGTCTCGCGCCGCCCGCACCATCCTCAACGTCGCTGCTGCCCAATCCAAATTATCATGTGACGTCCAGAACGTCCCGTGCTCCACACACCAGGCTAGATGAAGCACGACCTTCGGCCTTATATCCAAAAGAAGGTCCCGCAGATCATTATCTTGAAGAAGGTCCGCCCGATGCCACACCACGTCATCGTCGACCCTGGATCGGCGCGAAACAGCATGAACTTCATACCCCGTGCTCCCAAGCGCCGACAACGCTTGCCGACCAATAAATCCGGTTGCCCCTGTCACCAAAATCAAAATTAAGCCCTCACCGTATATCGCCCATTCTTCAACGCTAAACAGAACACGAGTACCACTTAATGCGTACGCCCGATGGTATGTCCGTCATCGCAATCTTTGAGACCCGTGCGGCCCGATCTAACGGAGCGTCTGGGTCATCTGTTGGATTGATCTAAGCGTCTTGTTTGTCGCGTTGCAAGCGACTTCGTCTTTGAATCCGCCCCGCACACCACGATCTGAGTGGTGAACGAGTCCACCATCGGACAACGGGTTGCGATCATGAATAGCCTGCTCCAGTGCATCGAGCACAAAGCCGGCGTGGGCCGTGCGACTCAACTGCCAGCCAACGATCCGGCGCGCATAACCTCTCCGATCTTGGCTATTAGGCTGTTTCGACAGGTTCCGCCATCGCTTTCATATAAAGTCGGCTTCTGTGAAGCGTTGTGGATGCCGGCCAATTGCGACGGATGGGGCGCACGGATTTGCTCCGGCGTCGACAAGGCCCCAGTGAAGGAACCCGCGGGCGGTGGGCTGTGATCGTGCCGCGCGCTCTATGGGTACTTGACGTCTGGTGCGACAGCGTTCGGGCTGTGTGGTTGTATCTTGAGGGGCTTTTGACCGAGTATTGATCTGATATCGCATCCCTCCTCGACGAACCGGCGCGCATGTCGGGCAACAAACTGACCAGCACCGTGTTGATTAGAACGCAGGTCGCCGTTGCAGTGTATTGGCTACCTTGCGATCAGAGTATGTCGGAAGTGGTCGGTTGTCATGAGCTGTCGATCCCTTCCGGCATTGCCACGTGGCGTGGCCGTTGACCGGCCTCGAACACTTCGATGATGCGCATCGTGCCGCCGCAGCATGGACATGGTTGTGGCAGTGCATCGGGCTGGTCGGTATTGTTTGCGGTGTCATCAAGTTCGACATCGTCATGTTCCGGCACGCCAAGCAGGTCGCGCATCCTTGCAAGATTATCGGCTCGGTTGCTGTTGGCAAACAAGCCGTAGTGACGGATGCGATGCAGGCCCTTGGGCAATACGTGGATCAGAAAGCGGCGGATAACTCGTGTGGGTGGAGCGTCATCGTCGTGTAGCGATCCAGTCCTTTGCGGCGATAGTCCTTGACCCTGAACGTCACCGCGTTGGCATCGGCTTTGATCAATCTCCGGTTCGAGATGGCGACACGGTGCGTATAGCGCGACAGGTAGGCCCAGTGCCCACGAAGCTGTGTGAAACGGCACGGTTTAGCGGAAAGCCCTTGCGCACTTTAGATCTGATAGTGCTTCAACTGGATAGCTATGTTCCGAAAAACTGTTCCGGTTATTTTTGAGCGGAGCTACGGACATGAACAAGGTCTGGACGGATGCCGAGCTCGGCGAGCATTGGACGCTAAGCCATGATGATCGGATTCTTCTCAAGGGAAAAACCGGGACGGGACGCTTGGCTCTCGCTATCCAGTTGAAGCACTATCAGCTCTACAGTCGATTTCCAGAACGAACCGCGGAAATCTCCGGTGAGGTCCGTGATTTCATCGGCTTCCAGGTTGACAGTTCAGCGGAAGACCTTGCTGCCTACGACGACAGTGGCAGGGCAAGCCGCAAGCATCGCCAACAAATTCTCGTGCATCTGAAGGTCGGGCCGTTTAATGAATGCGCCGAAGTCATCTTTCGTGAATGGTTGATTGAAGCTGTGCTGCCGGGTGCACCCGATCAATCCAGCCTGGGCGATCAGGTGGTGGAATGGCTGCGGGAAAAGCGGCTAGAACCTCCGGGCGGATATCGTCTGGAACGCATAATCAACTCAGCCGGGCGCGCATTCGAAGAACAGTTGTTTGCGGCGATCGCTCAATTTCGGGGGCGGGCGTCCTCCATTGGCGGTCCCGTGCGTTTGCTGGTGCATCGGACAGAAAATGCATTGAAACAGGGAGAGTTTTCACGACTGGCGCACGCTTAGCGTGGCCTGTCATACAAACCTTGAGGTGGGGCCTATAGGAGTTCCGTTGCCCCTGATTCCAAGGCCTGAAGCAGATGCCGACCCGAAGATTTTGGGCTAGAATGTTCGATGATATCGCAGTAGGCAATCTCCCCCCTGCGAGCAAGCTCGGCGCGGTCTGATGCGATTTCATGCAACGTCGCAGCAAGCGCGTCCGCGTCTGCGATGGGCACGAGCCAACCAGTTGCATCGATCTGAACGATGTGCCGTCCGCCAGTGGTCACTGTTGAAATGACGGGCAAGCCGCGCGCCATAGCTTCGATCAAGACAAGACCGAAGGATTCCTTCTCCGATGGCAGGCAGAAGACATTCAAGCTGTCGAGAAATCTCTCCATGTCGTCGGTCCAACCAACAAACTCAAACAAATCAGCGACGCTTCTGCGGCTGGCTAATTCTTGAAATGGTTCCCATCCCGCCCCCGCTATTCTGAACCGGATGTCAACTTTCTCGCACGGGATCAAAGCCACTGCTTTTATGAGGATGTCAATACCCTTTGCTTGGCTTAGACGTCCGGCAGTGCCGAATACTACCGGCCCCGTTTTTCACTAAAGACTGGCGGCGGTGGGTCGGCTAAGACGCCATTCGGTGCGACGGCAATTCTGCGAAACCATCCAGAGGGGCTGGCTCGGAGGGGTTGGGCGTATGGTTCGTTCAGTGCGAGCCAATTACGGAAGCAGCGCTAGGGATAGATGACTTCGCGATGGAGCACTTGGGCCTGCGCAACACCTGGAAACAGCACGGCTCCGGGAAGCCAGGTTCGGCCGCTATTGTAATGACAGCTGCTGGCAGGCGACCTGCCTCACGGCAGGCGTGCCACCAAATGCGTTTGGAAAACACCGGATCGATACCGCTATTCCAAGCCTGGTCGAGATCGACGGCGATCCCGCGCTCTTTTGCTTCTGCCGCACAGGCCTCAGATACGGTTAAGATCTTGGCGTGAACGCTGTTGGCCATGAGCCCTACGGCTTGACCGATCACCGCGTTATGGTTACCACCGCCTCGTCTGCCCACCGGTTCAATGGCTGAGTAGATGTTTCATGACTGCGTGTGCACAAGTTATTCACACAACATCACCATTCATTAATATATAAATAAATTTTTGACATTCATCATCCCAGGCACTGGGCGGCGCGCCGCTTAAAATGGCTGCCAGCTTCCGTTCAGCAGACGCTGTCGGGGATGACCTACGTCAAGTGCTCTGCCACGCGCTACGTTCCAGTCCACCCAACGCTGGGGCTGACGTATTTCACGGGACTCTGGCAAAGCCCCCAAATACTTCCAGACGATTGAGGATTATGTCCGCAAAACCTTTCGCGAGCGTCTGCTCGCTCCTGATGACGTTAAATCTAGCCTCCGTCAGTGCGTTATCGGCTTCCATGTCCGGCGCAGCGACTACTTGAACCATAAGCAGTCTCACAACCTTGATTATCCTGCCTACCTATCCGCTTCCCTTGCTCGATTGACAGAGGCGACCGGTACTTCGGATTGGCTTGTTTCGGTTTGCAGCGATGACCCAGACTGGTGTGCGACCATCCTCAAGGCGCCCCGGATGGAGATCGATCGAGGCGGAGACATGCTGGACGATTTCCTTGGCTTGATGCATTGCCAGCATAAGATCATTTCTAACAACACCTTTGCCTGGTGGGCCGCCCTCCTCGGCGAAGCAGATGGTTCCTTGATTTTAGCTCCAAAGCGCTGGCATGTTGAGGCTGATATTGATCAAGCGCAGATTGAGCGAGAGAATTGGATTACCGTTGACGTCTGAATGAAGCAGCTTCTACTACGAGCTACGAGGACCAGCATTGCTAGCTGGGTAACTTCGGAACGTGAGAGCTCTCACTTCCATTAACATGGGTATATCAATGACTTTAGAAAAAAACCTTATTGATCCGTTCATATTATCCGGCGGCTCGGGTACCCGCTTGTGGCCGCTCTCGCGCAGCACCTATCCAAAGCAATTCCAGCCGCTCGTCGGCGAACTCAGTCTCCTGCAGCAGAGTTGTGCCCGTGTCAGTGCACCTCTGTTCAATAGTCCGTCGGTACTGTGCAACAGCGACCATCGCTTCCTCGTGGCCGAGCAGGTTCAGCAATTGAAGCTCGACGATGTGCGCATCATCCTCGAACCGGTGCCGCGCAATACGGCTCCGGCGGCCCTCATAGCAGCCCTCATGGCTGCCGCTCGAAATGCGCGCGCATTAGTTTTGCTAATGCCTTCGGATCATGTCATCTCCGATGTCGCTGGGTTTCAAAGGAGCGTCGAGACAGGCGTGACTGCTGCAAAGGATGGCCGGATCGTGACGTTTGGTGTCAAGCCAGACAAGCCGGATACTGGATATGGTTATATTGAAATCGCCAAAGCCAAAGGTTCTGTCTACCCCGTCAGCCGATTTGTCGAAAAACCACCCAAAGAAGAGGCCGAGGCCTACCTGCGTGCCGGTAATTTTCTATGGAACGCCGGTATTTTTTTGTACTCTGCACAAACCATGATTGACGCGTTCGAGGCTCTTGCACCAGAAACACTGCGGCATTGCCGGACAGCCCTCGATCAAGCCAAGACCGATCTCGACTTTCTTCGTCTGGATCAGGAGGCCTACGAGCTCTGCGACAAGGACTCGCTCGACTACGCGATCATCGAAAAGGTCGATGCTGTCGACTGTGTGCCGCTGGCGAGTGACTGGACGGATCTTGGGTCGTGGGACTCGCTCTGGGAGGTCGGCAACAAGGATAGCAACGGAAACGTCACAAAGGGTGATGTCGTACTCCACGATACGCGCGACTGCTACGTCCAGAGCGCCGATGACATCTGCATGTCGCTGGTCGGTATGAATGGGGTCATCGCGGTTGCAACCAATGATGCGATCTTGGTCGCCCCGAAGGATCGCGCCCAGGATGTCAAAGAAATTGTCAACAAGCTGAAACAGGCAGGTCGCCCCGAAGCTGAGCACCACACCCGGGTCTATCGTCCATGGGGCTGGTATGAGCAGCGCGGTCAGGGCCACCGCTTTCAGGTCAAATACTTAATGGTCAAGCCCGGCACTAAGCTGTCGCTGCAAAGCCATCACCATCGCGCCGAACACTGGGTTGTTGTTTCCGGTACAGCCGAGGTGACGGTCGATGACAACATCCGGCTTTTGACCGAGAACCAGTCCGTTTACATTCCACTTGGCGCCAAGCACCGCCTCTCCAATCCTGGCAAAGTGCCGGCGTTGCTCGTGGAAATCCAATCCGGACCGTATCTCGGTGAAGACGATATTGTCCGATACGAGGATGACTTCAACCGCGACAATTAAGTTCTGCAGGATTCGCCGGCCTGCGCGTGCAAACCCAAATATTGCATGTTGGCCACTTTGGAGTATGCACAGCTGCTGTGAAACGTGTCGCACAAATTTGCGGCATATCAACGGAAATGGCAGTCCGTCATTTATATAAAAATGCGTCAAGCCATTGGGAGATACTGGACTTTGTTCGAGAAAATGGCTTCGAGCCTTACGATTTCACTACTGTTTCTCGAGAATTCAATGGCGGCCTGCTCGAGTATGATGCCGTATTCGTTCGGCCACAGGACTAATTTGCAATGGATACCAGCAACCGGAGCTGTGTCCGCTCAACATCTGGATATGGTGGGAAGCGGCAGCTGCAATAGCCTGAAAGACGCGTGGATCTCAGGTCAGTCGATCACGTAGATATTCATCGAGTACCACATCTGCGAAGACAAACTGGGCCCTCTCGAGCTCTTCTTGCCGCAGGCCACAACGTTTTGTAACGGCCTCTGTTTTAAAGGGCCACTGTTCTTCCTAGCGGCGCGCCAAGCAATGCCAATGCCTGGAGCAGATGCCGCCCCGAAGACTTTGGTATATAATGTTCGAGGACGTCGCAGTAGGCAATCTTTCCCCTGCGAGTAATCTCGGCGCGGTCTGATGCGACTTCACTCAACGTCGCGGCAAGCGCGCCGGCCTCCGCAATGGGCACAAGCCACCCCGTTTCGTTGACCCTGACGATCTCCAACCCGCCATTGGTCACCGTCGAAATGACGGGCAAGCCGCGTGCCATAGCTTCGATCAAGACAAGACCGAAGGATTCCTTCTCCGATGGCAGGCAGAAGACATCCAAACTATCGTAGAATCCATCCATGTCGTCGGTCCAACCGATGAATTCAAACAAATCGGCGACGCCCTGGCGGCTGGCAAGTGCTTGAAATGGTTCCCATCCCGATCCCGCTATTCTGAACCGGATGTCAACTTTGTCGCGCGGTATCAACGCCGCCGCTTCGATAAGTGTTTCAATGCCTTTTGCTTTGCTTAGTCGCCCGGCAGTGCCGAATACGACCGGACCAGTTTTCTCCCTAAAGACTGGCGGCGGCGGGTCGTCTAAGAGACCATTCGGTGCGACGGCAATTCTACGAAACCACCCAGAAGGGCTGGCTCGAAGCGATTGAGCGTAATGTTCGCTCAGTGAGATCCAATTGCGAAAGCAGCGGTAGGGATAGATGACCTCGCGATGGAGTACTTGGGCTTGCAAGATCCCTGGAAACAGCGCGGCTCCGGCGAGCCAAGTGCGGCCGCTATTGTGAATGACAGCTGCCGGCAGACGACCTACCTCACGACAGGCACGCCACCAAATGCGTTTGGAGAACATCGGATCGATGCCGCTATTCCAAGCCCGGTCGAGATCGACGGCGATACCGCGCTCTCTTGCTTCAGCGGCACAGGCCTCGGACGCAGTAAAGATCTTGGTGTGGACACCGTTGGCCATGAGCCCAACAGCTTGCCCTATTACGGCATTATGGATGCCACCGCCTCGCCGACCCACAGGCTCAATGGCTGAGTAAACAATCGCGACCCATGGCCTTACTTGTGATACGTCAAACGTCATACTTGGCTTTCTCGGAGCAGAACTCTAAATTAGTTCCGAAGAAGCGACGTAACCCGAGGCGACTTTGGTTGTCCACGAACTTAGGCGATAGAATACAGCCTTGCGAGATAATTTTTGGTTTGGGGCTTTCCAACTCATCGTGCATAACTTGCGCGCACGCCTTCGCAACCCATTGATATTTATATATTTTACTCAGCCATCCATCAAAGGGCATTCCATATCACTGTCTGCTGGACGCTTGGTTCGCACTTGGGCACCTGTCAAAGACGTCGGTAGCGAAGTGTCTTTGATCAGGCAGCCGGATTAGGCCAGCAGGGCAACTCCACGCAAAGGAAAATTCTGTGGCTAATTGAGTGGTCGCACAGGTGCATATGGCTGACCGGCGCCGAGCATGGTGGGCGCCGGTCATTGTTTTCAACCTTACTCAGCAGCGGCGCGGGCTTGCTTGAGTTGGGCTACGTGCGTTTCGCGGCGCTGCATGTTCTCGTCGTAGGCGGCCGAGAATTCCGGTGCGACGGCCCCGGTGACGCGCTCGTCCGATAGCAATGCCTTGGCCCAGGCGCTGACCAGTGGGAAACCGTCTAGCAGGCCGGTCTGCAAAGTGGCGTCGTTGATCAGGAAACGCTGCAGGAATGGCGCGTAGGCTGCGTCGACGAGACACATCTCTTTGCCGTTGAAGAATGGGCCGTCGTTGCCGCGTTCGCGGGCGATGGCGTCTTCCAGGCGCTGTACGCACGGTTTGGCTGTCTCGATGCCGGCTGCGACTTCGTCAGCTGATTTGGCGTAGTTGATTTTGCCAAGCGCGTTCGAAAATGTTGCCGTGTAATCTGTCCACGCTCGATTCTGCGCTCGTTTCACCAGATCGGCTGGATGCAGTCGAGGCTCCACAACTTCGTCGAGAAATTCGGCGATGGCGCTTGATTCGAACAACGGTACAATTTCGCCGTCGGCAGAACTCACTTTTAACACCGGAACTTTTCCGTGCGGAGAGATCTTGAGAAACCAATCTGGCTTCTCGCGGAGATTAATAAACGTGACGTCGAATTCTACTTTCTTGGCACGCATTAGGATCACGGCGCGCTGTACCCATGGTCACGTATATGAGGAGATCAGGTGGTATTTGTCAGTCATTCAAGAGCCTCGGAGTTGTGTGAAGTATGCTGGTGGATCATAGTTTGCGGTGCGCCATCGGGCAATGGCGCCGTCCTCTCGCACGGGGGGCATGATGCGTCGATAGAAAGCAGGCAGTGATGAGTGACACGACAGATGCGAAGCATTTTAGCTGCGGCGGCCACGAGATCGATATCATTGTGCATGGCTATCCGGGCAAATCCGTGTGTCACGGCTCCCTTGGATGGAGCACCATTGCACTGATCCGACATGGCGATCGGAAGGCATTGGTCGATGTCGGGTCGTTTGGGCAGCGCAAACTGCTGCTTGAGTATTTCGAGGCTAATAAATTGAAGCCTGCAGACATCACAGATGTGCTGTTGACGCACTCACATTACGACCATTCGATCAATTGGGTGCTCTTTCCGAAAGCTGACATCGTGATTGGCGGGCATGAACTGGAATGGTCACTGGAGCAGCCGTGGGGTGAGACTGTCGTCCCAGAACTTTATATGCGGGAGCTCAGTCAGACGCCTGATTTGCGCAAAGTGGGAGAGGGCGATGTGGTGTTTCCAGGCATGACGGCGCACCTGGCGCCGGGACACACGCCGGGTTGCCTCGTCTATGTGTTGGATGCAGGTACGCGAGATATCATTTTTACGGGAGATGCCTGCAAGAACCGCGCAGAGCTGGTGTCTGGCGATACGGACATGACTTATGATTTGGGTGTGAGCCGGGCGTCGATCACAAACATATGGGAACTTTGGCGCCGTAAACCTGGCAGCGTGCTGGTCCCCGGCCACGACCTGCCGATGGTCATTGATGAGGGCGTGCCCCGCTATCTGGGTGAACGGGAAGCAGCGGTTACAGCCTGGTTTGGTGCTGACATGAACGAGACGACGCTGATTTCGCTCACAGGGTGAGATACGGGCGCGCCATCAGATGGGCGCCCGTATGACGGCGAGCCGCTATTTGATTAGCGAGAACGTTATTTAATCGGTGAGAACGGGGCGGCCATCATGATTTTTGATTCCTGATGGATCACAGGGCTGTCGCCGGGAGGCGGCCAGATGCCCGCGTTCTTGGCCTGATCACGCACCGCCATACGCTGATCGAGGCTGGTGTAGGCCCAGATGTGGACCCACTGGTTGAGCTCGCCAATGTCGGATGTGAAGGCGCCGACCAGTGGCGATAGCTTGGTGCGTCCGGGCAAGAACTCAGCCCAGCGCTCGGACATTTTCGGGGCCGCGCCCGGCTTCAGGATATAGGTACGCATCTCGAAATATGGCCCGATCTCAGCCGGTGTCAGCTCTGGCGAACATGACGCTGTGTGCAGAATTTCGGATTTCATATCAACGATCAGATGACTCGTTTTTGGCGGCCAAACGCCAGCCTTCGCCGCGGCAGCGCGCGTTTCACTGCGTTCGTTGACATCGTTGTAGGCCCAGACATGGATGACCTGGTTAAGGGGGCCGATCTCTGTGAACCAGAAAGCTGTTAGCCTGGAGAACTCTTCGCGACGCGGCAATGCCTCGCCAAACGTTTTCAGGAACTCAGGCAAGCTGCGCGGGTGCAGGGTGTAGGTCCGGAATTCATAGATCATGATCGTCGCCTCGCAATGGTGATGGATGTATGGTTGGAGCTTGGCACCGGCAGACCAGACCGGCAATATATGGTTGGCGACAAATCATGGGATGGAACTGGGAGTGGAATTGAGATGAGCGTGATTGATACCGAAGCGTCGATTGACTTGTTGATGCGGTTACTCGGCGTTGAGGGCATTACCGGACAGGAGGCCGCCATTGGACAAGAGCTGGTGGCGGCTCTGAAAGAGGCTGGCGTGCCAGCACGTGCGATCAAGTTCGACAAGACCAACAAGACGATCCCGGTGCCAACCGAGACCGGTAATCTGATCGTGACGCTGGCGGGACGTGGGGCGCTGAAAGATAAGCCGCGACTGTTGTTCATGACGCATATGGATACCGTGCCGCTTGGAGCAGGCGCGCGACCGAAACGGCAGGCGCGCAAAATCATCAACGAAGCGAGGACGGCGCTTGGCGGTGATAACCGGACCGGATGTGGTGTGCTGGTCACGCTTGTTACAGAGCTGCTGCGCCACAAAGCGGCTCATCCTCCCCTCACCTTACTGTTCACGGTCCGCGAGGAAAGCGGCATGTGGGGCGCGCGTATGATCGACAAAGCGGACCTCGGCGGCGCCAAGATGGGGTTCAACTTTGATGGTCGAAACGCGAATGCCGTTGTGATTGGAGCGGTTGGTGCCGATAGCTGGAAAGCGGAGATCCATGGCCGGGCAGCCCATGCCGGTGGCGCGCCTGAGAAGGGCATCAGCGCGACGTTGATCATGGCGGAAGCGTTGGCCGACATTCACGCGAACGGCTGGTTCGGCAAGATCGTCAAAGGCGACAAGTTTGGCACGAGCAACGTTGGCCGGGTGAGTGGAGCGGATGGTGCAGCTGCCGGTGATGCGACCAACGTGGTGACGGACTACATGCGCGTTTATGGCGAGTCGCGGAGCCACGATCCGGCTTTCTTCAAGGCGATCACTGCGGCTTACAAGACGGCATTCACTGAGGCTGCCAAACGCGTATCGAACGTTGATGGCAAGGCTGGCCGGGTAAAATTTACCGCTCGGCCTATCTATCATCCCTTCCGCATGAAGGAGACGCTGCCGGTGGTGCGTCGCGCGACGGCGGCTGTGGAAGCAATGGGCATGGCGCCAGATGTTCGAGTCGCCAATGGTGGCCTTGATGCCAACTGGATCGTCAGGCATGGCATTCCAACGGTGACGTTCGGGGCCGGGCAGAACGAGGTCCACACGGTCGATGAGTGGATTGATCTGGCCGAGTATGAGAAAGCGTGTGCCCTGGCTTATGAGCTTGCGACGATGACGGATTAGGTTAAGTCGCGACCTGACGGTGTCGCGCCAGGAAGCTGAGAACGATCTCATTGAACGTTTCGGATTGTTCCCAATATGCGGCGTGACCGACCTCACGCATTGTGTGCGTTTCGGTGTTGGGCAGATGCGATGCAATCAATGACTGCAGTGGCGGTGGGGCGTAGAGGTCGGCCTCACCGGTTAACAGCAGCGCGGGGAGACGCATTTCAGCCAATGCCGCAAAGGTGACTGAGATGCCGGAGGATTGGCGGACGGGCGAATTGCGATGAGCTTCGTCCGAGAGCGCTGCGAAGTGCGCCGTGCCGTCCGGGTTAGACATACGGTAGGTGGGGCCCAGCTCAAGGAATTCGGTGGAGACGGCATCACGCACGGCGTTGATGCCCAAGCGGCCATAGAATTCGCGCCAATCAGCTTCATTGAGCGAGAAGATGGTGCCTGCGAGCGTGACACTGAGAGTTCGCTCCGGCTCAGCTACGGCAAATGCCAACGCCGTGATGCCGCCGGCGGCTGCACCGAGAATATGTACTTTGCTGATGCCGAGCATGTCGAGCAGCTGGACAAGATCGCCAACGGACGTACCGGTGTTGTCGGGAGCGCCTTTTTCGGAACGTCCGTAGCCGCGCCTCGAATAGGCAATGACACGGTAGCCAGCAGCGGCAAACGCCGGCTGCTGATAGCCCCAGATCTCTCCACTCTGTGAGGCCGGATGGCAGAGCACAACGACATCGCCTTCGCCGCCCGTGTCCGTGTACCAAAGGCGGGCATCCGACAATTCGGCGTAGCCTTGGTGGCCGGGCACCTGCTGAGGAAACGTAGCTGACATCAGCCGTTCATGAGAACGATGTTGAACTCGACGCGCTTGGCCTCGGCTGCCATGTCTTCGAGCGGATCGAGTATCGGCATCACCAGCGTGTCCTGGCGCCTTGAAGATTGAAGCCAGGGGTCCGCGTCGTGATAAGGGTCTCCGGCGAAATACATCTGGGTGATGAGGCGTTCGGTTTTACCCCAGACATCAAAGTGGATGTGTGACGGACGGATGGTGTCCGGCCCGGTGGGATACGCGCCCGGCTTGACCGTCTTCAGGTTGTAGTAGCCGTCATCGTCGGTTTGGATGACGGCAAATCCTTCGAAATTTTCGTCGAGCGGCGCATCTTGCTGGTCGTTGGGATGGGTGTAACGTCCATGCATATTCGCTTGCCAGATTTCTATTTTGGCGCCTCGGACAGGTTCACTGTTGCGGTTGAGTATGCGGCCACCAAGGTAAATGATCTGACCTTGGGCCTTGCCGGGCCGGCCCTCTACGCTCGTGAGATCGCCGCCTTTGGATGGTTTGCCAAGAGGGTAAAACGGTCCGAGGATTTGCGGCGACGTCATCGTTAAGAGTTGCTCGTCCATGCTCATCGAGCCTCCAAGTTGTAATTTTCAACGAGGCTAATCGCAGTTCCAGCTGCCTGCAAGCGTTCACCTGCGTGATGGCATGTTAGCGAGGATGCCAGAGCGCTGAGATTGTGCCTAAGATGACCCGAATTGAGTAACTTCAGCATTTTGGGTGAACAAGGAAACGCGACATGAAATTTTCGATTGCGCTGCCAACAGCTGCCGACTCCTGGAAAGTTGTGCAACGCGCTGAAGAACTCGGCTTCGAAGAGGCATGGTTTTACGATACCCAGATGCTGAGCGCGGACTGCTTTGTTGCGATGGGGGCCGCTGCGGTAAAAACCGATCGGATCCGACTTGGCACCGGCGTGCTGATCCCGACAAATCGCATTGCACCAGTTACCGCCAACGCTTTTGCGTCGCTCAATGCGCTGGCGCCGGGGCGGATCGATTTTGGTGTTGGCACTGGGTTCACGGGGCGGCGGGCGATGGGGCTTGGCGCGATGAAGCTCGCCGACATGGAGGATTATATCCGCGTCATCTATGGACTGCTGGCTGATGAAATTGTCGAAACATCATTTGAGGGCAAAGACCGCAAAATCCAGTTTCTTAATCCTGAGCTTGGCTTGATCAAGACGGATGCGTCGATGCCGTTGCATGTCTCGGCATATGGTCCGAGATCGCGGGCGTTGACGGCAAAGCTGAACGCAGGCTGGCTTTATTTTGCAGGCGATGTGGCGACGGGCATTTCCAATTTGCAGTCGATGCAGACCACGTGGGGTGATGCGGGGCATGCGCGTGATGATCTCATGGCGACGGCGTTTGTGCTTGGATGCGTGCTTGGCGATGGCGAGGCGCATAATTCAGAGCGTGCGATGGCACAAGCTGGACCGCGCGCGGCCGTGATCCTGCACCGGGCAGCAGACGCGGCGATGATGGGGCTGCCGAATTCGAGCGGGATACCGCCAGCAGCAGCCGACGCGATTGCGCAATACGTCGAGATGGCCGAGCGTTATGAACCGGCTGACGCGCGCTACCTGATGAACCATCGTGGGCATCTGATGTTCGTCAAACCGGAAGAGCGCGATTTTGTAACAGCGGAACTGATCCGTGACACGAGTTTCACGGCGACAGAAGCGGAACTGAAGCAACGCGTCGGCGATCTTCGTGATGCCGGTTACACGCAGTTCGCGGTGCAGTTGACGCCAGGCAATGAACACGCGATCGATGACTGGGCGCGGATCGCGAAGGCGTTTTAATGAGTGGTGCGCGCGCAAAAAACAAATTGTGTGGTTACGATGGAACGCGTCGCGATGTGGTGCCGGATAAGGCGTAGTTGAGAATTTTGTTGGCGACCGCAGCTGCCGTGTAGTCGTAAGCGTGGAAGCCGGCGATGGGGCTCAGCTCGACGACATCCGCCCCGACGATCGTGCCGGCTGATGCAGCGACGCGGACAATGTCGAGCGCGCGCCAAAATGATAGGCCACCGGGAGTTGGCGTACCGGTTGCCGGCATCTCGGCGCCGTCCAGGCCGTCAATATCGAATGTGACATAGATCTGCCGGCCTTTGAGCGCCTGATACAGTACGCCCATGTCCCAGCTGTCTTGTTCATGGGCCCAGTAGATATCGACGCGATCCGGATTGGCGTCGATGTAGTCGGCTTCAGCCTGGCAGATCGCGCGGATGCCGTAGGAGACGACACGGCAATTTGCATGATCGAGCACGCGGCGCATGGCGGAAGCGTGCGAGTAATGTTCGCCGAGGTAGCCATCGCGTAAATCCGCGTGTGCGTCGATTTGAAGGACAATCAATTCGTCGATGCGGCGTGCGAATGGGCGAATGGCGCCAGCTGTCAGCGAGTGCTCGCCGCCTAGGATCAGCGGGAAACGTTTCTGATCGAGTACGTCGTCGACGATCTGTTCAAGTTGATTGAGCGCTGGTTCGACACCAACTGCGATTTCTGGGGCTTGCAATGTGGCGATGCCAAAATCGCGATAAGGTTCGCACCAGAGTTCTTCGTCGAAGAGTTCAAGTTGCTGGCTGGCGGCGAGAATGGCAGCCGGGCCGCGACCCGTGCCACCGCCATAGCTGACGGATGCTTCAAGACCAAACGGAATGACGACGGCGCGGGCGCTTGCAGGGGCGTCGACGCCCTCGCGATCCGGGTCCTGGAAGCCATCTGCCGGGCTCATGTATTTCAAGTGCTGCTCGGACATTTGATCTCTGGAACTTGGGGATCACTTGGTTTGGGGAACACTTGGATTGAGGCCAACACGCGCTGCAAAAGTGTCAGCTACTGCGCTTCACCGAACATCGTGTACATCGGCTCATCATCGAGGATGACATCGAGATAGCGGCCGTAGCCGTTGAAACCGCCAGCGATTGCCCGTCCATAGGCGCCCATGTTGCCGATCTCAATGTAGTCGCCTTCGCGGATCGAGGCCGGCAGCTGATACGGTCCTTTCATGTGATCAATCGAATCGCAAGTTGGGCCCCACATTTCGAAGCTTTGCATCTCTTCGCCAGCGTCCGGTTCTCGATTGGCAAGACGCACCGGCAGCATGAAATCGAGCTGAGCTGCATCGAACAGTGCGCCGTAGCCACCGTCGTTGATGAAGAGTTCCTGGCCGCGGCGCGCATCGACACGCACAATCAGGCTTTCAGCCTCGGCAATCAGCGCGCGACCCGGCTCGCAGATTAAGCGGCAATCATGGCTGACCGGCAGATTGTCAAAGCCATGGCTGATCGCGCGCATAAAATCGATCAACGGCGTTGGTGCGTTCGGGCCATATTGCGACGGGAAGCCGCCGCCAACGTCGATCGCGTCGACGACGACACCGGCTTCGACGATATGATGGCGCACCGTGTTGAAGGCGAGCTCGTAGGCATCCGTTGTGACGGTATGCGAACCGACGTGGAAACACACACCGAGCGTGTCGCAATGCTGACGCGTGCGCATCAAGAGGGCTGTTGCGGCCTCGCCTTCGATGCCGAACTTGCGCTCAAGCGGGATCGAACTGTTGCGGGCTGGAACCGTGAGGCGCACGAACAATTCGAGATCATCAGGTGAACCGGTCTCGGTAAGGATTTTTTCGAGTTCATCTTCACTATCGAGCGCAAAGCAACGGACGCCGTACTCGAAGTACGCCCGCTTGATCGCCTGGCGAGATTTGATTGGGTGCATATAATGCAGCGTTGCCTCGGGGATCGTCGACGCGTCTTCAAGCTCTGGTATCGACGCGACATCGAAGGCGCGGATGCCGGCACCGTAGAGCGCCCCAATCAGGAAAACCGCGCTGTTGGCCTTGTAGGCATAGGCGACTTCGCCTGGGAAGTGTTTTAGGAACCAACGCGCTGCCACTCCAGCTGCATGCGGGCGCAGCCCAAAAACGGGCTTGTCGGGACGGTGTGCCTGCAAATAGGCACGCGCGGAGGCGTAACGATCCATTTTCGTCGGGATATCCTATCGTGTGGCGCTACGCCATAACGTAGCTTACAGTGATATGCCCGTGAAGTCGGGACCGATAGTGTTTGGCGCTAAAGCACCTCGCGTTTAGCAGGATCCTTAAATCGCCCGAAGATTGGGCGTTTTAAGGCGCATTGCGAAGCCGTTAAAACGCGAATTGCTGTAATTAGGCGGTTCAGGTGTTCGTGTAAACCGTCGCGGCACCGCAAATGCGGGTCCTGCAGCTTTCCACGTGTTGCAGTTAACGGTTCTGGCCCGGGCCACGGATACGACTGACGCGGAACAAACTAAAAAAGGTGCGGTCGCCAGAGCGCCGCACCTCTATCAATACAGATATCGCAAGTGACCGCAGCTAGCCCCGTTTGCCGACTTTTACCGGTTTTGCTTCCAAAGGATCATTGACCGACAAAGCAGGCGCTGCAAGGGCTTCGACCTGATCCTCGGTTATGGCGTTATCGGCTTTGTCCTCGGCAGTTGGCTCGACCAGCATATTCTTCTCAATCAGGCCTGCACTTTCGCGGACGGCAGCCTCGATCTCGTTGGCAATCTTGGGATTTTCGCCCAAAAATACTTTTGAGTTTTCACGCCCCTGGCCAAGACGTTCTCCCTCATAGGAAAACCAGGCACCGGCCTTATCGACAATGCCGGCCTTGACGCCGAGGTCGAGGATTTCGCCGGTTTTGGAGATCCCCTCGCCGTACATGATGTCAAATTCAACTTGCTTGAATGGTGGCGCGACCTTGTTCTTGACGACCTTGACGCGGGTGTGGTTGCCGACCATTTCTTCACGCTCTTTGATCGCGCCAATGCGGCGGATGTCGAGGCGGACCGATGCGTAGAATTTCAGCGCGTTACCACCAGAGGTGGTTTCCGGGCTGCCGAACATGACGCCGATCTTCATGCGAATTTGGTTGATGAAGATGACCATGCAATGCGATTTGGAGATCGAGCCTGTGAGTTTCCTCAGAGCCTGGCTCATCAGGCGGGCCTGGAGACCGGGGAGGCTGTCGCCCATATCGCCTTCGAGTTCAGCACGCGGTGTCAAAGCCGCGACTGAATCGATAACCAGGACATCACAGGCACCTGAACGGACCAATGTGTCTGTGATCTCGAGTGCCTGCTCACCGGTATCTGGTTGGGAAATCAGAAGATCATCGACCTGGACGCCGAGTTTGCGTGCGTAAATCGGGTCAATGGCATGCTCGGCATCGATGAAGCCACAAATGCCGCCAGCCTTCTGTGCTTCAGCAATGACGTGCAGTGCGAGCGTTGTTTTACCTGATGATTCCGGACCATAAATCTCAACAATTCGGCCTTTCGGCAGGCCTCCGATGCCCAGCGCAATGTCCAGGCCGAGCGATCCCGTTGGGATGGCTTCGATATCGTGGTTGGAGTTGGCCCCCAACAGCATTACCGAGCCCTTACCGAAATTCTTTTCGATTTGGGCCAGAGCGGCATCCAGTGCCTTCTGCTTATCCATCTTAGCTCCCTCGATCACCCGGAGTTCTGGCACGGCCATTTTGGTCACCCTATGTCAAGCGTTAACGTTCAGCAATTGACATTGAATGTACTCTATTTGTTCTCTTTTGTCCAGACATGGTTAACCGTTTGAAATAACTTGTCAAACGGTTCCATGTTCTGGTTTTGGAGTTGTGTTTGGCAGTGCCCCAATCGTGGGTTACTTAGACACGATTCGGCTGGGCGTCAGAAAGAGTCCTGGCTTAGCAGGCTGTTGAAATTGGCCACGTGAGAGATCGCATTCCCTGCGGAGCGGTTTTTTGAGTGGTCACAGTGTCGGCGGCGTCCTCCCTGGGCCGTTCTATCTCAGGCGGTGGCGTTGGCGAAGATCCTGGGCAGGC
>CAJQQK010000098.1 GCA_905480435.1 uncultured Hyphomicrobiaceae bacterium | reverse complement strand
CGCGTACTTTGGGTGTCGTCGTGGCCTGGCTATGAAGTCGAACAAGCATTTGCGCCTCCGTCTAGGATATCCCTCAAAACCGAACGTGCCATGAAAAGGGCCGAGCGCCGAGGATCAATGTGATCATCCGGGATGGAACATTTAACTTCGAAGAGTACGTCATAGGTTACTGCGTAAGGTGTATGGATTAAGTGTTTTTTTCGTCTTACAATGTGTATGTGTTGAAGACGTAAACTATTGAAATCCAATAGAAACCTAAGCGTAATAAAATCGTGCAGAGTGGTAGAAGACTTACACACTTGTTGCACACGTACTATTTATATAATTTAAGTTATTGATAGTTAACGTATTATTTTATACGTTACTACTGAGTGGGAGTAGGGCCTGACGCGGATTCAACGTGCTTAGAGTGGCGACCTCATCGATTAAGCCGTTCTATTTCGCAAGTGTCAGCCAGATCGTGAAACCGATCAGCGGCGGGATCAACCAGACTGCGATGACTAATCCATAGGTCTGCAGAGCGAACCGAATATCGAGCCTGCGGCGATTGCTGATCCAGCGGTCGAGTCGACCATTTTTGTTGTCGCGCGGGCGATATCCAAGCACCGCAAACTCATAGTCAATTTCATCATGGTTCTCGGCGCTGCCCAGCACTTCGTGGTAATGATGCGTGCACCGGCGCAACGCGTCCGCATCACTGAATTGCATGATCTTGATGTCTTTGCCGAGCTTATTCATCTGGCGCCCGGCTTCGTAAAATAGCCGCGCACGCCGAGATAGATCCTGCTGCTGATAGATCATGGCAACGACAAACGACACCGCCCCAGCCGTAGCCGCCGTGAAACTCACGACATAGGTGACAAGCGCGGTCAGGAAAGGTTCGAACTGGAGGGTGAAGAGGGGTACTAGAAACCCATACATGCCGGACAATGCGAACGTGAACTGGCCAGCTGCTTTTTTTCGCTCAAGTCGCTTGCCAGCATTAAACAGCGCGCTCTTCATGACCCGGCAATTGCGCACAATGGCATCGCGCTCGTTGGCAATGCCCTCTCGTTGCTCGGCGGATTGGGCGGCGTCCGGCAACGTGACTGCTGCATCGGAGTGAGTTTCAATATGGCGCTCGCGAATGCGCGCAAATGCTTCGTGCTGCGCAAGCGTCGCGACGTTGTCACGTGCGCCAGGGCGATTTGCATCAAGACTTTGGGACCGCTGGACCATGGCTAGTGGATACAGTGATTCGAAGCCTTCACAGACCTAGTGCCAAAGCCTGTCTACTGTTTTGTCAAGCCATCGAGCCGGGCACGTGCCTCGCTGATGCCATGCGTCAGAGCCTGTTGATAGTAGAAGCGTGCGAAATTTGTGTCAGCGGCTTCGAGTTTACGGGAACTTGCGATCTTGCGTGGCGTTTGGGCAGAGACCAGCGGATCGTAAGTTTCAGCAAGCATGAACCACAGCCGTGGCGTGTCAGGCGATGCCGCGGCCCGCAGTATGGTCCGTGCCTGATCGATACGCCCTTCTGTGATCGCCCGATGAGCTTGCGAGACCACTTCAATCGCCTCAGTTGGTTGATCCCGCGTCGTAGCAGTGGGTCGTTTGGCCCTACTGTCAAACCAGGTCCCAGCCGAGACATTGGCGCTGGCAAACGCGACCGGCTGGGGATCGGGTTGAGCAACGAACCTTTCGACGGATGCTGTTCGGGCAGGCATTGGCTGTCGATCGGAAGTTGCGCTCAAAAATAGCACGACTGGCACGACGATCAGGATGCCTGCAGCAAAGCCAAGAAAAGCGGCCGTTGAGCGCTCGCTCCAATTCCAGCTTCGGCTTAGGCTAAAAAAGGCATCGTTTTGCTCTTCAGTCGCAGCCTTGTGCCAGCTGGCTGGCGGATGGAACGGTGGATCTGTTTCAGATAACCGGGTTTCCAATAGGAAGTCGGTCTCTGCAATTGTGTCCGGAACAGCTCCCCTTGATCCTGTCTGATTTACGCAGAGTGGTGGTCGGTGTGAGAGTTGATCACTGCTGTTTCGGTCAGCTGTGTGATGATCGCCAATTGTGTGTTGATCCTGGGACCACGGTGTCGGCGTGGTTGCTAGGTCAAGCGCCACAATTGGTTGAGCCGTAGCCGCGAAGTTATGTGCGCCGCGCAGCTCCGATTGGCTGACATAGGATAAGATTGCAGATCGCGTGGAATCAGAAGTTCTCTGGTTGTGTGTCACGATAGTCCCCTCGCCCGGTCAAGGCGGAGCACGACAGCCGTCAGCTCGCATTCCCGAACACAGAGGAACGGGACTGCACATGGGCAAATACCCACGCCGTTGCTGCATACTCCCGACCGGGATTACGCTGAGTTACTAAAGACCACCACCACAGGGTCGATTTACTGAAAGTTCGTCCTGCCCCAAGTCATTCCGTCGTAAGTCGTTTCGTCCCGCGTCATTCTCTCTCTAGTCGTTTCCGGCTCTCTCCTGAGCACGGCCCAAAGAACCAGCCCAACCGGAGTGACATCAGTCATCGACGCGTCGGGCAAAGTTGTGGCACAGAGTGGGACATAATAAGGCGGTGAGGGGGCGACGGTTAGGCCCGCGCAAGGAGGTTTTTATGACACCGATGGTTCTTGGGCTTCTGATTTTCTTTGGCATTCACGCAGTGCCAATGCAGTTGGAGCTGCGTAACGGCCTGATCGAACGGTTTGGTGCCGGTGCCTACAAGATCGCATTTTCCGTCATTTCCATCGTTGGCTTCGTGTTGATCGTCGTTGGCTATGGCAAGTTGCAGGTGCTGGTCGGCAAGAACCCTCAGATTTGGCAGCCACCAGCCTGGACCGCGCACATCACGTTGGCTTTGATGATCGTATCGATGGTGCTGCTGGTTGCAGCCTACGTGCCATCAAACATCAAACGCGTCGTTGGCCATCCCATGCTGTCCGCCATCAAGATCTGGGCGTTCGCGCATCTGCTCACAAACGGCGATCTGGCGTCGATAATCTTGTTCGGGAGCTTTTTGGCCTACGCAGTGATCAATCGGATCTCGTTGAAGCGACGGCCGGCGACCTCGTCCGGCGCGGATAGCGGTGGCTTGGCGGGTGATGCTGTGGTCATCGTCGTGGGACTGGCGCTCTATGTCGCAATCGTCGTTTCTGCGCATGAATGGCTGATTGGCGTTGCGCCGATATCTGGAATGGGGGCGTAAACCCTTCTGCTGAAACATACCTACGGCAAGCGGACGCAGGGCGCGTGCCCGTTGATTGCTCCACAAATCTCAAGGCATGCTCCGGGAAGCTGAAACCTGCGGTCAGGTCCGCCCCACAGCGGCATTACTTGCGTAACCTGTCGGGATGGTTATGAGTACGTCTCCGAGGCGCCAGGCGCTTGAATCGATCAACAAAATCACAAAGCCGAGGACGGTGACCGGGAAATGAGCGAAGACAGCGAAGCATTCATTCGCGAGATTGAAGAAGAAGTCCGGCGCGAGAGGCTGACGAACCTTTGGAAACAGTACGGTTCGCTGTTCCTAGGCGGCCTTGCGGCATTGGTCGTCGTTGTCGGGGGCTGGCAGTGGTACACCGTCTACCAACTCGATCGCACGCAGACAGCTGGCGCACAATTCCAAGAAGCTGTGCAGCTGCTTGAAGGCAAAAAGAAACCTGATGGTCTTGCCGGGCTTGAACAGATCGCCAAAGAAGGTACGCCGGGCTATGCAACTCTTGCAAAATTGCGCCTGGCAGCTGAGCATCGAGAAGCTGGCAAGAGTGACGAAGCTGTAGCGCTTTATACCGAGATTGCAGGCAATACGTCTGCTGATCGTCTTTTGAGCAGCTTTGCCAGTTTGCAGGTTGCGTCGTTGAAAATCGACAATGGCACCTGGACCGAAGCCGAGAATCGGCTCAACGAGCTAGCTAATGAATCCAGTCCGTGGCGCTACACGGCTCGCGAACTGCTTGGATTGGCGGCATTCAAACATAAGCGCTGGGCTGATGCGAGACAGACTTACGCAGGCTTGCTGTCGGATCAACAAGTGCCTCAGACGATGAAACAGCGTGCCCAGGTCGCCTTGGCGTTGATCACACGGGAAGAGGCTTCGACGAAATCGGGGACGAAATCGGAAAAGGCAGCAAAACCTGACGCAGCGAAAACTGATCTCAAAAAAGACAAAAGCGCGGGTAATGGTGACAAATCAACAGCCGGGGGGGCTGAAGCCAAGTCCACCCCCGCGTCTTCAAGCGGAGCAGGCGCCAAAAATGACGCCACTAAGAGCAAATAGTTACATCGCCGAGCGCGGCCAGATACTTGGCCGAGAGCGACAAGCGATCCGGCTGGCGAGCAGCCTATCGCTCGCTTTATCGGTCCTTGTCGTTGCAGGTTGCTCCGGCGGCCTGCCAAGTATCGACAAGCTCAATCCGTTCAAAGAAAAAGTGGTTCCCCTAGCCGGTAAACGCGTTTCAATCATGCCGCAAAGCGACCGTGTCGGTGGCGGCGAATTGGCGGCTGCGACATCTCCGATCACGTTGCCAGCGCAGATGGTCAACGCCAATTGGACACAAGCTGGCGGAACCCCCAACAATGCACCCGGACACTTAGCTGCATCGGCCACTCTGCGGCGCAGCTGGAGTATTGATGCGGGCAAGGGGTCGAGCTCCAAAGGGCGCCTGACGGCTGCACCTATCGTTTATGGCGGGCGGATCTACACGCTGGATGCGGCCAGTCAGGTATCGTCGTTCAATGCTGCCTCGGGTGGTTCACAATGGCGTAAATCGCTCGTCCCAGAGAAGGAAACTGGCTACGAAGGTTATGGCGGTGGTCTCGCCATAGACAATGGCCGGTTATACGTATCGACAGGCTTCGGTTCGGTTGTTGCGTTGGATCCGGGAAGTGGCAAGCAGATCTGGGAGAAAAAGCTCGGCGTGCCCGTGCGGGCCGCGCCAACAGCAGTTGGTGACCGGGTTTTTGTAATCTCCAAGGGCGGCGTGTTCTTCTGCCTGAGCGGCGTCGATGGCTCCGAGCTCTGGCAATTCCGCGGCCTGCCTGAAGTAACCAGCCTCAGCTACAGTCCGAGCCCGGCCGTCGATGGCGATGTTGTCACGGTGCCGTATCCAAATGGCGACATCGTAGCCCTGAGCGTGGCCGACGGAACGCCGATCTGGCAGGAAAATCTCGCGAAAACACGAACCACCACGTCATTCGCAGCAATGAGTGATGCGGCAGCGCCTGCTATGTCAGGTGGCGTGACCTATTCGATCGGTCACGGTGGGCGATTTGTGGCAACTCAGCAGGCCAGCGGTGAGCGCGTTTGGGCGCTTGATATTGGCGGTGTGCAGCGCCCTTGGGTCGCGGGAGACTCGGTTTTCGTCGTGGATACGCGTGGACAGCTCGTCGCAGTTGAACGCACCACCGGCAAAATACGTTGGACAACGCAGCTGGCGGGTTCAAAGGTATGGTCAGGCCCTGTTTTGGCGGGGGGAATGCTCTGGTTGACGTCGAACAAAGGACAGCTTGTCAGCGTCGATGCCACAGCCGGACGGGTTGCAAGTAAGATCAACCTCGGGGGGAAGGTCTACGTACCACCCGTGGTCGCCGACGGTCGTCTCTACGTGCTGACAGATGCTGCAAAATTGGTCGCATTCCGTTAGATCCGTCTGATCCCGATAGATGCCGTCGAATGAACCGAGCAACCTAGTTTCGGCTTGCGGCACGACGTCTGGCGATTACCGTGTTATCCATTGATCAAGCGCGCTGCACCGAGCAGGGCGCAACTGCGTTTTCGGGGTATGTAATGGCCGAGCTGCCTGTTGTCGCCATCATTGGACGACCCAATGTTGGGAAATCAACGCTCTTCAACCGTTTGTCGGGCAGGCGAACAGCGCTTGTCTCGGATATGCCGGGCCTCACGCGCGATCGTCGTGAGGAAGTGTGTGAGCTGTTCGGGCTGCAGGTCCGTATGCTTGATACGGCTGGTCTGGAAGAGGCGCCGCGTGGCTCTATCCCAGCCCGCATGCGTGCCCAGAGCGAGCAGGCTGTGCGCGACGCGGATCTCGTTTTGTTCGTCATTGATGCGCGCGACGGCGTCACGCCGGCTGATGAAAAATTCGCTGATATCGTACGCAAGTCAGGCCGCCCCACTATCCTGGTCGCAAACAAGTGTGAAGGTCGGCAGGGCGATGACGGGTTCTACGAGGCATTTGGCTTAGGGCTCGGCCAGCCGGTCGCGATATCAGCTGAGCACGGCGAAGGCATCAGTGAGCTGGAGCGCGAGATCCTGGCAGGCGTCGGCCTGGAAATCAAAAACCAACCAAAATCTGATGAAGACAGCCCCGATGCCGATGGTGCGTCGGAACCACTCCGCCCGATCCGTATTGCCATCGTTGGTCGCCCGAACGCTGGCAAATCGACATTGGTCAACGCGCTGCTCGGTGAAGATCGCATGATCACCGGCCCGGAGCCTGGTTTGACGCGGGATTCGATTGAAACCGATTTTGACTGGCAAGGGCGGTCCGTGCGGATTGTCGATACAGCCGGACTGCGCCGCAAGTCTCGAATTACCGAGAAAGCCGAGAAGCTGTCGGTCAGCGATACCGTGCGGGCGCTGCGATTTGCCGAAGTCGTGGTCGTCATGATTGACGCCGAGCGCCCCTTTGAGCACCAGGATCTGACGATCGCTGCCATGGTCGCAGACGAGGGCCGGGCGCTCGTTGTTGCGATCAACAAGTGGGATCTGGTCAATGAAAAACAAAGCCAGCTAAAAGTATTGCGCGAGATTGTTGGCCAGAAGTTGGCGCAGGTACCAGGCGTCAAAGTGGTCACTGTTTCGGCGCTGGCCGAGCGTGGCCTCGACAAGCTGATGGAAGCCATCATGAGCTCCCATGGTGTATGGAACAAGCGCATCGCGACGTCTCCGCTCAACGATTGGCTGAGGTCTGCTGTAGACCGCCACCCGCCACCCGCTGTTAGTGGCCGGCGTATTCGCATACGCTACATTACGCAGCCATCTTCACGGCCGCCGACCTTCGTTGCGTTCACGTCGCGCCCTACGGCATTGCCCAAATCGTATTTGCGTTACCTGCTCAATAGTTTGCGCGACACATTTGACCTACCAGGCACGCCAATCCGGCTTAATCTTCGCAAGAGTGATAATCCCTTCGCTGACCGTTGATCCTAAGTTGATTAACCTTACCTGCGGCATTTCTTGCTGGTTTTTCAAAAATTAGTTGCCTCGCCTCATTCTACTGTTAGGTGTACCTCGGTTTAAGTTTGGAACCATATCAACAAGGCGGCTTAAGCGCCTGATTGATTGGGTTTAATCTGCGTGATAATCGGAACGATTATAATGTCCAGTAGTATACCGAATACGTCGAGCCACATCAGCAATTTGAGCAAAGCAGTCCTTGCTATGGCTGTTGCGATCATGGCGTATGGCATCACGGCAAGCGCGGCCGGTGCAGTGCCGAGAAAAGTTAAAAGAATGTGCAAGAGAGACTACAAGTCTCTTTGTCCGCGCTATCGGGCTGGCACGTCACGGATGCGTTCGTGCATGCGTTCTAAGGGCAGCCAGCTGTCGTGGAGTTGTTATCAGGCATTGAAAGACGCCGGCTACGTACGTCGCGGCAGAAAACGTCGGCGCTAAATCTACCTGTCTTTTTGAGCTAGCCGCGTTCTGCCGTCTGGCCGGGCGCGGTTTGCTTTTGTGTGCTAGTACAAGGCCAGGAATTGTGACTCGGGCCCGAGGCGAAATGGCGGAAATCTGGTTCTACCATCTGGAGCGGCAGACACTGGATCAGGTCTTGCCGAATTTGCTAGAGCGGACACTTGAACGTGGTTGGCGAGCCGTTGTGCAGGCTGGTTCAAAAGCGCGGCTTGAGGCGATCGACAATCTGTTGTGGACCTACAACGATCAAAGTTTTCTGCCACATGGCATGAAGCGCGATGGCGACCCGGCGTTGCAGCCGGTTTATCTGACCGAAGATGATAGCAATCCCAACGCGTCTGACGTGCGCTTCCTGATCGAAGGTGCGGAGATGGTCGAGGCTGAGGGCTACCAGCGTATCGTCTACCTGTTTGACGGCGCAGACGAAGCAGCCCGCGCCCAGGCTCGTGCGGCATGGGCTCAAGTTAAAGCCTCCACTCACGAAACCACATACTGGCGCCAGAGCGAAGCCAGACGATGGGAGAAACAGCAATGAGTTGCAGGCGAAATAGGCATCTGTGCTGTCGCAGACAAGCGACTGTTGAATGAATTATCGCCACGCCTTTCATGCCGGCAACTTTGCGGATGTCATGAAGCATATCGCGCTCGCGCGTGTGATCGAACACCTCAAACTCAAAGACAAGCCGTTCCGTTTCATTGATACGCATGCTGGCACCGGGCTTTACGACATATCCGGCGACGAGGCAGAGCGCTCCGGTGAATGGCGTGAAGGCATTGGTGCCGTGCTTGATGATGGCAAGCTGGCGCCCTTCCAGGCTTCCCCGGGCTCCAACTTAGCTGGGCTTCTTGAGCCCTACTTTAATGTGCTACGGGAGTTGAACGGCGCAACGCAGGATGAAAGCCGAGGGTTGCGTTATTATCCAGGAGCTGGCGAGTTGGCGCGCCGCCTGATGCGCGAAGATGATCGTCTTGTGCTCAACGAGCTTCATCCCGATGATGGCGCAGCCCTCAGGCAGCGCATGTTCAGAGATGAGCGCGTGCGGACGCTACAACTCGATGGTTGGTTGGCTGTGAAGTCGCTGCTGCCACCAAAAGAGCGCCGCAGCGTCATGTTGATCGATCCGCCGTTTGAGCAAGTTGGCGAGTTCGCTCGCCTGGAGCAGGCTCTGTCGGATGCGATCGCGCGGTTCGCGACCGGTACCACGATGATCTGGTTCCCGATCAAGGCTGGCGGTGCGTCTGACGCATTTTTGAAGCGCATGGCACAATCAGGGCACACGCGTCTGTTGGCAGCGGAATTGCTCATCCGTCATCGCGACACCCCACAAGGTTTGAACGGGGCAGGATTGTTGATCCATAACCCAACCTACGGTCTTGATCAGCAATTGGAGTTGATTTTGGCCTGGTTGTCCCGGCAGTTTGGCCAGAGCGCCGGTGCCGGCTCGAATGTCAGATGGCTTGCCGGTGAATAGTTGAGCCCGTTTGTCTACAGCATGTCGTGTTTTCAAGGATTCACAATGCGTCTTAAAACGCCCAATCTTCGGGCGAATTAAGGTTCCTATTAAACGCGACGTGCTTTAGTCGGCTGTAATCGAATAGTTTTTTGTGATCGACAACGTCGAAAGCATCCAAAAAATCTGTGCGCCAATTTCTTATTTCTCATTCTGCAGACGCTCGTTTCATGGCGAAGCTGACACACTATAGGCTTGCTAGAGAACTCACGATCGCCCATATTTTAGTCATTAAGGCGAGCGTAGGCACCAGATGGAACACAAAACCCAACTGTCTGTTCTGATTTGCGTGCCGCCAATTCTGCGCTCAACGGCTCTTTGGATTTCAAAAGTAGCCGGAGTAATACGCACGAATTTCGTGCGTGAGTGGGCTGACATATGCCCACTGGTATGCAGGAGAACTTGGAATGCGACAAACCGGTACAATCAAATTCTTCAACCAGACTAAAGGTTTTGGTCTCATCACTCCAGACGAGGGCGGCAATGATGTGTTTGTTCACATAACCGCCGTCGAGAGTTCTGGTATTGGGGCGCTTGATGAGGGGATGCGGGTCTCCTTCGACACCGAGCCCGACAAGCGGGGCAAAGGACCCAAAGCCATAGATCTCCAGGCTGCGTAACCGGCATCCACGAAGCACATTTGTTGTCTTATGCGTGCGTACTCTTCTGACGAGCAAGCTCTGTTGAATTCGCCCTCATGAACTGTGCTCGCGAGGCATCCCACAATCGGCGCTTCCCGGAATAACGTGATGGTGTTTAGGGCGTGGCAATAGATTCCCACTATTGTTGGCACAGAACAACGGTTGCAGTTAGAGGATTAGGTTATATGAAGCGTTTTCTCGCAATTTCGATCGCAGCAGTCTTGCTCGCACCGATCTCGGCACCAACTTCCGCTGAGGCTGGCTGGAAGGGCTCGAAGAGCAACTCTGCCAAAAGCCGGAGCCGTGGCGCCAAGGTGCGTGGTTACCGTAAGCGTCGCGGGCAATATTCCTACTCGGCCAACGATGTCGCCAATACGTATGGCAACAGTCGGACACGCTATGGCAGTGTGAACTCATACCGTGATCCATTCTCAGACCGGCAAACCAATGCTGGGCCATTTGATCATGGCTGGTTTTTCGACTCAGCCGTTGCGCCGCGCGGTGGTGATTCACCCTATATGCAGTAGTGCTGTGACGACATCTACTCAGATTGGGCAGATCAAACGATCTGCCTTTTTGCGTTTAAGGTTTGCTTGGTCAGAGTGTTTTACTCGGTCAGTGCGTCTTTTGGGTTCTAGCCCACACCTGGGCTGCCGCGCTATATAGCCCACCGCGAAACGCTTTCAGTGTAGAGGTTCATATGCGTACCCACCTTAGTGTTGGCTTGCTTGCCCTGGCGATGTGCTTTGCAGCGACAAACTCATGGGCTGCCTGCCAACGACTTGGCTTTTCCGTAAATGACTACGGTAAAAAAGGCCCGATCAAAGATGCTAAGAGAATGCTTGATGGCTATATTGCCAAGTGGGCAGCCGATCGCGGCATCAAGAAGTATAGAACACGCAAGAAAACGGTAACGTGCGAGCTGTTCTTGGACGTCGGCGTGTTCGATGAGCACACGTGTAAGGCGGCAGCAACGTTCTGCTGGAAGGGCAAAAGCAGCCGACCAAAGCGAGTTGCTAAGAACTAGTTGACAAGTGCCTCATAAGCCGCTTCGTGCGGATTGTCGTGTTCGATCAATACGAGCTAGCTGGCAGGCTGGCTCGCCATCGCTGCATGGGAAAACTTGGCCTCTAGGCTTTCCCGATTGAATGGGGCCATCAGAAATTCGTCAGCACCGGCTTTGATCGCGCGTGAGATATCAATCGGGTCGTTTTCGGTTGTTGCGTAGACGATGTGCGGCTTAGAGCCAGCGAACTGGCGATTGAACTCAACCAGAAAATCGAAGCCGCTCATATCCGCAAGATCCCAATCGATCATGATGGCGTGCGGCATTTGCCGGTTGCAAGCATCTATAGCGTCTTGGCCGGTTTCGGCCTCAATGACCTCGTAGCCAATGCTGTTCAGCAGTGCTTTCGCCACCTTACGGATAACGCTGGAGTCATCAACGACGAGACAGAGTTTCACGATGCGCCTCTTCCAGTGAAATGCAGGCCTAGCTGGCATTGCAAAAATTCAGGCCCAAAACGCAGGCCAAGCATGTAGGCAAAGCCGCGCTGCGGAGGCCGACATTATTCGAGGCACATCCTTAACATCAGGTTTATGCGCCGCACTGTTGTGCCTCCAACGAACCTTGGCTCCGGTGTTTACTGGTGTGAAGCCAGGATTGTGATCGTATCGTCTGTCTGTTCAAGCGAGATCTGGGCGCCGACATTTTGGGCCAGTCGCCACGTGTAATAGGCTTGAACCGACATGGCATCGATCTCAGGTATGTTGCCGGCAACGATCTCGGGTAGGTGCTGCGGCGGACGCGACCGCGGCCCGGTGCAGCGGATCGCGAACTGCGGCAGCGTCAGGTCTTCTTCGATCGATACTGCGATACCGCCGCCACGCGGCAGCGCGTTGACCGAAATGGCAACCAGATTGAGGAGCAGTTTGACCTGGTTCTTTGGCAGATAACCGGCAGGTGCGTCCCAGCTCAGTTTGTGTTTGGTATTGCCGATAAAGCCTTCGGAAATTTCGCGCGCGGTCTGCAAGTCGATTTCGGCACCAGCTGACCCGGCTGCTCCAAATGCGAAGCGGGCAAACTGTAACCGGGCGGAGGCCTGCACCGTCACATTCCGGATCACATCCATCGCGTAATCACGCGATCCGGGATCGCTCTCATCACTGAGAATCTCAAGGCCGTTGTAGATAGCACCCACCGGACTGATGACATCATGGCAGATCTTGCTTGAAATCAGGGCCGCAAGTTCGAGATCGGATGGTTCAGCGGCATGTGTCATAGCGGCTCCAGCGTGCGATAGTGGGGAACGTGCGAACCGGGGCTCAGAAAATGGGACCGACGCGAGCGACACAGGCAGACCGATTGCAGCGAAGTAATCGAATGAGTGATTCGCATACCCTGTTCGCTTGGTCCTGACCACTCGCATGAGTAGAAATTCTGCCTGCTGCCATGCGGTTTTAACTGGTAGCGTGGCGCGAACGACTCGGTTGCTGGTTTGCAGCCGCGCCAATCTTCACAGTTGCATGTCGCAGAGAACGGCTTAATGCGACCTCATGAGAAACTTTTGAGAGGGCGGCATGGCCATTCCTTCGCATGAAGAACTAGGGCGTGCGTTGTTCCCAGCTATGCTGGAGGCGGCCCGTACAGAGCTCAACTATTTTCGAGGCGACTTCGAAGTCGAGCGCAAGGCGGATTCGTCGCCGGTCACAGTGGCCGATCAAGAGGCTGAGGTGATCATCCTGAAAGCTTTGGCCGAAGTGGCTCCGGACGTGCCGGTTATTGCCGAAGAACAATACAGCGCCGGCATTATCCCCGAGGTCGATGGCACGCTCTTCTTGGTCGATGCATTGGACGGTACCCGTGCTTTCGTCAAAGGGGAGATCGATTTCACGGTCAACGTCGCATTGATCGTTGATGCGGTGCCGGTGTTCGGCATGATTTTGCTACCAGCCAAAGGCGAATTTTACACAACAATCGCTCCTGGTGTGGCCGGTGTTGCTTTGGTGGATGTGCATGCTGATGTGGCCTATGACGAGATCACGTTCGAGCCGATCCGCACCCGGCAGCCCGATCCGAAGGCTTTGGTCGTAACGCTTTCAAATTCACACCCCTCAGGGCGGTTGGAGCAGCAACTTTCAGGAAAACCCATTTCGGGACGCCTCGAGGCCGGTTCGTCTTTGAAATTCTGTCGGGTGGCTGAGGGCAAAGCGGATTTCTATCCACGCATCGGATCGATCAGCGAGTGGGATATTGCAGCGGGACACGCAATCCTGCGCGCTGCCGGCGGCGAAGTCACAAAACTTGACGGTAGCCAGTTGTTATACGGCAATCGCAAAGCCAAGTTCAGAACGCCACCTTTTGTTGCCTGGGCGCGCGAAGACCTGAAACAGCATGTCCGCTTCAGCGCGACTTGATATGCCGTGCAGAGCGCGACGCTGGTCCCGAAAAAAGCGTCTCGAATACCAGTTAGCGCCCTGAAACGGTCGCGCCCGCGACGCTGTCCAGCCATACTTTGTTAATACGTCTTTACGGTCTTTCAACCATAATTCGCGTGCAAGCGCGAAGTTCGACGCGCTGAACGATTTTCGATTTGAGCTTGTTATTTGCGGCTGATCAAAATCGTTGTTTTCGCGGGAATTGGTTCCTGGAGCGTTACAATGGTGAAATTTCTTCCACTCCGTTCAATGATTTATCTGCTGTCCGGTTGCGCCGGTCTAGCCGCATTTGCGGGCGTCGCATCTGCGCAGGAAACGCTGCCCTGGGCACAAGGCGCGCAGGGCCAAAATGAAAATCGCTATAACGGCCAGGCGAACACCTACCAACAGCCACCGGCGCCCCGCTATCGTGCTGCCCCGCCGTATCAGCAGGCCCAAAACGCCCCAAATTCTCATGGCGCAGCCCCGCCAGCCAATCGCTATGACTACGGGCAGCCATCTCCGCGACCGCGTGTCTATGATGATCGAGCGCAAAGCCCGGATTACCGCCCGCCTGCGCGAACTTATCCGCAGCGCGCGCCGGCTCCCGCCTATGCGCTGCCGCCACCACGTTATGTCAAACCGTATACGGCGCCACAGCAGCAAAGGCGCTACGGCTCAAATGAGCCGTACAATCAGAACTATGGCGACAACCGCCGCTACAACGACGATCGGTATCGTGATAAGCCCGCACGGGTCCCGAGCGTAAACAATGGAACTTACTCAGAAAACGAAGTTGTTGATGCCGGCCATCGCTTCTTTGGTTCACTGAGCAAAGGTCTCGCCAAAGCGGTTCAATGGGCCTTCAAGAACTCGGGCAGGCCAAACGGGTATATCCTCGGTGAAGATGCTGGCGGGGCGTTCGTTGCCGGTCTGAGGTATGGTGAAGGTAAGCTCTATACGAAAAACCACGGCGTCCGCCGGGTCTTCTGGCAGGGTCCCAGCGTTGGTTATGATTTCGGCGGCGATGGCAATCGCACCATGACGCTTGTCTACAACCTTCGATCACCACGAGATATCTACCGTCGGTTCGGCGGCGTCCAAGGTGCCGCCTATTTGGTTGGCGGTGTCAGCGTACAATTGCTGCGTGGCAGTGATGATGTCACACTTGCACCCATTCGCACCGGTGTAGGGCTTCGCTTAGGCGCGAATATAGGCTATCTGAAGTACACGCGGCGTCCGACCTGGAATCCATTCTGACGCCGCCTCGGTTACTGTCCGCTCAGACTAACTTTTGGCGAGGCAGGACTGATTGGTGGGGGTATGGGGTTGTGGACGCGCTCGATCCGTTTAAGGATTAGCGAGACGTTCAGCCTCATCTTCAGGTTCGCGCGGGAGCATAACGGTGTTCACGTTCCAGTCTATTATGTTCGTGTCACTGGGATTCCTTTGTGCACTCCTTCTAGGATTCGTTGTCGCGCCTGCGTTCTGGGCGCGTGCGGTGCGGCTCACAACCGAACGCATGCGGGCATCGTTGCCGCTCACCGAACAGGAAATTAGCGCCGATCGCGACCGTCTGCGCGCTGAGAGTGCGATCTGTGTGCATCAACTCACCGACAAGATTGAGCGCGCCCGTCTATACGACGCGCGCCAGAAGGTGGAGATCAATCGTCGCGATGGCACGATCAGTTCACTAGAACGCCGTCTGCAATCGATCGAGACGGAGCGCGAGGGCAGCGAAAACGCGCGGCGAGTGCTTGAGGCAACCATTAATCAGCGCGTGCCCGAAGTCGAATCCCGGCTGATGGAAGCTCGCCAGCTACTTGCCGAGCGCGATGCAGAAATGAAGGCTCTGCAAAACGACACCGGCCGGACATTCCGCGCCCTGGATGATGCAATGCAGGTCAATGCCCAGCAACGCGCTGAGATTGATCGCTTGAAAATGTCGTTGGCGGGGCATGGTATGCGGCCGCAGAACGTGGCTTTGGGCGGTGAAACAGAGACGGCACTACGTGCTGAATTAGAGAGTGTCCGGGCCCGCTCGCGAGAGCAGGCGGCGCTGATTAACAGGCTGCAAGGGCAGCGTGTTGGCGCTGGGCCAGAAGCCGGGGCGGGTAGTGGTAAACGCGCAGACGCCAACCCCATTCCGCTGAAACCGATTGGTGCCAATGATGATATCGCCGGCTGGGACGCGCCGGTGATGGATAATATTGAAAGGACAGCGCGTCAGGCCGAGCTGGATGGCTTGAAAGCGAAGTTAGCTGAGCAGTCTGTAAAAATGGAAGCGTTATCGGCGCAGCTGGCAGCCTATGAAGAGGGCGCAACATCGAAGAGCCGTTCGTTGTCGCTACGCGAGACGAAGACGGCGCTGAAGGCACGGGCGGCAGCGTCCGACAATGAGCTCGCAGCTCGCAAAAAGACCATTGAAGGACTTCGGCGGGAGTTGGCGACAGCAAATGAGCGGATTGCACGTCAGGCGTGGCATTACCAGAATGAGCTACGCCGGCTTGGTGCGAGTGGCGGTGGAGCGGGGCGAAGCAACGGGCATATGCCGTCGCGTGGTGATTCAGGCACTCTGATGTCGAGCTTGGGCGCGTCATCCGTATCCTCATCAACGCCGGAGCCGGCAGACGGCGACTTGATGGTGGCAGCAGTTCCACAGATAAAGCCAAATATCTCGGAGGTTGCGCCGCATAGCCCGGATTTTGATGAAAAATCTGAACCCAAGCAACCGCTTGAGGTGCGTCTGGCCGCGTTTGACGAGCCGGTTGACGCACCATCGTTAGATTTTGATCAACACGTTGAAGCTGGCGATGAAGTCGCAAATCCGAAACAGCCGCGCTCTAAACTGATGGACCGGATTGCTGGGCTGGCTAAGCGCTAAAGTGGAAGGCGATGCCTCGCTATTCTCAGCATGTGGCGGGTATCAACGGGCAGCACTCTCGCCGATGCTGATGGTCACCTTGCTCAGAGATTTACCAGTCGTGAGATCCAGTACAGCCGCACCATGGCCGTTTGACGTTTCATAATGTACAAGCAGGCGATTGCCGTGCAGTGACAGGCTCTTGACGGTCGAGCCGGCAGGCAGAGCCAGTTTATGTTGTGGCGCAAGCGTTGCGATCGACGATGCCGGGGCTGCCGCAGGTTTCTTGACAGATGACAAGTAAATCACCCGACCGACGATCGCGAGGAGTGCCCCGACAATCATGAGGCTCATGATTGCAATGGCCCACTTCAATGCTTTGACCTGCCCCGTCGTCAACGGACCATTGTCGTTTGCAGAGTAGGAAGGCGCAGCTGTGGGTGGAATTTTGCTTGGCATGGATGATGTCACGAAAGAGTGGACGGTAAATCTGCCGATGTCTGCTCTAAGGAGCAATCATATCGCCGGATCAACCTCTTGGAAAAGAGACGCTAATGGTGTGCGATAGCGCAAATGCGGTCAGACGGCTAGTCGTCGATGAAGCAGACGTTGGAAATCGCCTCGATCGTTATTTGAGCGGGATGATCGCTGATATCAGCCGTCAGCGGCTCAAGGCATTGATACTTGACGGTCAGGTCTCGGTTGATGGCACGCCAAAACGCGAACCAGCCTACAAGGTTCGAGCCGGCATCGCGATCGAAGTGTTGGTGCCGGAGCCCGCACCTGCGGCACCACTTGGTGAAGATATTTCCCTGAATGTTGCCTACGAAGATGCCCATCTGATCGTTATTGATAAGCCTCCAGGGCTCGTTGCCCATCCGGCGCCGGGAAATGAAACCGGCACTCTGGTCAACGCGTTGATTGCGCACTGTGGCGATGAGCTATCAGGTATCGGCGGCGTGAAGCGTCCGGGAATAGTACATCGGCTCGACAAGGATACGTCCGGCCTCCTGGTCGTGGCAAAGACGGATCAGGCCCATCAGGGCCTCAGCGCGCAATTCCAAGCCCATGGTTCTGACGGATTGCTGCAGCGGGAATATCTGGCTCTGGTGTGGGGACGGTTTGAGCGTCCGAAAGGCGCTGTTGATGCGCCGATCGAGCGCAGTCGGTTCAATCGGCGCAAAATGGCGGTTGCAAAAGCCGGCTTCGGTCGGCATGCGATTACGCATTATGCGGCGGAGGCGGGTTTCACGACAGAGGCTGGCGCCGAAGTAAGCCGGCTGAGGCTGCAGCTGGAGACCGGACGAACCCATCAAATTCGTGTGCATTTGGCAGCCGTTGGCCACCCGCTGCTCGGTGACAGCATCTACGGATCCGGTTTCAAGGCAAGTGAGGCACTGTTGCCAAGCGCAGCACAAGATGCCCTGCAGCGGCTTGAGCGTCAGGCCTTACATGCAACTGTGCTGGGCTTCCAGCACCCGGCCAACGAGACGGCTATGCGCTTCGAAAGTCAGATGCCTGATGATATGCGAGCGGTGATGGACAGCCTCACAACCGCACGGTGAGTAACAACATATTAAGGGCCGAGCCAAAATTCGGATGCAAACGAATTGACCAAGCAACATGCTCCTCTCAAACGATTTTGTGATTGAGGTCTAGAAATCTCAAGCTGAAACACTATGTAACATTTCTGCCTCAGTTGTGATCTATGTTCACACCATGAGGCGTTCGGTTCAGTGCATGGCACAGGAGCGACTTGACGAGTTGGATCATGTTTCCCGGGGACGCTTGGCGCAAAATCGCGCTGATCAGGCAGATGCAGATCACCAAGGTGTGATCGGTTAACGCCGCTGGGTCGTATTTCTAACGAAAAGTTCAGGTCTGGTCGTTTCCCGCTGTCAGCGGATTGAATGAATTATTGATGACGCAAGGCTCAAGAATCCCTTTCGTCAACGGCTGCTAAGGAGGCAAGAAGACAAGCGATGGCAACGAGAGCACTCCCGACAATCACGGCAGGTTCTGGTGGACTTGCCCGCTATCTCGAAGAAATTCGTCGGTTCCCAATGCTGGAGCCGAACGAAGAATACATGCTGGCGCGCAGCTGGCAGGCGCACGGTGACACAGACGCAGCCCAGAAACTGGTGACGTCACACCTGCGTCTCGTTGCGAAAATCGCGATGGGTTACCGCGGCTATGGTCTGCCAATTGGTGAAGTTGTCTCGGAAGGCAACGTTGGGCTGATGCAGGCTGTCAAACGGTTTGACCCTGAAAGAGGTTTCCGGCTCGCAACGTATGCGATGTGGTGGATACGGGCATCCATTCAGGAATACGTCCTGCGCTCGTGGAGCCTCGTCAAGATGGGCACGACGGCATCGCAAAAAAAGTTATTCTTCAACTTGCGGCGCACGAAAAGTCAGTTGCAGGCGCTGGGTGATGGCGACCTCAGCCCCGAAAACGTGGATGCCATTGCAACCAAACTTGGTGTGCCAAAGGCTGACGTGATTTCGATGAACCGCCGTCTTGGTGGTGATGCGTCGTTGAATGCGCCATTGCGTGCCGACACCGAAACGGGTGAATGGCAGGACTGGCTCGTCGACGATACACCGGATCAGGAGTACACACTCGGCGAAAGCGAAGAGCTTGAGCGTCGGCGTGACTATCTGTCGACCGCGATGAGTGGCCTCAACGATCGCGAGAAGCGGATTTTCGAGGCGCGTAGGTTGTCTGAAGATCCATTAACGCTTGAGACACTGTCCGAAGAATTCGGTGTCAGCCGAGAGCGGATCCGGCAGATCGAAGTGCGTGCTTTTGAAAAAGTACAAGCGGCGGTTCAGGCCGCAGCTCAGAAGGACGGGTTGCTTGAGAATGCCGCGGTTTAGACGGGGCACTCAAGGCTTGCCCGGCGCTCCATTGGGCGGCGCAATTGCAGATCGACCTGTAGCTGCAAAATAACTGACATAGAATCGGGTAATATATCCCCAGGAAGCGGATCCAATTCTGCTTCCTGGCGGCGCATGTGACGTGTGTTACGCTGCCGTTTGTGCGTGCGTCGGATCACGAAGGCTATTGATCGCCTTGACGTATCTCGACAACTTGCGGACTGGGAAACGTTTCATCGTTTCAGCTATTGGTGTGCAGCAAAGGATGGCGCTGCGTGCTGATCGACCGTTTGGCAATTGGCCTTATGGCGGCGGTCTGCAATCACATCCTACACGTCGCTGTCAAAAATCCTGGTCGGGGAATGTATCGTGCGCGGAGGCTGTTGCCTCTTGCCGCGATGCTGAAGCTCGAGCGCGTGCATTCTGCCGGTCTGTTGGGCTGGAAAAATGATTTTTTGATGGTGGCACTCTACGACGAAGGAGTGGCTCATGCTGAAGTGCCTACGTCCTCGGTTCGTGTGTGTTGAAATTGTTTTGGATCATGGAGGGGAGATACGCTGGCAGATACGTGCCTGGTTAATGCGATTGCTCTGGCGCCTCAAACCCTTCCATCCGCCCAGTATCACCTAGTTCAGCTCTCGCCGAGCCCGCTTAAGTTTACGTTGATAAAACCAAGCAGAAGCTAGTTTCGGCCAGAAACCTTCGAGAAGACCGGCTTGATCTGATCGAGCCGGTCTTTATTCAATCATCTGGCTGCGTGAGCTACACAACCTAAAGCAAGGCGCATGTAATGCGGTATGCTTTTGATGTTCGAACTACTGGGCGATTTGCGACAATGAATGAGAAAAATATGTATCGATGGCTTTAACGAGAGACCCTGAGACTTCGTTGCGCCATCTTTGCGACTGCAACCGCTTCGCATCTCGTCGGTTTGACACATAAGCCAATTCGATCAGCACTGACGGGACTTTGGCGGTTTTCAGCACCATGAAGGCGGCCTTGCGATGAGGTTTGCTGCGCATCGTGGTTGTCGCCCCCATATGCGATATCGCGATCTGAGTGAACACATTCGTCCGCTCCAAGGTGGCGTGCACCTCGCGCTGGGCAAGATCACCGAGAATGCCGCGCACAGCGCCGAGATCCGAGCTCTTGGCAGACACATATTTCATAACGCCGTTGGACATCGCATCGCGCGCGGCCTCGGAGGCTGCCGATCGGCGCAGTCTATTCGCCAGTTTCTTGCGAAGCGAATAAATCGTTGCACCTTGCGCTTTGGAACCAGCGTAGTCGGCATGAACGGCAATAAACAGTGCAGCTGTATTGTCTTCAGCGAAATCCCGGCGTTTCTCCAGTGTGATGAAGACATCGGTGCTGCGGGTCATTTTTACGCGATAGCGGCCTGTTTTCATCAACCGATTTCGCAGTGTTTGGCTAAATGATAGGACGACGTCCTTTTCATTGACGCCAAACTTGCGGGCGCCAGAGTCTTTCCCGCCATGGCCTGGATCAATCACAATCAGTGGTTTGTAGTCGCCACTGCGCCCGCGTCGACCTCTTGCCCGGCGTGGGACCGGTGGCTGTGCGAGGGCCCCGCCAAGACCATATGAGGGACGCCGTTTAAGGGCTTCTCGGGTTCGACGGCTGACCGTGCTGAACGGCACGAGGACGAGTTCAAGTTGCGCGCCTTGCCCATTTTTCTTGGCGGAAACAACGCTTTTCTCCACCACAACTGGTTCGGAAACATCGATTACGATACGTGACCGCCCGGGAGTATGGCGACCAGCGCGCAGTCTTTTCACCAGCGTCTTTGAACGTGAGCGCGGCAATCGTGGTAGGCGCATACCTACCTGCGGCAGCTCTATGATCACGCGGTTCGGGTTGCTCAGCGAAAAAATCTCAAATTTCGACTTGCGTCGGACATCAATCATAATCCGAGTGCGTAGGTCGGTTTTCTTGGCCTTATTCGAAGAGCCGAAAAATGATGAAATTGCAAAAGGTAATGCGCCTGCAGACCGGCCAGCCGTCTGTGCATGCATAGCACCGGCAGTTGCTGCATTTATGCCTGCAGCAAGCACAAGCAAGCTTATTGTCCGCCAGCAATAGCTGACCGACAGTGCTGGTTGCGAAACCATTCGGTTGACCCCCGTCTACGCGAAACTCACTACGCCACTGTGGCGAGGTCGACACTTGTCATCACAAAAGTGGCATTTTCCAGATTTGCGCACGATATAATTATGAAATCAGAAAGGTTAATGGACCGTAAACAAACACGGCAGCATTTTAACGGGCAGCAAAGGCTTTGCCGCCTAAAATTGCGACTCAGGAGTTCCAGGTCAGATGCTGATGATGCTGCAATATCCGTCATCGATAGATTGGCGCAGCGTTGCCTGATAGGCAGAGAATGCGTCGTTGTCCAGTGAAATTTCACCGAATACAGCCTCTTCATCGAAGTTGATGCGCTGATAAACGATTGGCGCGCTGGCTGGCGCAACGATGACGCCCTTCTTTGCAAGCGTCGTCACCAGTCCGCGCATCATGTGGGTTTGGTCAAGTTGCGAAACCACAATCATACGCATGGCTCCCTTCGTCAGTGAAACGAGATGAATGAAGCTCGATGACGGTGGCACATGCAGACGGCCACGATGGGAATATGGGGCATCTGGGCGATTGCGCTCTTCGAACAACAGGCTCGGCCAACTGGCATCCCAGGTGATATCTGTCCGGTAGGCGATGATCATGTTGGGTATCGTGAAAGCCGGCCGGATCGTCAGATAGGATCCGATCAGATGATCAACAGCGGCGTGAGTGTAGGCGCCCATGTAAACGGGAGCGATTTCTGTCCCGGCACCCGGTACGCCAGGCTCATCTCGTAGCGGCGGCCCCGGCGGGCCTTCACCGCTCCAGTCGTTCTTGAGTTCATCGAAATCAAGATCGAGCACCATGCAGACATCAAACATCGTTTGATCGCGCACCGTGCGGCCGGCAAGTAGGTTTTGGATGGTCTTCTCGTGGCAATCAGCAGCGTCCGCAAGTTCGGCCTGTGTCATCTTCTTTTCGATCAAGGCGAGTCGGATGCGGTTGATTGCTTGGGCGCGGCCCGGAGAGTTGTCGCTTGCGGTCATCGAAGTTTCAGGTTTTCTCCAATCGGGGTTCAAGTGCCAACGTAGCGGTAAACAGGTCTGGGCGAAACAACAAAGGCCGGATGCAGTGCATCCGGCCTTGTCGATTTCAGTAGTGCAGTTGGTCGAGTTACAGAATGTCGACGCGTACTGGTGCGACACCAGACTTACGCATGCCAACAACGCCGGCAGCGCGGCGCGAGAGATCGATGATGCGTCCTTTGATGTAAGGACCACGATCGTTGATGCGAACAACAACAGATCGACCGTTGCGCAGGTTCGTCACGCGAACGCGGGTGCCGAAGCGGAGCGTCTTATGGGCTGCTGTAAGTGCGTTGGGATTGAACCATCCACCGGAGGCAACGCGTTGTGGTTGCCAATAGAAGGACGCCATGCCGCGCAGCGATCCACCACGACGCTTGGAGCTCTTGCCTTTGCTCTTCGATAGTTTGGTTTTCTTCGAGTAGGTCCGGCTCGCCTTGCGTTGTTTGTAAACACGCTTTTTGGCTGTTCGTGTCGGGACCGTCACCGGTGAGTTTATTTGGTCTCCAAGAACGCTACTTTTCCAACCAGCCTCGGCGGGCGCTCCAGCCAGATTAGTGATGACGGCAAAGACAGCCGTTAGGATAAAAATCGATACTCTCATAGGTTCACCTCTGTGGACCGAACAGCCTGCAGCACCGGTGTGGCAGCACGAAGCTACCGAGCGCTAACAGGTCTGCTGCGATTGCAGTAATAAGTTCAACACGTCTCCGGAACACATTGTCTGTGTTTATTTTTCCGGTTTTCGCCTTCGCGGCACTGTAACCGACGGCGCGGGTCACACCACAGCGCGAAACGCTCGTCAAGAGCACCTGAAATGGTCGTATGGTTAATGCCACCAACGGGCATAAGTGCTCAGGCCCCGAAACACACAGGCGGCGAGGTCGTTAGGAATGATTGAGATTGTTTTTGGCTGCGGCAGAATGCCTAGCAGGCTGTTGAAATTCGACAATCAGCAAGCTGACAACCAGCGAAACGCGACCTCTGTCGTCGATCAGAATGAGGTTAAGCACGATGAGCGATACTCTGCTCGACGTGAGAGCATTTTCGTCGGGGTCGAAAAACGA
>CAJQQK010000097.1 GCA_905480435.1 uncultured Hyphomicrobiaceae bacterium | reverse complement strand
GTGATGAGCTTGTCCGGTCATCGCACTCCAGACGCGGCACGTGGATACATCAAGAGGACTGATGTGCAGCGCCTTGCGGCGGCACGAAAACGGCGTGCTTGGGTTCTAGAATTAGAACACCCTAGGAACGAGAGTCAGAATGAACACCAGATTCGAGAGTCAGAATGACGCTCAATGAGAACATTTGTTCTCATGATAATATACTGATTTTACTTATGAATTTAGTGGCGCACCGGGGAAGATTCGAACTCCCGACCCCCAGATTCGTAGTCTGGTGCTCTATCCAGCTGAGCTACCGGTGCTTGCCGTTCTTCTTCGATCACTTAAAACTCATCGGGCCTAGCTTCTCAAAGTCCAACAAGGCGCCAAAAAAATCCGTCGCCAGAGCCTTTAGCTTGATATCCTGTAGCCAAGTAACATCACCACTTGTTCAGCCTCGAGCTTTTTATACCAAAGCAAGAAACATAAAGAGAACAACCAAAGTAAAAACCAATGGTAAGTTCAGTGGTTCGGATATGGCCCAGAAATGCTTTATTCCTAGGAGACATGATCGACGAAGGCCCTTATGTAGTCGCTCAATTCCAAATCTGCAACACTTTCTTCAAGGTCAATCTGCCGCTCCTTCGATTGACCTGGTCTCGATTGTCTGGAAAGCGGGGCGGGCGTCGCTAAGCGCATCGTCTGCTAGGGTTTAGCTGCCATGCGGGTTGGACTGGGTAACCATCCGCCCAAGGCCGGCTTACATGGAGTTATGACTGAAATTGGGTGACAGAGACTGAGAGAGGCGGCGTATCGTGGCGGTTATCGAGACCAGCCATAAACTCTAGAATGGAGGGATACGCCTATGCCGAACACTACAATCATTGCGCAACACCAACCAAAGACAATCGACGATCCTCTGACCGAGGTGCTGTGGGCCGGTGCTCGCGAACTGCTTGCTAAGGCTGTCGCAGCTCAAGTCGTGGTATTCCTTGCTGCCCACGACAAGCTCCACACTGCCGATGGCCGGTAGCACATTGTTCGCCATGGTCATGGCCCTGAACGCCAGGTTTAGACTGGCATCGGAGCAGTAGTGGTCCGTCGGGCAAAGGTTCGTGACCAAGGTTCCGACGAGGAAAATGGCGAACGCATCCGGTTCAGTTCGTCAATTCTGCCGAAATGGGTGCATCGCATCGCCAGTTTGGATGCTCTGCGGCCAGTCCTGGACCTGTGCGGCATCTCCACCGGCGAGTGCTGATTGGCGCGACACCTGAAGGCAAGAAGGAACTGATTGGTTTCCAGATCGGCTATCGCGAGAGCATGCAGAGCTGACAGGAGCTGGACCTCCCCTTATTTTGTGGACAGCCACCTTCTCTTCCCGGTCGTTGCCGCGATATGCCATCTCGAACGCTGCCGGGCTGACATAGCCGAGGCTCGAATGCCGTCTGCGCGAATTGTAGAACCCTTCGATGTAGTGTCCAATTGCTTTGCTAGCCTGGTCGCGTGTCCCGAATGCAGTCCGCCAGCACTACCGAGAAAATATCGAACTTCAATACTCAACTCAGGAGGCAAATAACGAGATTTCTTGCGAAATTATCGGGCATCTGACTGGGGCATTCTCGCCAGTAGGCACAGTGGGATCGCAACCACAGCGACCAGCGTATACATTGTGAACGCGTTCATGTAGCCAAGCATTGCCGATTGCCGACCGATCTCACCGGCAACTTTGGCCATGCCAGCGTTGGATTCTATTGACCACGCGCCAGTTGACCATGGCATATGCCAGACGCTGTTGAACGGTGACACCGTCTCAATCATGCGCGAATAGTTGGCACTTGAAGTCCGCACGATCTCGGCGACCGCGACCGAAATAAATATGCTCGAACCAAAGTTGCGCAGCAGATGAAACATGCCCATACCCTCACCACGGGCCTCAGGCGCGAGCGTTGCAAACGTAACAACGGTAATTGGTATCCAGGCAATGCCGATCCCGATGCCTTGAAGAATAGTGTTGAACGCCAACAATGACGGGCTGACATTGAGATCGTATTGCATCATGCCCCAGCCGCCATAGACCTGCATGCCGAAACCCAACATCATCATTATGCGGGCATCAATCCGGCCGGTCAGCATCGCAAAAGCAGCGCCAAGCGCAGCCCCGACGCCCCGCCAACCAATGAAGGCACCGATGGCTGCATCGGTATAGTTCGCATGGTTCTGCAAGAGCTGTGGCAACAGCACAACGGGCGCGAAGTTCAGCATCCCATAGAAGAAGACGAGCAACATTCCGAGCGCATAGTTGCGATCCTTGAAGAGGGCCAGCCTGACGAATGGCCGCTCGGTGGTCAGGCTGTGCACCACGAACATATAAAACGCGATGCAAGCCAGTAATGTCGCAACGATGATCTCTTGAGACTGGAACCAGTCGAGCCGCTGTCCTCGCGAAAACACTAGTTGAGCACCGGCCACTGCTATTGAAAGCGTGAGAAAGCCGCTCCAGTCGAGACTTGGCGATTCACGGTTGGGGCGCACAGGCAAAATGAAGCGAAAGCCAATGGCTGTGATAATGGCGATTGGCACCATCATCCAAAACGCCCAGTGCCAGCCATAAAGCTCGGATATTTGGCCGCCTATTGTCGGCCCGATTACCGGCCCGACGACATTCGCCATGCCGTAGATCGCAAGCACCTTGCCGTGTTGAGATCTGGGACTGGAATCGAGTAAAAGTGTATGCCCAAGCGGAATCAACGGCGCACCGGAAATTCCTTGGATGATACGCCACAAAATCAGCTCTTCCAGCGTCGTGGCAGTGCCACACAAGAACGTTGATGCGGCGAAAACCGAACAAGCCCAGACCATAGTGTTGCGGCGACCGAAGCGCTCCGAAATCCATCCTGTCATCGGTGTTACAACGGCCGTCGCAACGATATTGAAGGTCATCGCCCAGGACACCTCGTCCTGCGTCGCGCCGAGAGTTCCCTGCATTTGCGGCAGTAGCGCCGAGACAATCAGAATCGACGATGCATAGAGAATCGTAGACAGCGCCACGAAGACAAGGATCAGCGCGCGCTGGAGCGATGTCACCTTGTAAACGGCATCATCGCTCATCTCGGTCCATCGCATTGATTGTCGGTGTCGAGTGGCAAACTATGTCTCCACGGCAATCAGCCGTCGGTCTTCATATCTCATACGGCAGTCCATTGGATCTACTCAAAGTGTCGCTTTTCATGAACTGCTGCCGATTGAACAGCAAGGGCTGCTCTGTAGAAAACCGGTTCGCAGCCTGTCTATGATTGTCGCTCGCCAGGGACAGCGCTTGCGCAGATGCATCCATCTCGGAGAGTTGTTGATGGTTCAAGAGGTCCGCTCCGAGGCATTTGATCGGGGTGTCGACAACAAAAAGCAAAACGGTATCGCAATCGCTGAGGCGAACGTGTAGAGGCCGAATGCATTGAGATATCCGATTAAGGCCGCCTGCTTGTTGATCTCTTTGGCGACCTTGGCAATGCCGTCGAGCGAGTTCAGGTCCCAACCGCTATAGAAGGCGTGGTTATACTCATTGATGAACTCCGTCATGCGCGCATAGTTCGTGCCTGTCGAATTGATGATTTCGGCAATGCACAGCGAAATGAACAAACTTGCGGTGATGTTGCGAATGAGATGGAACATGCCGGTCGCTTCCGGCAATTGTTTCGGCGGTATATCGGAGAACGTCGCGATCGACAGCGGGATCCAAACGAAGCCCACCGCTGCGCCTTGCACCGCAACATTGATTGAGAGGCCGAGTGCGGTGACGTTGTAGTCCATGCTCATCAGCCACAGCCCGGAGACAACTTGCATGATAAAGCCGATGCTCATGCTGACGCGCGCATCAAGCCGCCCGATGAACATCGCGAGAAAGAATCCGCAAAGGCCACCAAGTCCGCGCGCACCGATGATTTCACCAACGAGCCCATCCGGGAAACCTGCATAGACGCGCAGCAGTGGCGGCAACAGAACCATCGGCGCGAAATTAAGCATGCCGAAGATGCCAACCAGTACATATCCGACTGCCAGATTGCGGTTGAGCAGAAGTTTGAGATTGAGGAACGGCTGCTGCGCCGTCAGGCTGTGCGTAATGAAGAAATAGAAGCTAAGCACGCCAATGAACGTCTCAACCATGATCTCGGTCGAGTCGTACCAGTCGAGTCTGGGGCCGCGCGCGAGCACCAGCTGCAGACAACTCACCGCGACTGACAGCGAAATGAACCCGACCCAATCTAGGCGTACCGGTGGGCGTGCTTCGTCAGGTGGCAAGAAAAATCGCAATGCCAGCATTGCGGCAGCCGAGATCGGCACGAGCAGCAGGAACGCTGACTGCCAGCCGCTGCTTTCTGCGATGTAGCCGCCGATGGTCGGGCCAATGATAGGACCAATCACGACGCCCATGCCGAAACAACCAAGCGCCATTCGATGCTGACGTTTCGGAAACGCATCAAGCAAAATAGATTGTGCGATCGGCACTGTCGGCGCTCCGGTTGCGCCCTGTACGATGCGCCAGAATATGAGAACACTCAGTGAATCCGACATCGCGCAACCAAGCGTCGCGACCGTGAACAGGCCCATGCAGGTGACCATTACATTGCGTCGCCCGAAGCGCGCGACCAGCCACCCAGCCGTGGGCGTGCCAACCGCTGTTGCGAGCAGATTGAACGTCATCACCCACGAGACTTCATCGGCCGTCGCCGATAGCCCGCCCTGGATCTGCGGCAGTACCGTTGACGCAATCATCAATGTTGTGAAGTAGAGCGTGACCGTGAGCACCACGCAAACAAGAATCGCGACGCGACGCGCGAACGATAGCGCTGGCGTTTCCCCGTCCGTTTTCATGATCTAGTGCCGCCGACCCTGCTGGCTATCCCTGCGCGGTGATCTCTATCAGAGTGCTGGTCAGAGTGTCGGGATTGGTGGATCAGCCATGTAATTGTTCCGCGAATGGGAATCTTGCGTTGATATGCCCTGAACGAGGCGGCTTTCGAATTCAACAAACGCGCCCAATTTCGGCATTAGTTCATTCGCGTTATTCCTCAACGCCCTGCGCGATACAGTGCAGAGATTGCGGACCCATCATGACACTTTGGTTTTTCGCTTTCCCAAAAAACGGTTCAATAATCGGCCGTCAGTTATCGCTAGGCCAACGGCAATCAGAGCAAATCCGTATACTGCTTCGCTGCCCAGTCGTTCGCCAAGGAATGTGTAGCTCAATCCAACTGCTATCGGTGGGATCAGCAAAGTGACCAGCATAAGGTTTGCTGACCCTGCCCGCACAAGGATTTCGAAATAAAGAAGATAGGCTACCGCTGTTGATAGGAGCGCCACGGCCAACAAGCTGGACCAAACTTCCAATGACAGTGCGAAAGACGGCACGCCTTCCACATAAAATGCAACTGGGAGCATCAGAACGGTACCACCAACCAGCATGCCAAACGCGTTCATAATCGGCGGGTAGTCTGACAAAAACCACTTTCCCCAAACGCCCGCAAATGCGTAAGATAGCGCTGCTCCCAGAATGGCAAGTTGACCAAGGTTTCTCGGATCGAAATTGGTAAGTGCGTCAACTCCCATGATGACGGCAACTCCCAGAATACCGAAAATCGCCCCGATGATTTTGCGAACCGTTAATGGCTCATCAACAAGCAGCACACCAGCGACAACCGCACCAAAAACTGCTGTTGTGCCGTTCAAGATTGAAGCTAGCCCGCTCCCGATATGCGTTTGGCCCCAAAAAATGAGAGAGAACGGGATGGCGTTGTTCAGCGCTCCCATGATCAAGTAGCAAGCCCAAGCTTTCATTGACCATGGAATTTCTATGCCTTTTAGCCAGACAATAAGAAAGAGCGCGGGAACAGCCCAGAAGACGCGGTGAAGTGCAATTGTGAATGGAGGCACTTCCCGAAGCGCTATTTCCGCAAAGAAGAATGACCCGCCCCAGACCGTTGCCAAACCAAGCAAGAGCAATCCAGAGATCAAGTTGATTGTAGGTGGAGGGGCATGTTTCATACTGCTGTCTCGCACACTGCATCCAGCAGCACGACCCGTTTCTTGCGCATGATGAGTACCGTGACAAAAGTTGATCTTGTCCGAACAGCCATGGTCTTTGATCGATCATTCAGCATGGGCGGCGGCAAACCAACGGCATTCGGGAGACGGCAGCTAACATCGGCCGGAACCACTGGCCTACTGTTAGCCTGGCGGATGCGCTTGACGGCAATGCCTCGTTCAACGGGCAGTTTTTGGGAAACGCGATCGCGGCCGACGTTCTATTAGGCCTGATCAATCCTTCAGTGTGACCCGGGCAAGGGCGATACCGGCTTCGCCTGCGACGGCGTAAAGGAGGTAGATCTCGTCGCCCTCCATATAGATCGCCGGATCGCGTAACTGATTGACATGGCCATAGGCCGTGCTGCGGATCGACGGTTCATTGGGAGCGTCGGCGCCCTCCCAGGGAAATTCTGGCCGCAGTACGATGATCGGTTTTGCCTCCCGCCATTCGGTCCAATCTTGCGACAGGTCGATCGTGCTGAGCAGGATACTTTCCGGCGCGTCGCCAACCTGTGTCCAGAAGACATACAGCGTGTCACCGCGTTGCAGTAAGGCGGCATGACGCATCGTCGGGTTGAAGATCCGCGGCCCCTCCTCGAATCCCGTGTAACCGTCCCGTGATCGGTAGAATTGCCCCGGCATCGCCATCGCGTAGACAGCGTCGGGGCGATGGAAGGCGCGAAAATAGGTGCGACCGAGGATTTCCGGCTTGGCCGTGAAGTCAATGCCATTTTGCGACACTGCTACCCGTGTCGCTTGTTGCGCGAACGACTCTAATCCGTGGAAATACATGATGATGCAGCGGTTCTCTTCACTGACGTGCACGTCGGGCGAAGCGATATGGGTCGTGGTAGATTCGGTGTTAAAGTCGTGAGAGCGCTTGCCGGAGATGGAAGCGCGGCTACTCGCCATCGCTGCCGCGCCGCCGTCCGCTGGGATTGGTGGCGGGTCGGTGGGAAACAGCGAATCCTTCAGATGCAGGCTGCCAGGCGGATGCACCTGCCACGGTCCCGTCAGCGTGTCGGCATAAGCGAGGCGGATGTATTTGCCCTTATGGTCGGCAAAATATAGGTAGTAGCGGCCGAGTGGATTTTCGACCCAGTCCGGCACGCGGATCAGCGAGGGGCCCTGGATATTGTCGCCGATCGAGGGGTGGGTGTCAGGCATGATGATCGGGCCGAGCCGTTCCACATGGACCATTGTTCGATTCCTGTCGTTCTTTAGTTCTGACGGGCCTGCTGCGGGCCATTGCTGACGTAACCTGCCCAGGGTTTCGAGTGCAGGGTAGTCCGCCGGCCAGCGGTATTGTAAGAGCAGTGTGTGTGGCCGCCGTTCAACAATTCGGCCTCATAATCGTTAATTACATACCCCACAACAGGAACATGATGGCGGCTCCATGAAGAAACGATTGAAGATGCAGCGCTATGGTGTGCGTGCCTGGCTGCTATTCGACCCCATTACCGGCGCCAATGTTGGCGGCATCGAATACGAACACTCTCCACATGGCGACCACTATCGACCGTGGCTGCTCATTGATGGTGCTCAAAGCAATATTGGGAATCCCTTACCTCAACTCGCCATGGCGGCGCGTGCCATAGAGGCGGCCCGGTTGTGATCGGCTGCATGGCTGACAACGCCGTGACCATGCAGCAAGCAACGCTCGTGCCATGAAGGCACGACGAGTTTGGCAAAGTCTTCAAAGGAGGGAGGCGCGGGACTGTCCTGTCATGAAGCCGACGCCACGAACCCCGCCTGCACCTTGCTGACCTGCGCCAACGCTTCGTTCGACAGTTGCCCTTTGTTTACGGCAGCTGCTGCTGCCTGCAATTCTTCAAGTGTTGCGATGCCAATCTCAGTTGTTACGAGTGCTGGATTGGAAATGACATAGCGCACCGCGAGTTCCGGCAAGCTTGCGGCATGACCAGCCTCAACCAGTGGGTTGAACTGAAGGGCGCGCTGCACGTCGGTCGCGTAATCAGTATTTGACCCAATAGGATCTACTGACGACATCCCGAGTGGATGGCGCGCCTCACTGCCGGACAGTGCCCCGCCAGCCAGCACGCGCACACCAATTGAACCAACGCCGTTGGCCATCGCGACGTCAAGAAGTTGACGAAAATCTTCGGCTGGATAATCGGCTGACACGGCTTCGCCAGCAGATGGTACAAGTAAATTATAGAAAATCTGAGCGCTGCTAAAGGCTCCGCATTTGACTAGTTTATGTAAGTCATCCGCTTTGCCTTTGGCCGTAAAACCTAAGAAGCGTGTCTTGCCTGCATCCTTCAGTTTTTCGAATGCTGGGACAACGTCATTCAATACCTGGTCGACGTTAAGTGTGCCGCGATGATCCGGACGACCTAAGGTGTTGTGGAGTTGAAAGATGTCCACGTGGTCGAGCTTCAATCGCATCAAACTGGCATCAAGTGACTTGGTTACGGCTGCTGCGACGTCAGTCAAATCGTCATTGTTCAGGCCAACCTTGGTGCTGACCACAATGCCGTCAGTATTGCCATTGAGTGCGCGGCCGAGATTTGTCTCTGAGACGCCGTTTCCGTAGCTCGCGGCAGTGTCGAAAAAGTTAATGCCGTTGTCCCGTGCCCAAGCAATTGCACGGTCTTGATCCGCGGCATCACCCTTCGTCATCAGCCCGCCCACGGCCCCGCAACCAAACGTCAAACGAGAGACCTCAAGACCGGTATTGCCGAAACTTCGCATTTCCATAAGGTAATTTCCTTTGTGATCGTGAACGTCCGGTCTTCGGTCTGGCTCAGCTCGTCTGATCGTAGCGCTAAGGCAACTGCACTATCAACTTGTGCTTGATCGCGTGCGCAAATTCCTATGAGCGCTTGCTTCTTTAGCCCCAAACAAAAACTGCGCAACCTGCGTCAGCTGAAGCCTTTCAACGCATGACCGATTTCTGACATGGCTCATATCGACGAGTTGCCGCACTGGCGGTATGCTGAGTAACGCTTACTCTTCAATCAAGGAATAATCAGCAGAAATGCGTCAATCGATCAGCATCGACCCTGTGTCCGGCCGAAAAGTTTTTAATACCCAGGCCGCAAAAGCCACCGACAAGATTGCCGGGAAGGGCTATTCGATCATCAACGACGAAGCGTTGAAGTCGCTGCCGCAGGCGCCGGCTGGCGCGGCATTTAACGCTGAGGAGCAAGCGAAATATCGCGCATTCAAGGACGCCCGTGCAGGCGCCGCCGACTACATCGCCATGGAAGGTGATTTTGCGAAGTACCTTGAAGACGTTTACTCCGAGCCACCAGTTGAACGATCAGCCTTGGACGACGAATGCGAGATCTTGGTGATTGGCGCCGGTTTCGGAGCGCTACTGCTTTGGTACCGCTTGATGAAGGCGGGGTTTACCGATGTGCGCTTTTGCGAAAAAGGCGGCGACGTCGGCGGTACTTGGTATTGGAATCGCTACCCTGGCATCGCATGCGATGTCGAAAGTTACAGCTACCTTCCTCTTCTCGAAGAGATGGGCCACATCCCGACAATGAAGTTCGCATCAGGCTTCGAGATCCTTGAGTATTGCCAGACGATGGCTGAGCGTTTCGGGTTTTACGATCTGTGCTTATTTCACACCACTGTCGAACAAACAGACTGGGACGAGGCGAGCGGCCGCTGGATCATTCGGACCGATCGTAGTGATGCTATGAAGGCACGGTTCGTCGTGTTGGCAAATGGCATCCTGACGACGCCAAAGCTCGCTAAAATTGAAGGCATGGAAAATTTCGAGGGTGAGGATTTTCACACTTCGCGCTGGAATTATCATGTTGACCTTGCGGGCAAGCGGGTCGGCATCATTGGCACCGGCGCGACGGCTGTACAAGCTGTGCCGGAAATCGCCAAGGTTGCTAAAGAGCTTTACGTTTTCCAACGAACCCCTTCCTCCATTGATGTGCGCGATCAGCGCGCCACGACCGAGGAGGAGTTTGCGGCATGGCCGGACGAGGCCAACTGGGCGGTCAAGCGTCGCGAGCGATTAGCCTTGATTTCCGCCGGTCGCACCGCCCTGCAAGGAAACGACGATTTCCTGTCAGGCAAAGCGCAAGATTTCAAACAGCGAAAAAAACACACGCGGGAACTGCCGCCGGAAGAGCTCATTCAAATGCAGCTCAATAGTAATTTTCGAATCATGGAGCAGATCCGCGCGCGTGTTGATGCGATTGTAAAAGACCCCAAAACGGCAGCGGCCCTCAAACCGTACTATCCTTACGGCTGCAAGCGCCCAACCTTCCACGACGAGTTTCTACCAGCGTTCAACTTAACCCACGTACACCTTGTCGACACGGCCCCGACAGGCGTTAAGAAAATCAATGCGCGCGGTGTTGTTCATGACGGCGTGGAGTACCCTGTCGATGTGATGATTTATGCAACCGGCTTTGAATGGATGGGCACTGGCTCGTTTAATATGATCCGCGGTCGGCAAGGCCAAACCCTGAAGAGTAAATGGGAAGAGGAAGGCACGAAGACGGTCCTTGGCATCCACTCTGGCGGTTTTCCGAATCTCTTCATCATGAACGGACCTCAAGGTGGTGGCGGCCAGTTCAATTTTACGCGTGTTGCCGAAATGCATGCGACGTATATCGTTTGGGCTTTGGAGATGATGCGTGAGCGCGGTGCCCGCACCATCGATGTATCGAAAGAGGCCGAGGATGAATACGCCGAGCATTGTGCGGCAATGGACACGCTTTCAGCACCACTGCGCGATTGCTTTTCATATTACAACGGTGACGGCAATGCGAAGCCGGGCAGTTTGGCTTATTATGGCGGTGCGCAACGCTGGCACGATTGGCGCACGCGGGCTCAAGAAACGATGGCACCTTACGTGCTTGAGGTTGACGAAGCTGATGTCACCACGAGCATGCTGGAAAGCCGAGGAGATATGGAATGACACGGAATGCAATTGTGACAGGGGCTGCATCGGGCATTGGGGCAGCCGTTGCTAGGCGCCTGCTTGATGATGGTTGGCGAGTGGCAGGATTGGATCGGGCGTTTCGTTCTGAAGCAGGCCAGGATGCTGGTAGCAGCGGGATGCAGTCGATTGAATGTGACGTGGCTGAGGAGGCATCGATCGACACGGCTTTTGCGACGGTCGCGAAGCAGTTTGGTCACGTTGATGCGATTGTCTGTGCGGCAGGTGTATTGGCGACGGGTTCGCTAACTGACATGGCGGTTTCGGACTTCGACCGGATATTTGCTGTCAATACTCGTGGGGCATGGCTTTGTGCACGGGCCGCGGTGCCACTCATGGTCGAGCGACCAGCCGCAATCAAACACAATCCAGGCCGGATAGTGTTTGTTGGGTCGATTGCCGGGATTCGCCCAAAAACGGGAGGCGGCGCGTACGGTGCGCAGAAGTCGGCGTTGCACGTGATCACCGGCGTTATGGCGGCTGAGCTTGGACCGCAAGGTATTCTTGTCAACGCAGTTGCACCAGGAACGGTCGACACACCGATGATCGCAGCCGTGACGTCTTCGCTTGGTGACAGTTCCTACCGACCTAGTGGCAATTCTCCTCTGGGCCGGATTGGGCAGCCCAAAGATGTGGCCAATGTTATTCATTTTCTGTGTGGCGATGCTTCCACTTATGTGACCGGTTCGATTATTCCGGTCGACGGTGGCACGCGCGCGGCTTTCGTGCCACCGACGGGATAGCTGCCTGATGTTGGCGCTTACGTGATATGTGGGCCGCGCTCCAGAAGCTCGATGGAGACGCCTTCGGGTCCTTCGATGAAGGCAATGCGCGTACCGGGACGGATAGTCTTGGGGCCACGTGTGAAATTGGCACCTTTGGCTTTTAACGCGTCGCAGACTTTGTCGATATCCTCAACCAAAAGCCCGAAATGATCGAGGCCGCAATGAGGATGTGGAGCTCCGTCGACTGCTTTTGGATTGGCTGAGACATCCAGGATAAAGATGTTGGCGCCACCGAGTTTTAGGTCGATGCGTAGCTGGCCGCCGGGAGATGAACGGATCACTTCCGCGCCGAGCATGCTTTCGAAGTATGTCGCCATGCCTTCGGGATCACGCGTGAAGAGATGGATATGGTCGAAGGTGTATTGGGTCATAAGGTCGTCTCCTTGGTCGTTGCCAGCGCTGCAGGTGCATTGACCGGCAGTGTAGCATTCGTTGTTCGAGTCGGTTGAGCCGGACGCTCAATCGGTTGTCATGACGATTTTGCCAAAATGCTTGTTGGCGGCCATATGCGCTAAGGCCTCGGCACCTTCGCTGAGTTTGAAGGTCCGATCGATCGGCAGGCTTAGTTTGCCAGCAACCACAGCTTCCCATAGGTCTTCACGCATCAAGCGACCTATTTCACGGACCTCATCAAGCGAGCGCGTCCGGAAGGTAACGCCGATGTACTCAATGCGCTTTAGCGCATGCAAATCGAAATTGAATTCACCTCGGGCGCCGCCGAGGCGCCCAACATTGACGATCCGACCGAGGACAGCCGCCGCTTTCAAGTTGTCGTTCGCCACGCTTGCACTGATCTGGTCGATAATGACATTCACGCCTTTGCCGCCAGTTGCCTCCTGCACTTGATCCGGCCAGTTTGGATCCTTGGTATCAATGGCGAGGTCAGCACCAAACTCGGTCAGTCGTGCTCGACGTTCTGGATTTGTGGAGCTGCCAATGACGAGGCCAGCCCCCATGTGCTTGGCGATCTGCATACCCATGAGGCCGACACCCGTACTCGCGCCTTGAATCAGGATTGACTCACCTTTGGCCAACCGACCCCGCGAAACGATAGCGTTGTGCATCGTATAAAGCGCGATCGGCAGCGTTGCCGCAGTCTCGTAACTGACATTGGCATCAGGAATTTTCTGGGCGTGGCCTCGATCGGCGACGGCGTATTCGGCATAGCCGCTGCCGCCTGAGCACATCACCCTGTCGCCGGGCTTTAAATCAGCGACATTGCCGCCGACCTCGATAACATCACCAGACCACTCCATGCCAACGATCGTACCAGCACCACCCGTGCTGCCATGAGAGCCTCCGCCCGCGACGGCAAGATCTGCGCGATTGAGGCCCATGGCCCGGACCTGTACGAGAACTTGGTCCTCGTTTGGCTTGGGCGTCTCGGCATCGCGGTATTCAACACCACCGTCCACAACAACGATTGCTTTCATATTCTGCATCTCCCTATGCATTTTTGATGATCATTCAGTCCATTGAAGCGTTCCCGACCCAAGCGCGCCATCGGGCAAAGTCAGGGGCATTGAGCTCAGTGATGTCGGCTCAACTTGCCTTAACCGCTTCACCTTCGATCTCGACCAGGAAGTCTGGGTCTGCGAGGCCTGCTACCTGTACGTAGGTTGCTGCCGGCGCGTGCCCTGCGAGGGCTTGTTCGCGGCCCCGGCGAAATTCTTGAAGAGCTGGAACAGTCGTAAAGAGCGTGACTTTCACGACGTCGGCTTTGTCAAATCCAGCAGTCTTGAGAACAGCTAAAAAGTTATCCCATGTCTGCTGCATCTGTGCGTCAAGTCCTTCGGCAATGCTGCCGTCGGGCCGGACACCGACTTGACCTGATATGACCATCCGCGCCGCGCTCGCATCATGCACGACGCCTTGAGAGTAATTGGATTGAGGCTCTGGAAAGTTCGACGGATTGATTTCTCGACGCATTTGTTTTCTCCGAATGAAGTTGCGCACTCGATGTGTGATGGAGCGGACATTGGGTGCCATAGCGTGTTTGTCAGCCGAGTATACATTAACACTTTGGCTCAAGCATATGCACGATGCAGTCTTTAGAACATCTGCATCTGTGCACCCGTCATGTCGTCGAAGCTGATATTGAGAAATTGCAGAATGGTGTCAGCCACCGGAGCCAGCTGTTTGTCGAGATAGTGCTGGTAGTCAGGGGCGGATTCTAGTCCGTCAACCGGCTCTGGCCCGTTGCGTGTTATCACGTAGCGAATCCAGTTGCCGCTGTGCGCAAGCTTTCGCGCCGACTGCACCGCGGCGATGAATACGGCTCCTGTAGCCTTGCCGCTTCAATTTCGCTTCGGTCTCGGCGGAGCAATAGGCGCTATCAGAAAAAACATCGCGCGAGGCGTTGGTCGTGTCGAGGAGCCCTTCGAATTCTCGGCTGTCGTGGACCGAAGCAGTTGTCACGCAATAAAGCCCTTGGCGTCGAGATGGTGATTGAACTTGTCAAACAGATCCCTGACCACCTCGGCCTTGGCAAGCTCTTCACGAAATAGCCAGATCGTTGTGGCACCAGGCACCGGGGCCTCAATGCCGAGACCCAAAAACCGCATAAACGAAAACCGGTCGCGCACCTGATATTCGAGCTGTTCGTCGGATAGATTGTAGAGAGACGCCAGGATCAGCATCTTGAAATTCGGGACCGCATCGCATCATAGGCCTTGTGTCCAGCGTTGGACTTGCGCTCATCGCGGTTCGGACAAACCGCCGCCTCGATCGCGATCCGGAAACTTTCCCGCGGCACAGCCGCATCGATAACTTCCAGCGGATCGCCCTTGTCAGACAGTGCGCCTAAACGCTTATCAAGATCGAAAAAAACCTGGCTGTCCCGTTAAGCTTCCCACAATTCATGACCATCACCAGCACAGAATTACTGAATCTGATTTGCCCGAAGCTGAGAAGATGGGCTCCCCGACGTTTCAAGTGGGTAGCCTGAGATCGAGTTTGCCAGCTATAAGGTAGGTGACGGCCTTCAAGGTCTTGCTGTTTCGGTAGCCGCGCGCCTTGGCTTTTGCGGCCTGG
>CAJQQK010000096.1 GCA_905480435.1 uncultured Hyphomicrobiaceae bacterium | reverse complement strand
ATTCTGATGCCATGAGTGCGCTCCTTTCGAATCAAACGCACTCCTATAGATTCAGATAAATCCCCGACCGTGAATCCCTTATCGCAGAGTTATGCAGCAGTCAGCGTTGAACAGCCCTGCTTGCAACAAGAGCACTAGCTTTACTTGGAAACTACCCACCAAATTCACTCACACCGATGTAAGCGCCTGGTGGGCCAAACTCTTCGCACGCACTAACGGTTGTCCCGCACACCGATGTCAGCGACCTTCTGCCCCGGAACTGAAACTCGCACCCCGACTAACCTGCAATCAACGGCTGATACCTACACTCATTTAAATTTTAAGGCATTTATAAAACAGAGGTTTTCCTTTATTTGTCTCTCGTTAAGATCAATTGACGATGGGAGTTGATACTTTTTATATGGATATAACTTATCGAAGTAATCTTGCATCAGCCGCCTCCAGTTGGGAAACCTTATCAGCTTACCAAGAATTCGTATAACTTTACCGAAAGACCGAAGGGACCGTCGATAAAAAGAGAGGTCGCTATATCGTGCGCCGCGTTTGTTTGCGGGTGCTCGCACATAACGACCGAGATCTTCGAATCTTCTGTCATTAGTTCCGTAACTCTTCAAGCCGATGGACCGAAGAAAGGCCTCTCTAGCAAACGTTAGTTTCATTGCGGCCTGCGAGTAGCCTTTATTCTCCACTTTGGAACTAGCGTAAACTTTTCGCAGCTCCGATACGTAATCATGAGCAATAGGCAGCAAAGGTGTTAAAAATTCCATGCCTCCGAGTTTATGCATGCTTACACATTCGACAGCATCAAACCGCTTCGAATAAATTTCAAGAAGTTTTTCAAAATCAACGTGGTCCGGGCAAAGATACTCGCAATGATTCGGTTTTTGAACAAATTGTGCTCGCCTGTATTCGTCCTCTGACAGAAAGAAGTGTTCGGGTTTTATAACATTTCCTGAGTGCACTTGCTGCTGATAAACGCTGGTCATCCAACTTCTGGGATCCCGAAGAGTGATGAGAATTTTTGTCTCTTTGCCAAGCAACTCTAGATTTTTCTGTCCCGCCTGCTCCCAGAGCGCAGGGTTCCATGGTATCAAGCTCTCGAAAGATATTATATTATTATTTCTACTCATTATTTGGTTAAAGTCTGATATTTCATCGGCGGATAAGGGATAGAATTTATGCTTACGCAAAATATTTACTATCTTAGCATCATTGAAAATGTAGCCTAAGTCTGATGCGATTTTCGGGAAGACGGTCTTTTGAAGGGTTGTTGTGGCTGTTTTGCCTAACCCTATATGTGCTATGTTGGACATATGTACCTGGCCTACTTATTTCCAGTCGCGTTTTTTCGTCATTGCTCAAAAAGGCATATTTGGACGGAGATTACTCATTGTGTGTCAGCTGTCAATGCGGAGTGCGATGGAGGTCAATGACTGATAGGTTCTAGGAAAGGAGCCGCTTCGTGGTGGAGATCGTTTGCAGCCATAAAATTTGGGAAGGAGCAAGCCGCCTATATCAACGCCGAAGTAATTTTCCACCAGTTGGCCGGAGTATAAGTACATCACTGACGGCAAGCATAAAGGCGGCCGATATCGGAGGCTTTTATGCTTATATTGTCTTATTTCTTGGTGACCTCGGACGAGGGCGGTTTGGCTTTGCGTGATCGGCGTTTGCTGTCCCCGGGTCAGTAGCTGTCGCCTTTCATCTCCAGGATGTGCACGTGGCGCGTCAGGCGATCGATCAGTGAGCCTGTCAAACGTTCCGAGCCGAATACGGATGTCCGTCCACTCATCGAACGGCAAGTTGCTGATGACCACCGTCGATCCAGGTTTGTATCGCTGCGAGAACACCTAGAACAGCAGTTCAGTGTCGGATGTCGATAGTGGCACGTATCCAAGCTCATCAACGATCAGAAGCTTGTATCCGACCAGTTGGCCATGCAGGCGCAGCAGACGCTTCTCATCGCTTGCTTCAATGAGACTGTGCACCAGAACTCCTAGAATAATCTTGATCTGATCGCAGACCGGGAAGATGGTTATGGTCAGATCAGATCGCGAGTTTTGCAGCTCAGGACTAGTTGCTCCTTCTCGCGGATGCGGGTCGATCAAGATTGGATGTCTTCGATGAATCTCCGCCGCACAAACTCTGCAATGATTTGATCCGCCAATTCATCAGGTTGCAACGTGCCGCCATTCAGCCGGATATCCGGCCTCTCAGGCGCCTCGTAGGGAGAAGAAATACCAGTAAAGTTATTTATCTCGCCTCTCCGCGCCTTCACATAGAGACCTTTGGGGTCACGCTCCTCGCAAATTCCCAAGGGCGTGTCCACAAAGATCTCCAAGAATTCACCGTCATCAAATCGCTCCCGGGCCATCCTTCGTTCCGCGCGGAACGGCGAGATAAAGGAAACGATCGTCACCAAGCCGGCGTCAACCATAAGGCGGCTCACTTCCGATACGCGACGGATATTTTCTACCCGATCAGAGTCTGTGAATCCCAAATCGCGGTTAAGGCCATGCCGCACATTGTCGCCGTCCAGTATGTAGGTGTGGAACCCACGCTTCTGCAACTTGATTTCTAGCGCGTTGGCAACAGTTGATTTGCCCGAACCCGAAAGTCCTGTGAACCAGAGGCAGCAGGCCTTTTGCCCCTTAGAGTGTGCCCGCTGCTCTTTCGTGACATTGATGGATTGCCAGTGGATGTTCTGCGCCCGATGGAGACCATAGTTGATCATCCCAGCACCTACTGTTTCATTCGAGTGTCGATCAATAAGAATGAAACTACCCAGTCGGGTCTCCTTTGCGTAGGGGGCGATAACAAGGGGTTTTGAGGTCGAAAGGTTGGCTACGGCTACATCGTTCAGTTGTAGCTTGCGTGCAGACATCTCCTGTAGCGTGTCCATGCCGATGCGATGTTTTATGGTGCTGATCTGCGCGTTAGTCCGCTGCGTGCCTTGCTGGATTATGTAAGGTCGGCCGGGCAACATTGGCTTTGTACTCATCCACACTACATTCGCCTGGAACTGATCTGATATTTCGGGACGTTGCTCATCAGCACAAATCACGTCGCCGCGGCTGATGTCGACTTCATCGGTTAGTGTCAATACGACCGCATCGCCCGCTACCGCTTGCTGCTGATCGCCGTTATAAGTCACAATGCGATCGATCATCGATGTTCGCCCCGATGGCATTACAGCGATTTTATCTCCAACTTTCACAATGCCCGACGACAGCGTACCTGCGTACCCGCGGAAATGTTGATTAGGCCGACAGACCAACTGTACCGGCATACGCAGAAAATCGCCAACATACGGACATCCGGCGTCAACTGTTTCGAGATACTCAAGTAGCGTCGGTCCACGAAACCAACGCATCGATTTTGAATGGACGCAAAGGTTGTCTCCCTTCAACGCTGACAGTGGTATAGCGCTTACCTCGAGGATGCCTACCTCCTGTGCGAACTGGTGGTAACTGGCCTCAACTTCTCTAAATCGTTCCTCGGAGTAGTCGACCAGGTCCATTTTATTCACGGCAAGAACGACATGACCTACTCCAAGCAATCGCGCGATGCAGCTATGCCGTCGTGTCTGGCGCAATATACCCTTGCGTGCATCAACGAGAACGACAGCGACATCACTACGGGAAGCTCCGGTTGCCATGTTGCGCGTGTACTGCTCATGACCGGGAGTATCTGCGACGATGAACTTGCGCCTACCGGTTGCGAAATAGCGGTAGGCAACATCGATCGTAATGCCCTGCTCGCGCTCCGCTTGCAGCCCATCAACCAGCAAGGCAAAGTCTATGCTATCCCCATTTGTGCCATATACCTTGCTCTCCGTTTCCAGCGCTTGAAGTGAATCATTGGATATTTGACCCGTCTCGTAAAGCAAGCGGCCAATGAGCGTGCTTTTGCCATCGTCGACACTGCCACACGTCAGGAAACGCAGAGCTGGTTCTCCTTCGGCCAATGCAGCATCTTTGCTGGCTGCGCTTGATGCCTTCGAAGATGATGTGTTCATCAAAAATACTCCTCCTCCTTCTTTTTCTCCATCGACGCCGACTGATCTTTGTCGATGAGGCGCCCTTGGCGCTCAGAGAGGCGAGATACTTTTAGCTCCTCGATTAGTTCATTAATATTGGTGGCGGCAGACTCGATTGCACCAGTTAGCGGGTAACACCCCAGAGAGCGAAATCGCACGCGTCGGATCTGCGGTGTTTCGCCTGGCAGCAATGGCAAACGGTCATCATCGATTTGGATGAGCATTCCGTCTCGCTCGACTACAGGACGCTCTTTGGCGAAGTAGAGGGGGACAACAGGAATCTCTTCCTCTTCAATATAATTCCACACGTCAAGCTCCGTCCAATCGGACAGAGGAAAGACTCGCATACTCTCGCCCGGTGCCAGTCGTCCATTGAACTGGTTCCATAATTCGGGGCGTTGATTGCGAGCATCCCAGCGGTGTTCAACAGTGCGATGCGAGAAAATCCGCTCTTTGGCCCGTGACTTTTCTTCATCTCGACGTGCGCCGCCAATTGCAGCATCGAATTTGTGCTCATTGAGTGCTTGCCGCAACGCCTGGGTCTTCATGACGTCGGTGTGTACCGCGCTACCATGAATGATCGGGGAAATGCGGTTCTTGATGCCTTCCTGGTTGACGTGAACAATCATGTCTAGATCGAACTTCTTTGCCAACTCATTGCGAAACGAAATCATCTCACTAAACTTCCAGGTCGTGTCGACGTGAAGCAGTGGAAACGGAATGGGCGCTGGATGGAATGCTTTAAATGCAAGATGGAGAAGGACGGAAGAACCTTTGCCTATAGAATAAAGCAGCACAGGTTGCTCGAATTGAGCAATAACTTCACGAAGAATGTAAACGCTCTCTTCTTCAAGAACGCGAAGGTGGCGAAGGGCCATAGGTTAACCTCAGAAATTCGTACCTTGCCAGTTGGTCTGCTGGGATTTCAGCAATTTGGTTGATGAAATGATTGGGCGGCATTTCGTGGCGGTTGTCTCGATCAGCTGTAAACTTTACGAGCAAGCGATACGCAGATATCTACTGCAATCATGTCGCCGTGCCAAGCAGACAAAAGCAACGATACACCGACCGATGTACGGCAGTCGTCGCCCGTGACTAGCTGCCAAGTGTGTTAGGCTTTAAAGTATCTAGCAAACCACTCTGAGCTACTTACAGCGGATGGACATAAGTACCCAGCGTCAAGTTTAGTCTGGTATCGGTCAAGCTTCTTTCCGTCGATCAGAAATCGATGCGGCAATAAAACCGCCGACGAGGTCCTTGGCGCGCGCCTGCCTTACTGTATGGCGCTCTTGTGCGGAACGGCCGCGGATCTCCGCCTCCATGTCGTAGAGTTCGCCGATCCGGCGTAAGATCTCCGTTGCGATCGGTGCGTTGCCGCCCTTGGCGATGTCGCATAACCGGCGCCGCAAGTGCGACCAGCACAGCGCCAGAGCCACATCTGATTGGAGCTTGTTGTAGGCGGCATAGCCATCAACCTGGAGGATGCCGGTGAAGCCGGAAAGTATGCGCTGAATGTGCGCGCCACCGCGTCCCGGTGCATATGCGTAGGCGACCGCTGGTGGGGCGTTGCTTCCCTCAATCCCCTGCCAAGGACGGTCATCGCGGGCAACCGCCCACAGATAATCTTTCTTGGTTCGGCCACGGCATGGATCGAGCGCAGGACAGGGCGTTGCATCGGCGAAGAGTTTCGGTGATGTTTTCAGGATCTCCAGCAGGCGCTCATGCAGCGGAAAAAGTTCAAAAGCTGCGAAGCCGACTCAATGGGCAAAGCGTTGATCGATGGATCTCGATGCCGTCTCGCGCAAGAATCTGACACTGGCGATACAATGGCAGATGGTCGACATACTTCGAGACCAGCACATCGGCAACGAAGGCTTCGGTCGGCATGCCGCCGCTGATCAGCCGCGCCGGTGCCGGCGCTTGGACAACGCCATCAGTGTATGACCGACAGGCATACTTCGGTCGTCGCGTGACAATCACTTTCAGCTTTGCCGGAATGTGGTCGAGACGTTCCGACACATCTTCGCCGATGACGTGCAGTGCGCCACCGCAGCACGCGCATTCTTTGTCTTCCGGCTCGATGATGATCTCTTCACGCGGGAGGTGTTCTGGCAGATTCCCACGGTTTGCTCGGCGGCTTGCTGTGTTCCGGGCCTTGACCGCCGTGTCAGCTTGCTCGTGTTCGGCTTCAATAAATGCGGCGGCTGCCTCCAGATCTTCCAGGGCAAAATTCAACTGATCGCCGCTGAGATTCTCGGATTTGCGCCCGAACTGCAGGCGGTGAAGCTGACTGACGATCACCTCAAGGCGCGCATTCCGCGTCCGCAATTAATCACGCTCGACAGCCTGTGCTGCACGCTCGGCGAGAATGAGCGCCTTGAGGCTCTCAATATCGTTCGGCAATGTTTGAAGTGCCACCATGCCCAAAGAATGACTGATTTTCCGGTCTCAGCGCTACAACAGATCATCTCAACCGACACATCACTGCACAGCTGTGGGTCGCGCGACACAGACATATCAGATCGTCGCGAGGAACCGCTTCATCTCCGGATAGGTAGAAAGCATCCTTTCCACACTGGCGGAGACATCTGAACCACGAGTTTCAAAGTGATGTTCGATTGCCGCTTTGATTGCGTCGATTTTGCCGTCTCCGACGCCTAAAGACTTTGTGCCTAGTGCACAAGCTTGACCGGCACCCCGAGAGTCCTCGTTGATCAAGATGGAGGGAATGCGTCGCGATAGGCAGAAGAGATGCGCGTGTACGCGATACCCGATGTGGAGGTCCGCACTTGAGTAAACAGTCTCGAGTTTCTCAAGACTGCCGGCGAGTGACTCAACCTGCCAACCATAACGCATTGCCTCGAAAGAGAGCCGAGCGAAATCAGCAGCGCGTTTGATGCCTGACTTATTCAGTGCAGGCAAGAGGCCATGATGGAAGCTCAATACTCGATTTGCATTTGGGAACCTCTTCCCCAGCCAGAGCATCAGTTTGCGCGTGCCCGGCTGTATACGCGCTGGTGTGCTGAGGACTAGCTTTTGCACTCGGTCCGTGAACGCATAAGGCTCATCAAGATATGATAGATCGTACCAAGCGGGGCAACCAGTCATTATAACGTTATCAACCCCGAGAGACCCTAGGACCTCGACGGTGAGCGGATCGCGTGCACTCGAACACGGAATTCTATTGTGAACGGCACGTATGAATTTCTCCCCTGATGGAGAGAAACGAAATTCAATAGGTGCTTGTGTCGAAGGTGCCTTCCAACCTAGTCCGAAAGGGATAACCGGACACGGGATGTTTTCAAGCTCTATCGGGTAAATGGTCGGATAGATTTCTCTTTGATAGGCCGGTCCCCCTGTCAGCAGAACGGCTCGTGCCTTTCGGAAAAGCTCGGAGTCATCGGTCTTGATTGCCTTTCGGTCCAATACGACGATGTCGGGATCAACGTGCGCTCTCAGCAGCGCCCTTGCGCGGTCGCCTATCAAGTGGTCTCCGGCATTCTTGTAAGCGCCGCAAATAGTGACGATCATTTTAGATCCGCCCATCCGAGAGGTTTACCACCAGCGACGGTGCGTGCAGCAGTTTGACCGACCACGCGGTCCCAATGCGCAATTTCAATACCGTGATCGGCGCGCAGTGCGATCAAGTCATCTTTACGAATGACCTGGCCTTCAATCAGGTTGACGTTTGCCACGACGCGTCTTCGCGCATTTTTAATTGCGCTCGCCTCTTTCGATAAGTTGCGCGTCGGTGATCCATAGAGCCTTCGCATTGCGGCAAGTTTCGCTGTAAAGGCCCCGAGGTTATCTGCGTCCATCGCATGATAATGGTCATTGCCGGGGGCAGATTTATCGTCCGTGAAGTGTTTTTCGATCACCGTGGCGCCGAGTAGCGCGGCAATTTCAAGAGCAGGCATACTGCCATCACGGTCTGGCTGGACGTGATCCGAATATCCGACTGCGCAATCGTCACCAAACAAGCGTTGTATCTCAACGATTTGAGCAAGCTCAGCGTTTTCCGGCGGTGTCGGATAGTTCAGGACACAGTGCAATAGAGAGACAGAAAGCGCTCCACTTTCCCTCAACTCGTGAATTGCAACTGCGGCCTCGTCGAAGCGCGAGCCACCAGTTGACATCACAACGGGTAAGCCCGATGCCCCGATCCGCCTTAGCAGTGGCACGTTTGTTACATCGGCTGATGCAACTTTGATCGCTGGCGCCAGTGCGGCAACTAATTCTACCGCATCCATATCAAAAGGCGTCGACATAAAATCAACGCCACACTCATTGCAGTACGCTGCGAGTTCACGATATTCCTCCTCTCCAAAGCTATCCCACCGCTTGAACAATGCATGCTGGCTGGTGGCCGGTTCTTGTTGCCGGTCCCAATACGAGGGACTGGACTCACGTGTCGCGAGCAAGTCAGCTTTGTAGGTTTGGAACTTGACGGCATGGGCACCTGCCTCAGCGGCCGACTGAATCATCCGCTTTGCTCGATCAATGGAACCTTCGTGATTCACACCGATTTCAGAAATGATGTAGGGATCTAGGAAGCTGAAGCTCCTTTCACCCAATTGGAATATTTTCATTGCCATTGTCCAAAAATTTGCTCGTTACGGGAGGGCAATGGTCAAGCCATGACCAGCTGCTGCGCAGGGGAAGCATAGTAGTATGCTGAATCTTTCGCCAGCGGTGCATTGTCCAGCCTCTCAGCAAGTTCTGTTTGATCGCGAACAAGGATCGCGTCTCCTCGATCGATCACAGCCTCCATATATTCAATGCCCGGAAGGTCGATAAGGACGGTACGCGTCCCCAACACCATTCCTTCAAGCAAAGTAGTTGAAAACACACCTACTTGGGTATGCGTACGAGCTAGTAGTTCAAAAATGTTTGGGTCACGGTGAGAGAGGCTAAAGTTGACTGGTGCACCGCCAAGCGATTTGACTTGCTCTTCATAATCGCCAAGTGCCTCATTTGGGTGCAGACGGTAGATAATCTTCTTATCAAGCCGCAACTGCGCCGTCGCCATTGCAATCTCAAGCAATCTTCTGCCGATTACCCCCTGAGATGTGAAGACAACCATGTTATCGTCGCGAGTAACCTTCTTAGCCTTAGCCAGCTTTTCAATATACGGCGCTCCGATTGTACGAGGCCGGACGTTTCCGGCTAGCGGGGTTCTCTCGTGCCAAAAGTCGCCAAAGCACCAAAGTTCGTCGGGAGAGTAAGGGACGTGGTCCCGTTGGGGCCAGCTGTAGCCTAGGTGGTACTTCGTGATAGTACCATGCTGCAGTTCGACAACGCTCGCGCCCGTATCGTGAGCTGCAGCAAGCGCTGGTCTACATAACTCACCATAACCGTTGGTCAGAAAGAGTGTCCGGATAGGATGACGGCGCCAAAAATGCTGGAAACCCCGTCGCATTGCCTGGAACGATGCAATACGTTTGCCGCACATTGTTGGTAGGTCACCTACAGAGACACTTAAGCTATCAGCGAAGTGATCCGCGATGCGTTCGCATTTAATTTGATCATCGAACCCAACGATTTCGTCCGAGAGCCGATAGTAGCGCTTCCGAAATGATCTTACCAGATCATTGTAATCGAGTGAGCCGTCAAATACGCCACCATGCTGCTTGTTGGTTCGGTCCAATAAGAGCGTCCGTCCGCTCAGCTCTTTTCGGAGCGCGTCGGTATATGGCTCGCTACCATTCACCGCTTTGGTCGCCATAAGTATGGCAAGATCCTGCGATGCACCATCGGCGTAAAGATTGTGCAACAAACTATGTGGCCACAAGCACCGTTTAAGTGCTCGGACTGTGTGAGGGTCGCGTTCCGAAGTGATCGACCGGCTCTCGACCGTAGGATGTGGAGCATCATATAAGCCAACTTGCTGCGCCAGCGAGTAATAGAGTCGCATGCGCATGAGCGGCCATAGGTAAACTCCATTGACCTTCCAATCCAGAAGGTCGAGGCTCCTCTCAGCCGACCAGATACTTTCACAAAGTTGTCTGATCGTTAAGTGGTCATGCCCCCCGGACCGATCACTACGAAAAGCTGTCCGGTTTTCGCGTGTGGCCGCCACTTTCAATGCGATCCAATGGTTTCGAAGAGATCCGTTCCGCGGATGCAATAGAAGCCCGTACTTTAGGAGGCGCCTGGCTTCGTCGAACTCTCCCAGATTGGAGAGCGCTAGTGTGCGTTCGCGGAATAGTTGTGCTTTTGGCAACCGGAATACTCCATGCAACTCAAACACCTTCTGCCAGCAACTTGCCGCATCCTTCCAGCGCTCCTGGGATGCCGCGACCTCGGCCGCCTCGTGCCAGAGTTGGCGATCATGCTTGAAGCGTTTCAACGCGATAAGCACCTTTGCCCGCGCTTCCTCTAGGCAGTCAGCATTTTTGAGAGCACGGATATAATCGCGCCATCCCGCAGGTCCGACGATGGCTTCGTCCACTGCGATGATGCGCGCGTAGCAGGCAGCTAAAGCCAACCAACTCGAGCGCCTCTGCAGCAATCTTGCCTGTGCTAAGAGTAGTGCTACCGATTTCGGGAATTGTATCATTGCGTCTGCCAGAATCTCTTCGGCAGGTTCGAGCCGACCTTCATTGATCAAGAGGTTTGCTTGGCTGCAAGCAATGGCGGCCGACGCATACGTTTCGTGAACACGTCTCTTTTGTGTTTGATGTGGTTTGGCGATCGACAGGAAAGCACACTCCGTTGCGTCCAAATCATGCGGAGGTTGGCTCATGCATCAACCATCTTAAAAGCCGGTTGGCAATTCTCAACCGAATTGAGTACTTGAACCGTAACATACACTGCGCATTCCGCTACACCAATCATTCCGTTCGGCTTATTAAACCTCCATGTGGATTTTGCTTACACTCGTGCTTCTCGGTGCTGGCGCTCTTGCCTTTCGCTTCTGGTTGAGAAAGCAGGCGCACACGAAACTCCTGTCATCGGAGCTAACGAAGCGTCAGCAGGCCATTATCGAACAATCGGTACCCATAGTTGGAAGGCTTCCGACTGAATTGCGCGGGAAGTTGGAAGGCAAGATCAATGTCTTTCTGGACCAAATCCAGTTCATCGGATGCGATGGATTGGAAGTCACCGAAGAGATGCAGCTCTCTATTGCAGCACAAGCTTGCATTCTCGTCGTGAATACCGACACGTGGTACCAGAATCTTCGAACAATTCTTATCTATCCGGATGCATTCAAGTCACGAAGGAGCGAACGCCACGGCTATGTCGTGACAGAGCGCGAAACAATCCGCATCGGTGAAAGCTGGGCGCGCGGTCCTGTCGTTCTTTCCTGGGCCGATGTAGAGCATGGCGCCATTCACGACAGGGACGGAAACAATGTCGTCTTTCATGAATTTGCCCACCAAATCGACGATATGTCAGGCCACACAGATGGCGTTCCCGTCCTGAACAAGGACCAAAGCTACGCTGACTGGGGGCGCGTATTCATCAGTGCATACGAAAGACATGTCCGAAATGTTGAAAACGGACGCAGGACAGTATTTGACGCATACGGCGCAGTCGGGCCGGAAGAGTTTTTTGCGGTAGCAGTCGAGGCCTTCTTCGAACGACCAGCGTCACTGAAACACGAGGAAGCGGCAATTTACCAGCAGCTAGCAAACCTTTTCCAACTTGAGCCGATATGTTGGCGCTAGATCCAGGTTTGATCTAGTCGGCAGGCTCGCTTGAGGAAGCAGACGAGCGAATGCAGGCAATTCTTAGCGGGATTATTCTTTTTGCCATTGGCTTGGCTGTAAGTAGCAGGTTGGGGTGGAAATCCAGCGCCACGATCAGTTCGTCCCGTGACCAGGGCGGATTTCTACCGCCAACACCATCTTGATCTGTGGTCATTGGTATGCGTGCTCCGCTTAAAATCACTAGCAGAAAAGAACATCAATCTGCGTCAGTGTTTGGTCTCATCTGGATCAGACAAGAAGATCGCCGTGCCATCCTTTTCAATGATTTGTTTCACTTCATCTAAGGCTGCCTGATCTGTCTCAAATCGCTCACCCCAAACCGTGGAACCGCCTTCTTCGTCGACAACCTCTAACAGCCAAGTCCTTTCTGCATCACTGCGATAGATCCAGACTTCGATGTTCATGCCATCCTCGGTGATGAAGCCACTGAGCTTGGATTCGATGAGCGTGAATTCATCGTCAAATTTGGTCATGAGATAACGTTCCGTAAGATGTACCGGTGCAGTGGAAGTAGTTTTGGCCGCGATTAGGTTTGTTTGACCAATATCAAGGATGGCTATCGATTCTTGATCGGATAATGCGGGCCAAAGGCATGATCGTCTAGTCATCCAAACACAGAGAAATAGAAGCCCATGTATAAGCACATTCTGATTGCAACCGATGGTTCTGAAATTGGGAGCAAAGCCATATCCCATGCCATCGAGCTTGCGAAGGTAATTGGCGCCAAACTGTCTGCAGTGACGGTTACTGAACCTTACGAAGCCGTTGTCGTGCCTGAAGCTAGAGGCCTAGGAGCTGTGGACTCTTAGGGATTCCCTTAGTTTGCGAATACTGATTCAAGGTAGCTTTCAGCAGGAGGCGACCATGAGTGTTTTGGATCGAGCGATTTTAAGCGACCGGCAATGGGATCGGATATCAGACCGCGTC